>CAYSHZ010000130.1:0-9588 GCA_964430905.1 uncultured Thermoanaerobaculia bacterium | reverse complement strand
AACAGATCCGATGGGCATCCTCAATTTTCTCTCCGGAATCGGTGCCGACGGGACCAATAATACCAATAGAAAGACCGATACTAGATGAATGTAGATAAACCTCCCCCAGTCTAAAGCAAATACAAAGAGGCTTATCGATCCGACCAAACTCAAAGAAACCAATAACCTAACAACTCGATTCTTGGCAAGAGAATACAGTTGGCTCCGAACCGGCAAAAATGCAATGAATGCCACCAACAAAATCACGGCATAATACTCGTAGTGCCAGTCTCTGACGGTTTCCATTACTCGTTGTATCCCATAGTTAGAATCAGCTTCTAACCACGCAATAGCACCTCCGGAAAGGCTGTAGTTCCCCGAATTCAACGACGAAAATATCTTTCTGACCTGATCTGATGAACCTGAAGAAGACAGTGAAACTGCCAGACTCAGAAGCGACGGGAGAACCAGCACCAGAAGAGCCAGAATTCTTGTTCTTGTCATTTCCATTTTCAAGACATACACGGATAGTATGTACGGCAGAAAGATTGCCAACATCTCATGGGAAAGTATTACCATTGGATAAACAACAAGAACAAGATAGAAAACTTGTTCGAACACCCTCGGTCTTTTGAACTGAGCCGTCCATACGACAAAGGAAAGAATCGCTAGATATATGATCTCTTTTCTGTATCCTCCGTACAGACAATTGATCTGGAAAGTGAAGACATAAGGGGAAAATATCAGGAGAAAATATCTGCTGATATTGTCTTTGTGCCTCAAGAGATTACAAGAAAAAATAAAAAATGTGCCGTAGAATAGGCTCACAAGGAGGGTAGCCAAGAGTCCGGAATTGATATGTGTATAACCTGTTGTACAGATAATCAGGTTGCCAACTAAACCTCTTCGAATGAACCCGCCACTGTAGTTTATGAGCCAGTCACCAATTGACCACATATCGTGTTCAATATACAGCGTGAACGCGCCAAAAACAGTCGCCAAGAAAATCACACCACAATATGCGGGAAGTAACTTCCTGGTCACGCATTCGAGTTTCTCAACGGTCAGGGACATATATTCTCCAATTATTGAAGAGTCCAATCAACGATCCAGGACAAGCCCCAGCTTTGCGCGTTCTGAGCATACATGAAACCTGTTTTCGACGAGAACGGGCAATTCACGCTGAGTCAAAAGAGGGAAAGTCCCTTTCCGCCGACATCAACGACACACGGGAATACGATTGAATTGCAGTGGAGGACATCTCAAAACGCAGAAGGCGGTCGCTGCAAAGCCTTGGAGTCGCGAACCGGCCCAGACGCCGCCCTTGATGTCTTCGATCCTTTTAGGCGATGACGTGGCAGTAATTCACACGGCAATCAGTCTGCGCACGGCAGACTCGGCTCACATGCCTCAAGAACTGCCGCGGCAGGCTTCGGCTCGCTGTTGGGCAAAATAGATACGGTCTTTATCACAGTGACATTTCTTGTACTTCTCGCCGCTGCCACACCAACACATCTCGTTGCGTCCCATCGTGCGGGCGGAATCAGGGGGTGTCTGCTTCTTGAAGAGTCTTTTCAAAGCGTTCATCGTTTCTTCCTCTCCATGGAGGCCATATTCAAAGCCGTCCATCTGGGTTTGATTCTACTTCTTCGGATCCTTCTCGGGCATCTCGTCTGCCAACTCAACCGTCACTGCGAAACGTGTCCCTTCGGGCGAGGGACCGTCTGAAACTGTGACCGCTTCCCGCTCGACATGTCCGGCTCGCAGAACATCATCCAGCACCATTTCAAGCGCCTTTCGGTCCTTTTCGGGCCCGGCGATTTCCAGTCCGGCCACGGGCCACCGGAGACTCTTCTGGGCAACGGTCTTGGCGCCGCGGATAGCGGCCAAGAGTTCGACGGCCGACTCATAGACACCGTCGTGTCCGGGACGCTCGACCGCTGCGACCTCGTCGACGGTGGGCCACGCCGAAGTATGGATTGACCGGTCCCTGTCATCCTCGGTAGCAAACTCCCAGGACCAGACCTCTTCGGTAACGTAGGGCAGAAACGGCGCCAGGAGCTTGAGGAAGGTCCTCAGACCCCAGGTGAGCGCGGCCATCGCCGACCTGCGCTCGGCCGTATCCTCTTCCGAGTAGGACCTCAGCTTGACCAGCTCAAGGTAGTGGTCGCAAAAATGCCAGAAGTCATCCTCGGCCACCTGAAGGGCGGTCGCATAGTCGAAGGCCTCGAAGGCAGTCGTTGCCTGGGTGATGGTCGTACGCAGTCTCTCGACTAAAGCCATGTCCAGGGGCTCGATGATGTGCTCGACGCCAGGTAGTGTATCTCCCGCTCTCTCCAACTGCATCAGAACGAAACGACTGGCGTTGAAGACCTTGTTGACCAGGCGCTTGCCAACCTTGAAAACGCTGGGATCGTATGCGGTGTCGGTACCCAGACGGGCCCTGGCAGCCCAGTAGCGCACACCATCCGCGGTCCACTCGTCGAGCAGGTTCTCAGGCGTGACGACGTTGCCCTTGGACTTGGACATCTTCTTCCGGTCGGGATCGAGGATCCACCCGGAGATGACGACGTGATGCCAGGGAACTTCGTTTGAGTGCATCCACGCCTTGACGATCGTGTAAAAGGCCCAGGTGCGAATGATCTCGTGCGACTGCGGCCGGACATCCATCGGGAAGAGCTTCTTGTGCCTCTCATCATCGACACCCCAATGGCTCTGGATCTGGGGCGTCAGGGACGACGTCGCCCAGGTATCCATGACATCCGGGTCGCCGGTGAAACCACCTGGGGTATCCCGCTGTTCTTCGCTGAAGCCCGGGGGCCCATCGTACTGGGGATCGATCGGCAACGTGTCCTTGGCGGCAAAGATCGGCTGATCAAATACTGGTTCACCGTCACCGCCGACCGGATACCACACCGGAAAGGGCACACCGAAATACCGTTGCCGCGAGATGCACCAGTCCTGGTTGAGTCCCTCGACCCAGTGGTCGTATCGGGTCCGCATGTGGGCCGGATGCCACTGGATCTTCCCCCCCTGGGCCATCAGGGCCTCTTTGTGTTCGAGGATCTTGATGAACCACTGGCGGGTCGGAACGAACTCCAGGGGTCGGTCGCCCTTCTCGTAGAACTTGACCATCTGATCGGTCGGTCTGAGATCTCCCACAAGGGCGACGCCACCACCAGGAAAGGAACCCTCTTCGGCCAGCAGCTCGGCCGTCTTCTTCTTGGCCTGCTTGGCGGTCAGTCCGGCAATCTGATCGTAGGCCGCCTGCGCCTTCGGGGCATCAACGCTCTCAAATGGCGCCTGACCGAAAGTAATCGGAACCAGGCGCCCGTTCCTCCCAATCAACTGCTTGACCGGCAGACGGTTCTGCTTCCACCACTCGACGTCCATCGCATCACCGAAGGTACAGACCATCAGGATGCCGGTACCCTTCTCAGGATCGGCATGGTCTGCCGCAAGAATCGGCACCCGGGCGCCGAACAGCGGGGTGATGGCATATTTGCCGAACAAGGGTTGATAACGCTCGTCGTCCGGGTGTGCGACAACGGCAATGCAAGCGCCCAACAACTCGGGCCGGGTCGTGGAAATCAGCAGCTCTCCGCCGCCTTCGACGGCAAAGCGAATGTCGTGGAACAGCCCCTGCTGCGGCCGGTCCTCGACCTCGGCCTGGGCGACGGCAGTCTGAAAATCAATGTCCCACATATTGGGCGATTCGACGTTGTAGACCTGATCCTTCTCGACCAGGTCAAGGAAGGACAACTGCGAGATCCGCCGACTGAGGTCGTCGATGGTCGCGTACTGCTCACCCCAGTCCAGAGACAGGCCAAGGCGCCGCCACAAATTCTCGAAGGCCTTCTCGTCCTCTTCGGTGATCACTCCACAGGCATCGATGAAATTCTGACGAGAGATCTCGACGATCTGGATATCCTTCTTCTTCTTGCCCTCGACGCTGGTCGGAACCCAGTCGGGGTCAAACGGAAGATGGGGATTACACCTGATACCCAGCACATTCTGGACCCGTCGCTCGGTCGGAAGACCGTTGTCGTCCCAACCCATTGGGTAGGCAATGTTGCGACCCTGCATGCGCTGGAAACGAACCAGAAGATCCTGGTGCGTATAGCTGAAAACGTGGCCGACGTGGAGCGAGCCCGAAACCGTCGGTGGCGGGGTATCGACGACAAAGGTCTCCTCCCGCGGCCGGGTGGGATCCCAGCTGTGGATCTTTGACCGATCCCACTGCTCGCGCCACCGGGTCTCGGTCTCGGTGTGATCGTATCTCTTGGGAATCTCGCTCATCAGCCATCTCCTTCGGGCACAACGCGATCGCGGATCTTACACGATTGGCGTCAAGGTCTCAAGACAGGACGCCTTATGGGACCTTCAACTGGCGGGGCCGCTGGAAAACGGTAGAATGAGCGCCACGATTGGACAGGGGGAGAAACCTGCCTTTTCGAAGTGATCCGTCGAAGAATTCCAAATGAAAGAGGGATTGATCATGAACAGGAAAGAGACGTATCTGAGGGCAATGCTGACCATCATCGTCATAGGCGTGTGTGCGGGGGCCGCACATGCCGGCCAGATCGACGATGTTGTCGATGTCCAGAAATACAACCGGGCGATCCACATCATGGCCATGCTGTTGGCCGGATTTGGTTTCCTGATGGTCTTTATCAAGAAATACGGGCGCTCCGCGGTGACTGCGACCTATCTCCTGGTCAGCGTGGCCATCCCCCTCTACCTTCTCAAAGACGGTCTCGGCATCTTGGGAAGTGCAGGCTCGGAGATCGACGGCCTGATTCTCGCGGAATTTGCAGCCGCCAGCCTTCTGATCTGTGCGGGCGCCCCTCTGGGACGACTCAAGATGGGCCAGTACATCTTCCTCGGCCTTCTTTTTATTCCCGTCTATGCTTTCAACGAATGGATACTGCTGGACAACGGCCTGGGACTGATCACCAGGGGCGCCTTCGTCGATACCGGCGGTTCGATCGTCATCCACGCCTTCGGCGCCATCTTCGGCCTGGGTGTCATCATGACGATGACAACCAAAAAAGAGATGGACCTCCCGATCGAATCCGATGCGACATCCGACCGGTTCTCCCTGCTCGGAAGCATGATCCTCTGGCTCTTCTGGCCCAGCTTCTGCGCGGCTCTCGTGCCCCCCGAGCTGGTACCGCACACCGCCATCAACGTGATCTTGGCCCTCTCGGGCGCCACCCTCGCGACCTACTTTGCGTCCACTCTCTTGCGCGGCAAGATCTCCCCCGCAGACATCGCCAATGCCGCCCTGGCCGGTGGAGTCGCTATCGGTTCGACCTGTGACACGGCCGGCTTCCTTGCGGCCTTTGGGGTCGGAGTCGTCGCCGGAGCCCTCTCGACCTTCGGGTTCGCCGTTCTCCAGCCGAAGATCGAAAAGGCGATCAGGGGAATCGACACCTGCGGAGTCATGAATCTGCACGGAATGCCGGGACTCTTCGGCGGCGTTGCGGCCATTGTGATCGTCGACGGGATCAACCCGGGCAGTCAGATGGCAGGGATCGGCATCACGATTCTTCTGGCCGTCTCATCGGGTTTCATTGTCGGGAAGATCATCTCGATCCTCGGAAGGAACGAGCAGCCCTACAACGACCAGGGTGAATTCGAGGTCTAGGAGGCTGTAGGGGTTCATTCAGTAATGTGCTTTGCAATGCCCTCACACCAGAAAGAATAGTTCTTGGAAGTCTTCGTGGAGACGACACGGCGCTCGAACCTCGGTCCGCCCGCCATGTTGGGCATTCTGAATTTGAGACAGAGTGCAAAGGACCTCCAGCCTCCCGGGCTTGAGAAACCCGTTGCGCCTTTGCGTCTTTGCGCCTCTGCGCCTCTGCGTTTCTTGCCTTTCCCCGCACTATTTGGCCCTCAACGTCACTCCATTGGATGATATTTCGGAGTCAACTGCTTGACAAAAACCCGCCAAGGGGTTTTCATCGGCCCCCATGGCTGATGCATTGATCATTGTCGAGTCGCCCGCCAAGGCCCGGACTATTTCCCGGTTCCTGGGCTCTGAATTCACCGTAGAGTCGTCGATCGGCCACATCCGGGACCTCCCGTCCAATGCGACCGAGATCCCCGCCAGGATCAAGGACAAGAGCTGGGCACGCCTCGGCGTCGACGTCGATCACGACTTCACCCCGGTGTATGTCATCCCCGCCTCGAAGAAGTCCCAGGTGACCAAACTCAAGAAACACCTCGCCAAGGCCGAGATCGTCTACCTCGCAACTGACGAAGACCGCGAAGGAGAAGCGATCGCCTGGCATCTCGCCGAGGTTCTCAAGCCCAAGGTACCGGTCCGACGCATGGTGTTCCACGAAATCACCAAGTCCGCGATCTCGAGGGCCTTGGACGAGACCCGCGACATTGATGCCAATCTGGTCAAGGCCCAGGAAGCCCGGCGCGTCCTTGATCGACTTGTCGGCTATGAGGTCTCACCCCTCTTGTGGCGCAAGATCAAGCCGAAGCTCTCCGCCGGCCGTGTTCAGTCGGTGGCGACCAGGCTGGTCGTCGAAAGGGAACATGCCCGGATCCGCTTCAAGCTGGCCGAGTTCTGGGGTCTCGAGGCGGTGGTGGCCGGAGGAGATAGGCGCGAATTCAAGGCGCGTTTGATCGAGTTGAACGGCCGAAAGATCGCCGTCGGCAAGAACTTTGATCCCGATACCGGCCAGGTCAAGGGAAAGGCGATGGTCCTTGATGGCGACGTCGCTCACCGCCTGGCTGCAACGCTCAAGGGCGCCCCACTGCACGTCGACGACGTCACATCCAAGCCATTTACCAACAGGCCCTATGCGCCCTTCATGACCTCAACCCTCCAGCAGGAGGCCGGCCGAAAACTCCGATTCAACGCACAGAGAACGATGCGTCTGGCGCAGAATCTGTACGAGAACGGTTTCATTACCTATATGAGAACCGACTCCAACACGCTCTCTCGAGAAGCGGTCACAGCCGCCCGGCGACAGGTGACGGAACTCTACGGCAATGACTATCTGCCCGAGAAACCGCGCATCTACACCTCGAAGTCCAAGAACGCCCAGGAAGCGCACGAGGCCATTAGGCCGGCGGGCGAGACCTTCCGCACTCCGGCGAGCCTCAGGGGTGAACTCGACCAGGACCAACTCCGACTCTACGAGATCATCTGGAAGAGGACCCTGGCTTCCCAGATGCGCGACGCCACCGGAAAGCGCACGACCGTCAGCCTCAGGGGCGATGGCGGCGACGACGGCCCGGCGGTCTTCTCGGCAACCGGCAAGGTCATCACCTTCCCCGGTTTCCTGCGGGCCTACGTCGAGGGCTCGGACGATCCCTCCGCCGAACTGGCCGACCAGGAAGCCATCCTCCCTCCTATGGGAAAAGGGGATTCTCTCCTGTGCCGATCATTCGAACCCACCCAGCACACGACCCAGCCGCCGGCCCGCTTCACCGAGGCCAGCCTCGTCAAGGAGTTGGAGGCTCGCGGTATCGGCCGGCCTTCGACTTACGCCAGCATTATCCAGACGATTCAGGACCGGGGCTACGTGTGGCACAAGGGCCCGGCACTGGTACCGACGTTCACGGCCTTTGCGGTGACACGGTTGCTGGAAGAAAACCTCCCCGATCTGGTCGACTACGATTTCACCGCCCGAATGGAGAACGAACTGGACGCCATCGCGGGGGGCGAGATCGACTCCACGGCCTGGCTCAGTGATTTCTTCTTCGGCACCGCCGGCGGCAACGGCTCCAAGGCCAAAATCCGAAAGATGGGCCTCAAGGCCCTGATCGCCGCCCAGGCCGAAATCGATCCACGCGTGGTCTCGCGCTTTGACCTCGGAACGACACCCGAGGGTGAGGTCGTCGCCGTTCGGGTCGGCCGATACGGTCCCTACCTCCAGTGCGGAGATGGCGACAGGCGAGCCGCCATTCCGGAAGACGTGGCGCCCGACGAGCTGACACTCGAGAAGGCACTGGAGATGCTCGAGGCAGCGGAAAAGGGTGACGAAGCCCTGGGGGATGACCCGGAGACCGGCCTCCCCGTCTACGTCAAGAACGGGCGATTCGGGTGGTACGTCCAGTTGGGCGACGGGGGTGGCGACAAGAAATCAAAACCCAAAATGGCCAGTCTCTGGCCGTCGATGGATCCCCAGACTCTCGATCTGGAAACCGCGCTGATGCTGCTGTCTTATCCGAAAACCCTCGGCGTTCATCCCGACAAGGGTGAGGCGATCACGGCCCAGGACGGCCGCTTCGGGCCCTACCTCAAGATGGGATCGGAGACCCGTTCCCTGGAGAACCACGAGGCCCTGGCTTCAATCACACTGGAGGGCGCCGTCGAAGCGTTCAACAAACCCAAGGCGGGCCGAGGCCGGGGGACCCAGACCCTCAAGGAACTGGGCGTCCATCCGGACACCAAACTGGAACTCTCGATCAAGACCGGGCGCTTCGGGCCTTACGTCACCGACGGGACCGTCAATGCCAGCGTCCCCAAGGGGAAAGACCCCGATGCCGTCACCCTGGACGACGCCGTCGAGTTGATCGCCCGCCGCGAAGCCAAACTCCGGGCTCAGGGCAAGGATCCACGGGCGCCCAAGCCCAAGAGGACCCGGCGAAAGAAGAAGGCCTGATGCAAAGAGTTCCGGCCCTCCTCCTGGCTGCGGTCGTACTCTCGGCAGGCTCAGCACCGGTTTCGGCCTCGGCCCTTGGACACCGGATGGAGAGGGATCTCGAGGGGGCCTGGGCAGCCCTCCGGGTCGAGGTCTACTCGAACTGTTCCGGGGCCTACAACGACAACCATGTCAACGCCTCCGGAATCTCTGCCAAGGCGGAGCGCCGGTTTGAAGCCGGTGAGATCGTCAAGATCGACAAGGTCAAGGTCAAGCGGTCCAGGGTCGATCTCCTGCTGTCGCTGGCCGAACCCGTCCTCAAGAGCTACTCCGACGGACCGTTCGAACTCTACACCGAGGCGCCCTGCAAGGTTCAGCTGATCTTCGACGTCCCCCGAGAGTGGATCAAGACCGGCGACCATCGCAAAATTCTGTCCGAAATAGATAGCCGTTTGATGACATTCAACTCATTCGAGGACGCAAGGACTTCTCCCCTGTGGAACGGCCGTGAGCGGGATCCCTACCCCGAGAACTACGAGCGTACCCTGATCCAGCACGAAATCTGGAAGGCCGAGGAGCGGAACCTCGAGATTCAGGCCCGTGCCGACGATGCTCTCCATACGGCACTCCAGGCGGCCTCCGGAGTCGGCGACGATCCCGAATACCTCAAGGGATTCGCCGACGGCGTCCAGGACATGAAATTCTGGTCGGAAGACGACTGCGACCGGCTGATTTCGTCAACCTTCAGCTCGGCCTGCGACAGCCCTCCGAAGGACAGCAACCGTCGCTACAAGAACGGATTCCGCGATGGCCAGGAACTGATCTTCAACCTGATCGTCGCCAAGCGCCTCGAAGGCTGCTACGTCCCGGTGCCTCCAATGCCGGAGTGAGGGAGCTGTCGGCTATCAGCTATCAGCTTAGGCGCTTGCAAAAACCCCAGAAATAGGAACCACAGAGGCACAGAGAACACAGAGTTTCACAGAGAGGTCTGCCGTTGGTG
>CAYSHZ010000129.1:5824-9636 GCA_964430905.1 uncultured Thermoanaerobaculia bacterium | reverse complement strand
GACGGCACCCAGTTACTGGTCTCCGTTATCCGGGTTGCTCATCGGAGAGAAATGTATCGGTAACCTACGCCCTCCTCGGATGGGGACCTTCTATTCTTTTGGCGGTAACGGGGGCTTTGCGCCGGTGTAGGGGCGCCTCGGGACTTCTTCGGCAGAATTTCTCCTGCCACAAATCTCGTCAAAGGGAACGCCACAGGATGAACATGCCTTCCACCGCCTCCAAGGGAGGAGACCCCATGAGGGGAAAACTCTTCCGCACCGGGGGCAACGCCACAGGCTGAGTTTCACACCGGCGCAAAAAAACCGCCAAGTAGGCGCCGGGGACCGCCATCAGGATGTGGAGGCGGGGAAACTGATCTGACAGGATGAAGCAACCCATGGCGAATGGAAGCCATCCAAGCCAGAGAAGCAGCACTGTAACCTTCATATTCTGTCCGGAAGAATTGCCAGGGTTTGGTGTAAGATGATAAAAGATTGGCTGGGAAGTTTTGGTCCCTGGGGGCCCAAAGTGGGTTTCTGAATTGGATCGTAAGAAGAAAGAGGGGGGTCGTACAATGAGACGTATTGGATTTGTGGTGGTAGCTGTCGTGTTGGTAACGCTTCCGTTGTTGGCTGCGGGACCCGATCGAGTTGTTCGGACAGGACCGGCCATCAGGGGTGGTACGGGTTCCTGGGACTACGTGGCAACGGTTGATGGGACTGGTGCGACCTACGCCTGGATTGATGCTACAGCTGGAACATCTCTCGGAGGAGGTGACGACAGTTTTCTCCAGTTCAATTTTCCATTCGACTTTCAGGTCTATGATGACGCCTACACGACGGCCGATGTCATTGAGGTCAACACCAATGGATCCCTTCATTTCGACCAAGCGGGGCCGAGGTCTCTATGGGTCAACTGTGGTGACATACCGTCCGATGGCGACGGGCAGTGGGTTGCCCCGTTGGGTGACGACCTCATCGCCGTAAACATCTGGTACCTCGTGACCGGAACGGCGCCGAACCGAATTCTGACCGTCGAGTGGGATGTGACCGAGTACAGTGGTGGTGGCGCCGCTCTTCTCGAAGTAAACCTCTTCGAGGGAAGCAACACGGTTGTGGTGCAGGCCCAGATCACTTCCGCATTTGCATTTGCCAATGACGGTGTCGGGGGGATCAATGCCGGTGATGCCGTTTGGGGTGGTGAGGTCTACTGTGGAGCATCCGGAGCTCTTCCCTCGGACGACTTCGACGTTGAGTTCGTTCCGCAGGGAGCGCAACCAACGCCGACGCCAACGGCGCCACCGGTGGTTGCCGTTCCCACCATGACAAACAGCGGGTTGGCGATCTTCTTCCTGATTATGGCCGGCGTGGCAATTTTGGTTCTGCGTCGCCGTAGCTGAGGAGTATTCAACCGGATTTCAGGCGCCCCATGCGGGGCGCCTTTTTTTTGCAGTCCCGTTGCTTTCGTCAAGCGGCGCCGGGTCTTCCTCTGTCATTCGGAATGGCGGCGGAATGAAAAGGTCAGGCGTCCGGGTGCTTCTGCCGCCAAGCCGAGATAGTGCCTGCGAGGTTTCTTTCGTTGTTGTCCTTCGCGAAGTCAGCAGCGCCGTGTTGCAGCAGGAGACGGACGCAGTCGACACGTTTGTCGCGTGCCGCCTCCATGAGGGCTGTATATCCAATGGTGTCCTCCGCATCGAGTGCGGCGCCGGCCTGGATCAAGAGTTTCAACACATTGGGTTGGCCCTGGCGTGCAGCCATGGCAATGAGAGGCCTGTTGAACTCATCCCTGCCGTTTGGATCGGTGACGGTTTCCACACTTTCCATTGCTATTGCCTCTTCCGCACGGGCATTCGACGTTCTTCCGGCTTGAACGAGTCGATGCACCCCTTGAGAGATGTCGGCAATTCGGGCAGACTGGCGGAGAGGTGGCTGATGTTGAAGGGCAAGGGTTTCCGAAAGGCCGGGGCATGGATGGAGTTGTCGATTGTCGGCATCCAGTTTCCGGTAGCCATTGCGATCGGCTATTTCTGGGGGCGGTGGCTGGACCGGTGGCTGGGTACACAGCCATGGTTGACGATGATCTTCGCCCTCTTTGGGGTAGCTGCCGGATTCGTCAACCTCTTCAGGATCACCCTGAGAGCGACCCGGGAGGAGGCGGCCGAGGCTGCGAGAGAGGCGGCCAAGGGCGAAGGCAGCACCGGTGCCGACTAACCCGAATTTCCAACCCGCCGGAGAATTCTCGGGTCGATTCGTGGCCGGCCTTGCGGCGTTGCTTTCGATCACCGGAGGACTGGCCTATGGCCTCTTCCGGCAGTCCCTCATTGATGGTTTGAGCTTGACCGCGGCAGGGGCTGTGGCTATTATCAATTTCCACTGGCTGGAGGTTGTTGTTCTGCGGGTCGTTCAACCGGATTCGCCGCAGTTCGACCGAGGGTCGGTGCTGAGAATATTTGGCCGCATGGCCTTGTTTGGCGTCTTGATGGCGGCATTGCTGTGGGTCCCCCGTGTCGATTCGATCGGTGTGGCCCTGGGGTTTTCGAGCCTGGTTGTTGCCCTGATCGTTGAGGGTATTCGCTGGGGTCGAGCTGGAGGAGGGTGAATTTGGAGCACAGTAATTCGATTCTCTACGAGCCGGTCAATCGCCTGTTGTTGGCGGTTTTCGGTAATGCGCCCGCCCGATACCAGGAGTTGATGGGTACGCATGGAGGCTATTGGCTTCCCGATCACGTCGTCATGGCGATGCTGGTCGCGGTGGTGGTCGCCCTGGCCCTGATTCCCTTGAAGCGGAAGCTCTCGGTCGAGGCGCCGGGCAAGTTGCAACAGATTCTCGAACTGACGCTGACCGGTCTGAGGGATCTGATCGAGGAGGTTGTCGGCCCCGGTTTTGGCACCCGTTTTCTGCCCTTTGTTCTGGGCTTGGCGGTCTTCATCTTCGTCGGCAATATTTTTGGCCTGTTCTACTTCCTGCAACCGCCGACCAGTAACCCCAGTACGACCTTCGCCCTGTCGATCACGGCCTTCATCTATTACAATTTGGTGGGGATTCGGGACAATGGGCTCTTCAAGTACCTGGGACACTTCGCGGGGCCGTTGCCGATTCTGGCGCCCCTGATGGTCCCGATCGAGATCATCTCGCACCTGGCGCGGATTCTCTCCCTGGCCTTGCGTTTGTTCGGCAATATCTTCGGTGAGCATACGGCCACCGGGATTTTCTTTGCGATGTTTCCTTTTGTAGTTCCCTGGCCGATGATGGGCCTTGGAATTTTCGGAGCCCTGCTCCAGGCGTTTATTTTCATCATGCTGACCATGGCCTATCTGCAGGGCGCGGTTGCAACCGAAGAACATTAATTTTTTAGGAGGAAGTATGAGTCGTAAATTTGCAATTGTGGCGTTGGTTTTGGTGGCGATCGCCGTTGCGGCACCGGCAATGGCCCAGGATCACGGTGAGGCGGCTGCGACCGCCAAGAACATGTGGCAGTACGTTGGCGCCGCATTCGCCATCGGTATTGCCGCTGCATTCGGCGCCCTGGGACAGGGCAAAGGTCTTGCGGCTGCCTGTGACGCCATTGGACGCAACCCCGGCGCCGTCGGCCCGATCCGGATCACGATGATCATCGGTCTCGCACTGATCGAGTCCCTGGTGATTTACGCCTTGATCATCGCGTTCCTAATTCTTGCCTAAATTTTTCATCGAACGAAAAATATGGCCCCCTGTCGGGGGCCTTTTTGGTTTCGGGGTAACACATGAGCCTGACAGTTCGGCCCTACTGCGAAGGCGACGAGTTCGCCATCAACGACGCATTCAACCGGATTTTTGGATGCAATCGGTCCAT
>CAYSHZ010000129.1:4347-5724 GCA_964430905.1 uncultured Thermoanaerobaculia bacterium | reverse complement strand
CGAATTCCTCTCTTGACCCGTGCGACCGGGACTGGACCCGGTCGGACTGTGGTTTCGAGGCTCTACGTTGCTCGCCTGGTCGAGAAAGTGGCGCCGGAGCTTGATCAGTTGTGGGAAAGGGTCCGAGATCGCTATGCCGCTGCAGTCGTCAGGGATGCCGATCACGCCCGGCGCCGCTTCGGTGGTCACCCGACGGCGACCTATCACCAGTGGATCGTGACGCGCAGATTCTCCAGTGATCCGGTTGCCTTTGTCGTCTTCCGGACCGATGGCGGCCTGTGCCGCTGGGCCGATCTCGTGTGGGATGGCAAGCACCCCGGCGCCCTGGACCTGGTCCAGTACCTTTCGAGCCGTCTTGCCGTGCAGACCGGCTGCTCCCAGGAAATGATGTGGCTCGATGGTGATCCCGAGGCCGAGGAACGACTGAGGTCCGTGGGTTTTGACGGGGGCCCTGATCCCAGCGGGGTTGTCCGGGTCGTTCGTTTTCTCGATCCGACCCTGTCGTCGGCCGCTTTTGCTCCTGGCCGTGTCTATACGACGATGGCCGACGCCGATCTGGTGTAGATCTCAGTCGGAAGAGATTCCCGGGGTCCGTGCGGCGGTGATGATGAAGCCCAGAGCCGTCAGACTGCCCATGTCGACGTCGAAGCCACAGTTCTCAAGAGCCGTGAATCGGGATTGGGCAGCCGGGGGAAGGTCCCCGGGGATCACGGCTGTTGTGACCGGCGTCCAACCGGTTCCTTGCAGGAGTGTGTGAATTGCTTTCCGTGTGAAAAACTGAACATGATCAACGCACAGGATCCCGGCGGGAAGTACATCCCACCTGCCTGCGATCAGATCATCGACGATAGACCAGTGACCGACGTTGGGAACTGAGACGATCAGGCGGCCCTCCGGTTCGATCAGTCGATGCAAACCGGCCAGCAGTCGTTCAGGTTCGATCAGGTGTTCGAGGACGTCGTTGAGAGTGATGACGTCGAACGTCTCTCCGATGTCGAGTTCGAGGATATCCCCGTCGATGACGCGGTCCAGAGATCGTGCGGCTTCTCGAGCGGCAACGGGGTTGAGTTCAACGCCGACGACCCGGCATTGGAGATCCTGTTTGACGGCCTTGCCGAAGGCGCCGAAACCGCAGCCGATATCGAGGAGTGATCTGACCGTTTGGGGCAATTCGGCCATGACGTCCTCTCGCCGGTGCCGGTAGTAGTCGTCGAGAGGATGCACATACATCCGGGAGTCCACCATTGACCGTTCGTGTGGCGCCTTTTTGGGAAGCCTCAGCAGGGGAATGTCGCGGAGGTCGTCCGGGATCCTGGAGTGGGCGACGGCAACCAGGGCCGAATGCTCCCTGTTGAGGTCGGAAAAGGTCTGTGGTTC
>CAYSHZ010000129.1:0-4247 GCA_964430905.1 uncultured Thermoanaerobaculia bacterium | reverse complement strand
AGTTCGTTGATCGTTTGGTTCGAACCCTCGGAGGATACTGCGAGGGGGTAGCGGTGAACCTTTCGGTTGAAGTGGTTTTCGGCATAACGCAGTTCCCTGGAGGCATCGAACTCGGGGCCTCTCCACGTGACGATTGCGGGCGTTTTCATCATGGCGCCTCCTCTCTCCAGTGTCCGGAGCCAACCCAGCGGACGGCGTCTTCGAGGGACCTCGTGACCGAGGCAGGTTGGTAGAGCTGGGCGACCGAGAGCCCCGATTTTCGCATCCTCCGCCACTGATCGCGGTCCTTCAAGAGCCGAAGGCCTGCCTGGGCAAAAGCTGCGGGGTTCTTTGGGGGAACGAGGACGGCCGCTTCGGACGCAAAGGCCCGGAAAGAACTGATGTCTGAGGCCACGACCGGGGTTCCACAGGCAAATGCCTCCAGAACTGGCAGCCCGAAACCCTCCTGTTCCCAGGACGGCGCCAACATCACGTCGCAGCCCCGGACTAGAGCCGCAACCTCGGTTGGTTTCAGGTGATCGAAATACTCGTCCGGTTCCAGGAGTGATTGCTCCTCGGTGCCCAGCGGGAACTGGGAAAAGCGAATGAGACGGACTTCGGGGCCCTCGGGGACCGCCCGGATCGCCTTGATGGCACGGAGGGCGGTCTTGACGCCCTTCCAGTCTCCCTCCCAGGGTCCGGGAACGAGAATGCGAAATGGCAGACCCGCTGGTCGATTGAAAAGACGTTGGCGGACCGAGGGACGCCAGAAAGTCTCGAGGGGTTGGAGCACCAGTTTCGAGGGCCGGCCGAAATCCTGATCGAGGCGTTGGCCGAGGTGGGGTGAGACGACGAAGGCGGGTAGGGGGAGTCTGTAGGCCTCGAGAATCTCGGGCCGACGGGAGAGGTTGGACGAGAAGAGCCACTCAAAACCCTGGCAGAAGTGAACGACTTCGGTGCAGTCATTCTGCATCGCGGGCGCGATGGTTTCCCAGTAGGTTGCGACGACGACATCAACATGGGGCAACGATCGGCAGGCGAGGTCTTCAACCTGGAGAAACGGCGCCTTCAAAGGGTACCAGTCCGGTGAGGGAGCGGTCGAGACGACCGTGACCTCGTACCCCAAACGACTGAGGTTGTCGGCGTGAAGAAGAACAACCTTGACTCCGCCGAAGAGGCCTGTGTCCTGAAGAAGAATGCGGATTGAGTAGGAAGTGGCCACGGCTTCAGCTACCGCCGCAGGGCATAGCGGCACTTGGCACAGATGAAGTTCTCGGGCCCTTCATCGATGCCGTAGACGATGCGCCGGGCGCGGGCATAGGCTTCTCCGTCCAGAATCTCACGAACGGACTGCGTATTGAGGTTTCCAAGGCGCCACTGTTCCTCGTAGTCCTGACAGCAGATGACGACATTGGCGGCCGCAGTGATGTGGATATGCTCGATCGGTCGTGATCCCATGTAATCGCAGCCCCGAACCCGCAATTGACGTTCCTCGGCGGCCAGGCCGATGTCGAGATAGCCGGCCCGGTCGTTGGGCTCGAAGTCCTGGACCTTGAAGTTGGATCCGGCAAAACGACGGCTGATTGCCTCAAACTGTCTGGCATGCTCCTCGGCGTCGGTTCCAAGAACGACGATGACCATCTCCTCGGCCATCGGTGTGTTCTTGGCGTAGTCCAGATTGGCAAGGACCCGTTCGAGGTGGTCTTTCCCTCGATCCTTGGCGTACTGCTCCCGGTCGAGGGTCGAGAGATTGACCGAGAAGTAGTGGATACCACCCAGGGCCACCAGGGCGTCCACGGTCTCCGGGACCAGATTGGTTCCGTTGGAGAGCACGGCCGCAGGCAGGCCCGCATCCTTGATACACCGGACCTGCTCGACGAACCTCCGATCGATCGTCGGTTCGTTGTACTGGATCATGGTCACGGCCTCAATAGGCTGCTGCAGATCGGCGATCTCTCGAACCGCCCGGTTGAAGACCTCGGTCGGCATGAAATAGGGTTCCCTGGGGGCGACGGACACCGGGCAGAAGAAGCACCGTTGGTTGCAGACCGAGTGCGCTTCCAGCGAGACCCAGCGAATGCGGTAGTGGTGGGACAGATCGGTTCCGACCGGGATCAGCCAATCGTGGTCCGCCAGTTCCGCGCGGAGCTCGAAGCCCTTGTCGATCACGGCATCTTCGAGAATCAAGCGGCGAAGCGTTGCATACCACGGGTGGTCGACGCCCATCCCCCTGCCGGTGTGGGGGTTGAGAATCGCGTGTTCGAAGAGGTGGAGGTAGGGGCTCGGAATCCACTGGTTGTTGGTTGAGTCGTTCATGCGGCTCAGACCTCCGCCCATTGGTGGGGTATGGCGACCGAGCCGGGGATGTAGTCGTCATACTCGACCGTGAAGGCATCCTCGATGATCCTGAGGTCGTGGGGGTGGAGGCCGTCCTCGGCCAGCAGGTAGATATAGAGCTTGAAGTCTCCCTTCAACAGCGGAAGGTCCGGCACCGTCAACACGACGCTGTAGGATCTCGAGCCGGTCCAGGGACCAACGCCGGATCGGTGGGTCAGGAAGGACGAGATCTGAACCTCGTCGGGGCGGTTGAGCCCGATCGCAAGGTGGAAGCCCAGAGTGGGGTCTTCGGTGGTCCAGGAAACCCGGACCTCCAGGAGATCACCCTGCCGGTAGGTTGTGCCCCGGGGGAGGGTGACGTCCGTGATCGTCGTGGCCCTGTCTCGTTCGGCCAGGACCGGCATCTCCTCGTCCTCCGAGTGATCGCTCTTGGCCAAGAGGAAACTCTCATAGGCCCGCACAACCTCATCGACCGGGCCCAGGGCCTCGACGCGCCCGTCCTTCATCCACAGGGCCCGTGTGCAGAATGCCGAGATGTAGTACATCGCGTGGGAGCAGATCAGCAGGGTGCCGCCGCCATCGACGTAGTGCCTCAGGTGGGTCATACACTTCTGCTGAAAGTAGCCGTCACCGACCGAAAGGGCTTCGTCGATGATCAATACATCGGGTTCGACCTGGGTGGCGATGGCAAAGCCCAGGCGCATCACCATGCCGGTCGAATAGGTCTTGATCGGCTGGTCGATGAAGTGACCCAGTTCGGAGAACTCGATGATCCGGGGTGTTTTTTCGACGACCTCGTCCCGGCTGAGTCCCAGCATGGCCGCATTGAGCAGGATGTTCTGCCGTCCGGTGAACTCCTGGTGAAAGGCCGAACCCAGTTCCAGTATTGATGCGACGGGCCGTGCAACCGACATCGTGCCGGCAGACGGCGCCGTGACTCCGGCCAGTATCTTGAGTAGGGTGCTCTTGCCGGCGCCGTTCTCGCCGATGATCCCCAAACCTTCGCCGCGTTGGACCTCGAAGGAAACGTCCGAGAGTGCATGGAACGGTGTGTGACGGGGCCTGCGAAACAAGGCCTCAATCAGGCGATCGACGGGCCGGGCAAAGACCCGGTAGGTCTTGGACAGTGAATGCGCGGAAACAACGGGGTTCGTCATTTCAGATCTCATCGGCGAACGCGGGTTTGAGGCGAAAGAAAAACCAGGTGCCGACGCCCAGTGAGATAGCTGCGGCCGCCACAAGTGGCAGGAGGGCCTTGATCGGCAGCATGCCGCCCCCGAGGAAGGCCTCGCGGTAGAGGGTGACCAACACGGTCAGAGGGTTGATCTCCATGATTGGACGTAACTCGTAGGGTACGAGATCGATCGGATAGACAATCGGGGTCACGTAGAACCAGCCCATCGTCAACATTGCGATGATCTGGGCGGTATCCCGGACGAAGACGTGGACCGAAGCCACCAGAAAACCCAGACCGACGGTCAGGGCAATCTGCAACGGGATGGCGACCAGCAACACGGGCAGGCCGGCCAGGCTGAGGTGACCTGTGATACCGAGAATGACGAGAAACAGCCCTGCGGCAATCGCCTCGTGCAGGAGGGCGGCCAACACGACCGCCAAGACAAGAAGCCCTGAGGGGAAACTCATTTTCTTGACCAGACCGGAGTTGTCGGTGATTGCCGTCGTCGATCGGGTGATGCCCTCCTGAATGGCCATCCACGGGAGGAGCCCGCAGAAGAGGAAGATGGCGAAGTTGTCCGTTCTTTCCCCAATACCCGGGGAGACCTTCATTACCGTCGAAAACAGGAAGGTGAAGAGCGCCAAGCTCCATAGTGGCTGAACGAAAGACCACAGAAACCCCAGGGCCGAACCCGCATAGCGGCCCTTGAAATCACGGCGCGTGAACTCGCCCAGAAGAAAGAGTGATTGCCTCA
>CAYSHZ010000128.1:4325-9644 GCA_964430905.1 uncultured Thermoanaerobaculia bacterium | reverse complement strand
TGACCCTCGGTTGAGAAGACGTGAGTCGCATGTTGGCTCTCGGAGGTCGAGCCGTCGTCGAACGTCCAGGCCCAGCTTTCAGGGGGACCGACCGAGAGGTCAACGCACCGAACGGGCTGACCAGCCTTCGGTGCTGCCGGCCACCAGCGGAAGTCTGCGAGGGGAGGCTCGGAACACCGGCCCTCCGGCCCTACCTCGACGGCAACGCCAAACGGTCCCAACTCGATTCCTTCATTTGCCCGAATCCAGACTCTGGCGGGTTTGAGACCGTCCGAGGCGTAGGTGAAGCTTCTTGTTAGGCAATCATCATCTTCGGTCGGAACGCACGATGCCTGGCCATCACTGCCGTCACAACCGATTCCGCCAAAGACCCATTGAACGGCCTCGACGGTGTCGATCCCAGAGAGGTGGAAGGTGAGTGTTTCCCCGATGTTCGGTGTGTGGTTTGAAACTCCCAACTCGATATCAAGGTCAGGCGGGAGGACGATGACTTCGTGTTCTGCAGTCGCCAGAACATTTCCGTCAACATCGGCGACCCAGAACTGCACGATGTATCTTCCCGGTCGTCCGTAGGTATGGGAAGGATTCTCGTCGTAGGTCGTCTCACTGTCTCCGAAGGCCCAGAAGCGGCCTCCAAGAGGCTCATCAATATCATCAATGCTTTCGGTGAACTGGACGGGTTCCAGAGCCCTGGGCTCCAGGGGATCCCAGCTGAAGTCGATCTGGAGTCCTGCCGTGACGTGGATGGTTCGTTCCAGCGTGTCTGTGGCCAGAGCCTTGCCGTCTTCCCTTTCAACGGTCAGAGTAACGGTGTACTGGCCGGGCGCGTCGAAAGCGTGTTCGGGATACTGATCCTCGGAGACAGACCCGTCGCCGAATTCCCAATACCACGACGTTGGGCGGCCGCGGGAGACATCGGTGAAGTCAACCATTTCTCCAGCCGCAGGCGTCAGGGGAACCCAGAAAAAATCTGCTTCGAGAGGGGGTTCGCCGATGACGACCGTCTGGGTGATCGTTCGACGAATGGTTCCCTGCGGATCGAAAGCGACCGTCAGGGTGACGTCAAACTCGCCGGGCTCGTCAAACCAATGAACCGGGTGTTGTTGCACCGAGGAACGGCCATCGCCGAAATCCCAATGCCATCCCACCGGTTCACCTGGAGACTCATCAAAGAACTCGACGGCCTGACCGGCGTGAGGTTCTTCGGGTGCCCAGGAAAAGTCCGCCTCGTAGGGATCATCGACGACGTCCAGTTGCTGGGTGACTTCGTCCGAGGTGCCTTCGGCGTCTGTGACGACGAGTGTGACGTCATAGGTGCCTATGTCGGAATAGGTATGGAGCGGGGATTGCTCGGGGCTGCTCGAACCGTCGCCAAAATACCACTGCCATTCCACGGGTTCACCCTCGGATGCGTCG
This sequence comes from uncultured Thermoanaerobaculia bacterium, assembly GCA_964430905.1. Lineage (GTDB taxonomy): Bacteria > Acidobacteriota > Thermoanaerobaculia > Thermoanaerobaculales > Sulfomarinibacteraceae > DAOWGJ01. Next base: position 8,228 of record CAYSHZ010000128.1, on the reverse strand, counting down.
AAGAATTCCACCTCGACACCCGGGCTGGGTTCCTCCGGCCACCATTCAAACCATGCGGTCAGTGGAGGCGGCAGGACGGTGACGACTCTCTCGGTGGTTGAGGTGACGTCCGGGTTGGCGCTCCGGGAGACCGTCAGGGATACGACATGCTCCCCCGAGTTTTCGAAGAGGTGTACCGGGTTCTGTTCTTCACTGATTTCGTCGTCGCCGAATTCCCAATACCACTGGTCGGGTTCGCCGGTTGAGAGATCGGTGAACCAGACCTCCTCGCCGACTTCGGGCTGTGAGGGATTCCATTCAAACGCTGCGGTCATCTCATCATCCGAGACGGTGACGGTATGAGTCACCGAGGTCTCCGGGGTGTCGGATCGGGAGATCGTCAGCGTGACTTCGTAGTCTCCGGGACCCTCCCAAACGTGGGTGGGGTTCTGCTCCTGGCTGTCGAAACCGTCGCCGAAGTCCCAGAACCACCAGTCCGGTTCGCCCGTCGACACATCGGTCAACTGCACGATCTCACCGACACCGGGGACCTCGGGGTCCCAGGAAAAATCAGGGAAAAGTGGTTCCTGAACTGAGATGAGATGCTGGATGCTGCCCGATGCACCATCAGAGGAACGGTAGACATCAAGAACAACGACGTATTCTCCGGCCTGGTCGAATGTGTGAACTGGATCCTCCAAGTCACTGTCGGTTCCATCCCCGAAATCCCAGGACCACTGGTCCGGGTTCCCGGTAATGTCGGGAACGAAGGTGATCGGTTGCCCGGCTTCCGGATCGGGTGGGTCCCAGGAAAAGTCGACGGAGAGAGGCTCCTCGGCGATGACAACCGGGTGGGTGATGGTCGATTGGACGCTGTCCGAGGTTCTGATCGCCGTCAGCGAGACCTGCCACTCACCGGCGTCACTGAAGACGTGGATCGGGTCCTTGAGGTTTGATGTCTGGCCGTTACCGAAATCCCAGGACCACTGGTCTGCGCCGCCTGTCGTCGTATCCCAGAACTGGACCTCCTCGCCGACCGCCGGTTCGGTCGGTTCCCAATAGAAGTCGGCCACGACCTCTTCAATGTCCCGGGTCTGAAGATCAACGTCGTCGATGTACCACAGGGTTCCGTTTTCGGTTGAGGTCGAGCCTGTCGACATCATTTCGATGGTGATCTGGTGGTTTCCGCCGTCGGCGTAGTCGCTGATGTCGTAGGTCTGGAAAAGCCAGGTATCCAGTGGTCCGATGCCGGGGAAGGGCTGGTCCGACCAAAGAACCTGACCGTCGATCGCGAGGGAAATAATGTCTTCGTTGTTTTCGCTCTCGAAAGGACGAGTCCACCAGAACGAGATCGTTGCTGCCTCAGTGCCCAACAAGACGTCTTGTTTGACCCATGCGGTCTCCTGGACAGCTGTCTCGGAACCCAATTGGGCGTACCAATCTCCGCCGTGGGCAATGCCGGGGTTGTTCCGGATGACGGCGCCAAAGTTCTGCGAATACTCTGTCCAATGAGGGTTTGGCGTTCCGAGCTCGAAGCCGCCATCCTCAATGGCGTTCCGCCAACCTTGGGCCATCAAGGGGTTGGCCGTCATCACAAGCACGACCGTGGAGAGAATCAGGCGTTTCAGGAGGGAAGTGTGTCGTTTCATGGTTTCACCTCAGTCAAAGCTGGTATAGAAAGAGTAGCACTCCGAAGCGGTGTTGGGGTTGAAATTGAATCCATGACAGTGGGTGGCGAGGCTGTCGGAGTCTGCATTTTCTCCCTTTCCGGAAGGCCGGTCGTAGAAATTTGACGTTTAAGAATCCGCCGGGTTGACGTGACCGGTCGCATCAACTCATTTCCTCGAGAGATTCTGAGAATCAAATGGCTCATCACCGCCGCTTGGCCAAGATTGTCGTACCGTCGCCCACGGCGTTGTCGACGATCGAGGCATAGACGTAGAGGGCGCCCCCTTTGGACGTTACCGAGACGAAGCTGATCGCTTCCCTGAAATTACTCGTGAGGCCCATGTCTCTGAAGACCTTGTTGACCTGGAATTGCCCGAAGGCTGGGACATCGTATTGTTTGGATGCCAGGTAGAACAACGACGCCCCGTCGGTGTCGAACAACACCACGTTGACGGTGGCATCGCTGCCCTCGAATTCCGAGAAGCCCATGTTGCACCGAAAATCCTTGGTCTGCTTCAGACTGTCGAGCATCCAGATTTCGGTAGGCCGCGCCATGTCACCGTCGGCCAGGCCGGGAATTGCCTGCCCGACAGTACTATCGTCCGGCAACAGATTGTAGGTCCGGGAATTAACCACCAAACCCTTTTGGGCGAGGATGTGGAGGCTTCCGGCGCCGTTGGCGGCAGAGGGGAAGAGATCCTCAATGACGTCTTCGCTGGAAAAGACTTCGCCTGCACCCAGTTTCTTTCGAACAGACATCAATTGGCCGTTGGATGGAACATATCGAAAGGTCAGTTTCTGATCGAAGGTCTCGGGATTGAGAATTGAGACCTCGGATCGCCACACGGTCTGGTTGCTGCCCGGAGTTCGTGCGACAACCGCCACGAGGAAGTGGGATTCTCCCTGCTCCCCGCCCGCCACTTTCTCGGTCCTTCCTGCTCCGGTCTGGAAGGTGTGGACCGCGTCCAGGGTGGTGGCGTCACCAGTCTTCTGGTCGATGACCGAGCCGACTGCCGCGATCGTTCCACCCTCCTTGACTGAGATCACTGCGTAGCCTCCATTGAGACTCGTGATCCCCAGGTTCGTGATTGGTTTCTGCCACTTGGATTTGGCCCCAACGACGATCCCTGGACTCGACACCAGGGTTCCGGTGGAATCGTGGATCTCAATTGAGACGACGGTGTCCTTTCCACTGGTCTCCTGAAGGAGGAGGTTGGTCCGGAAGAATTCGTTCTGCTTGAGTCCGACGATGTAATAAACACCGTCGTCCTCGCCCAGGACGTCATTGGTGGTGATGCCTCCGATGCCCTGGCCGAATGTCGCTCCTGAAGAGGAATTGAAGGTCCTCGTATTGGCAATGACCGCCTGGTCTGCATCGAGCCAGAGACTGCCGTTCGCGTGTGTCCCAAAGAGCTGCCACACGAGATTGTCGAAGTGAATTCCGGTGTGGGGAGGAATGGTCGTCGGCCCGGCGACCCGATGGCCACCAGATTTGCCGTCTTCGACAAATTCGAGGACGACGTGCGCATCCTCGTCTCCCGAATTGACCAGTGAACCATCGGTCACCCAGTAGGTGCCGTTCGCGCCGTGAATGCCGCCGACCGCTGCCGGGATCACCAGATTGCGGTTTTTGCGGCCGATTCTGCCGGTTCCTTCGGAATCATCAAGACAGTCCTGCGGACAAGACCACGAGGTTTCTCCAGCCTCACAGATACCATTGCCGCAGACGGCGTCCACCGCCTCGATGGCGATTGTCTTCGTGATCGAAGACTGACCCTTACCGTTACTGACGGTCAGTTCAACCTCGTGGATTCCGGTGCTATTGAACACGTGTGTCGGGTGTTGAGCGTTTGAGGCCGATCCATCCGGAAAGTACCATTTCCAGTCATCCGGAGGACCCACGGAGAGATCAACACATCGAACGGGTTGGCCGACCTTTGGTTCCTCCGGCCACCAGGTGAAGTTGGCCTCAGGGGGCGATGCACAGAGGCCTTCGGAATTGACTTGGACGCTGCTCGAGAAGGGTCCGACCGCAGGGTTGCCACTGAACCGAATCCATGCCCGTGCCGGTTTCAGACCAGCCGAGGCATAGGTGTATTCCATGCTCAGGCAGTCGTTGGTGTCTGTTGGGGTGCAACTGATGCGCTCGTCACTACCGTCGCAACCCAATCCGCCGAAGGACCAGTCGATGCCGTCAACAGCTCCGATTCCGGTGAGTATGAACTTGTTGAGGCAACTGCCAAACGTATTGAAGCG
>CAYSHZ010000128.1:0-4315 GCA_964430905.1 uncultured Thermoanaerobaculia bacterium | reverse complement strand
GATTCCGGTGAGTATGAACGTCACTGTTTCGCCGATATCCGGAGTTTCGTTCGAAGGTGTGATGGCGATATCCAGCTGTGATGGTAAGACTGTGATCTGATGTTCGGCCGCACCCAGGGTGGTACCGTCGGCATTCAACGCCCAGAGGAGGACCCTGTAGGTGCCAGGTAACAGATAGGTGTGTGTAGGATTCTCGTCGGCCGTGGTTTCACCGTCACCGAAGTCCCATACCCGGGCTTCGATCGGTTCCGATATTTCTTCGGTGAATGCGATCTGTTCATAAGAGCGGGGCGTGACTGGATCCCAGTCGAAATCGACTTCGATTGATCGGGGAACGGTGATCGTCCTCTGTTTGGTGTCTGAGGCCGTCGACTTCCCCCGAGTGATGGTCAGGGTGATTGTGTACTGTCCAGGCTCCTGGTAGGCGTGGCTGGGATGTCGAGTGTCCGAGGTCGCACCGTCTCCGAATTCCCAGAGCCATGTGGATGGCCCACCGAACGAGGCATCTGTGAAGTTAACGGTTTCGCCAGGATCGGGTGTCCTTGGAATCCAGAAGAAGTCTGCTTCCAGGGGGAGGGCGCCCTGGGTGATGGTCAACGATCGGGTAACTTCTGCCGTTTGATCGGTTGAATTACTGATGTGGAGAATGACTTCATAGGTTCCGGCGGTGGGGAATGTGTGAGACGACTCCTGCTCGGTACTGCTGGAGCCGTCGCCGAAGTCCCAGAACCAGGAGACCGGGTTGCCCTTCGAAAGATCGATGAAGACCACCTCGTCGTCGGTGGTTGGGTTCAACGGTTTCCATTGGAACCACGCTTCGAGGGAAGGTGCGCTGACCGTGACTGTGTGTTGGGTCGTTGATGTGTATGTCGGATTATCAGACCGGGAAACAGTCAGCGTGACAATGAAGTCTCCGGCTTCGTCGTAGGTATGAATCGGGTCCTGTCCGGTGCTGTCGGAACCGTCTCCGAAATCCCAGAGCCAGGTATCGGGATTCCCGGTTGACTGGTCGATGAAATCGATCGATTGACCAGGTTCTGGATTGGCTGGGTTCCATGTGAAAGCGGCAGTCATGTCTTCGTTTGAGACCGTCACCCACTGGGTGATGTCAACCGATATGTCGTCCGCCCGGTTGATCGTCAAGGTGACCGGATAGTTGCCTGTTTCTCCCCATGAGTGGGTCGGGTTTTGATCGTCACTGGTATGATCGTCGCCGAAGTCCCAGAGCCACGAGGTTGGGTTCCCGGTCGAGAGATCCGTGAATACGACGTCCTGATCAACGATCGGGACTTGGGGTGACCATATGAATCTGGGGACCAGATTTTCTCTGACCGTGACAACATGCTCGACATCGGCACTTGTCCCGTCGGATGAACGGTGAACATCCAGGATGACGGTGAAATCCCCTGCATTTTCGAAGACATGCTGGGGATTGATCTCATCGCTGGTGGTGCCATCTCCGAAAGCCCACAGCAGGCTGTCCGGTGCGCCAGTGAGATCGGGATAGAAGACGACGGTCTCTCCGGCAGTTGGATCCTCGGGTCGCCAGGTGAAATCCGGGTCCAGGGGACCCTCTGTGACGACCACCGTGTGGGTGACCGTCGATTGCTGGGCATCCTGCCCGAATGCCGTCAGCGTCACCGGCCAGCTACCTGCGGTGTCGAATGCGTGAAGCGGGTCCTTCTCGTTTGAAGTGTGACCGTCTCCAAAGTCCCAGAACCACTGGGTTCCGCCACCTGTGGTGGCATTCCAGAACCGAACATTCTCTCCAGCCACCGGATCATTTGGTTCCCAATAGAAATCAGCCAGGAGGGTCTCGTTCCGGGTCGTCACCTGGACATCGTCGACGAGCCACCAGGTCCCATTGCCGGTTGTGGACGTGCCGGTGTTGGTCATCTCGAAGTGGAGGTTGTGGGTTCCTCCGTCGGCCGAATAGACGAGGTCGAACATCTCTTCTCTCCAGGAATACTCCGGAGGTGTTCCGGATGTGGGGCGGTCCCTCCAGACCAGATCGTTGTCGATCCACAGTTCAAGGGTGTCTTCATTATTCTCGGCCTGTTGGGGGCGTTTCCACCAAAACGACACAAATGCATCTCCGGTGCCGAGAGTGATTTGCTGCGAGAGGTGGGCAGTGTCTGCGATCGGATAGTAATCCGATCCGAAATGAGCGTGCCAATTTCCGGTGTGCGAATCGCGATAGAGATCTTCCCTGATGACAGTTGTGTTGACCTCGGAATACTCTGACCAATAGGGGTTTGGAGATCCCAACTCGAAGCCGCCATCCGAAATGGCATCCCACCAAGACTGGGCCATCGCCGGCGCCGTTTGAATTGTCAGCAATACGAAGAGAACCGAAAAGGGCCTCATCATTCTTCTCATGACTTCACCTCACCTACTCTGGGTAAACCACCATCAATTTTAGCACCGATGGGAAGCCGAGGCCGGTATATTTCCCAGTGCTTGTTTCTGACCACATCGAAAGGTGTGAAATCGATTGCAGCTTCTGGCGTCAACCTTCCGAAGAACCTTGGTTCCGCTACAATGACCGAGCCAACCGAATTGATTGCCGCGGGGGACCGATGACCACAGAGAAGACCATCATTACCTTTCCGGCGGGGACCCAGATCCCCGAAGAGGAGCAGAACGCTTGTCTGGTTCAGATCTATGGGGAGAACCTGGGGAAACGGTATCCGATTGACGACGACGTGACGATCGGGCGGAGTGAGACGAGTACGATCGCTGTTGAGGTTCCGAACGTATCCAGGCGGCATGCCCGGATCTTTGTCGAGGGGAGTCGTTGCTGGGTTGAGGATCTTGGAAGTACCAATGGGACCTACGTCAACGATATAGAAATCCACGGGCCGCAATGCCTGGAAAACGGAGATTTGGTGACAACCGGGGGTCTGGTCTTCAAGTTCATCGTAGGGGGAAATATTGAGGGTCTCTATCACGAGGAAATCTACAGGCTGACCATTCTTGACGGATTGACCGGAGTCCACAACAAACGTTTCTTCCTTGAGTTTCTCGAAAGGGAGTTGGCCAGGGCCAAGAGGCACGACCGGCCTCTTTCGTTGGCTATGCTGGATCTTGACTACTTCAAGAGAGTCAATGATTCCCACGGGCACCTGGCGGGTGATACGACTCTGAAGAGGGTCGCCCGTCTGATCGAGGACCGGGTTCGAAGGGATGAGTTGCTGGCCAGGTATGGTGGGGAAGAGTTTGCGGTCGTTCTTCCGGAAACCGATCTCGAGGGCGCAGTGGCCTTTGGAGAGATGATTCGCAAGCAGGTCGAAGAGCATGACTTCGTCTTCGATGGCCGAGAAATTGAAGTGACCGTCAGCGTGGGGGTGGCGGTACTCGGCTCAGATGACGACGCAGATGCACTGATCGCCAAGGCCGATGCCAACCTCTACCGGGCCAAGAACTCCGGCAGGAACAGGGTCTTTCCGGAGGTTGGCTCGGAGAACGGGATGCTGGAAACCCTGGTGACGTAAGACTGTTTGGGGCAAGGCTCAGCTATTCCACCGATGCTCTAACCAACGGACGATAGACTCGAAGCCCTCCCTGTCGGTTTCGTCGAAGTGGTCTGGTCTGTGGGAATCGATGTCAAGAACCCCAATGGCTTCACCGTTTGATCCGAGAATCGGGACGACGATTTCCGATCGGGTCCGGGAATCACAGGCGATGTGACCTGGGAACGTCTCGACATCGGCAACCAGCTGGGTTTCCCTGGAAGCCATTGCCGTCCAGCAAACGCCCCGAGGCCTGTCCAGAACCAGGCAGGCGACCGGACCCTGGTAGGCATCGACGACCAGCTCGCCGTTTTTCAGCATGTAAAATCCGGTCCAGGAGACTCCCGGGACCTTGTGGTGAAGCAGGGCCGCAGCAGTTGCACGGTGGGCTGTAGGGTCCGAAGTCTTGCCGCACAATTCGGCCAGTTGAATCTGGATGCGGGCCCAGCGGTTGGGACGGTGGTTATTGGTCATGGCTCTCCGTTTTCGGTTGGCGTTGGTACACCGATCCCAGAATACAGGATTCGAAATCCCAGGACCGGATCAACCGCCGAAAGCTGACAGCTGACAGCTGATAACCGACAGCTGATAGCCGACAGCCGATAGCTTAGCCTCTTGCAATATTCACCACAGAGACACAGAGAACACAGAGGAGCACAGAGGCATGAGCCGAGGCGCTCGAAGCGTTTGCCCACCCGCCAAGGCGGGTTCACCGGAAGGGGCGTCCATTCCTCAGATATATATTTCTGATGAACGAACGCCCCTTCCGGCTGTGGACTTCGTCCACCTGGACAAACACAACT
>CAYSHZ010000127.1:0-9656 GCA_964430905.1 uncultured Thermoanaerobaculia bacterium | reverse complement strand
CGGGTCCAGGGTCGGATCACCGTCGAGGTTGTACATCGGCCAGTAGTAGCCCTCGTCGTCCCCGCCCTGCAGGGAAACCGAAGTCAAACCGGCATAGCAGATTGCGACGTTCGAGTACTGTCCATCGAGATCAGGGATCTGACTCCCCGTCATATCGATGTCGAAGAGGGCGTCAAAATAGCCACGTTGCAGCCAGTCATCCCCAACCCAATGGGTCGAGTTGGAACCGCCCCAGTATGAGACAAAACCCTTGTCGGCATGGGTAACGGAAACTTCGCCGAAGACATCGGAATTCGTCGCCCACATATTTGATTGGCACGAATGGCCGATCCCAATGGGATACATGTTGGCATTCGCCATGCCCGGGATGTCACTCGAGGACAGTGGTGGATCTCCCGACCATCCCGACGGGCCGGAGTGCGCCGAGTACACGGCCCATGCCCTGCCGGTATTGAGGTCGGCAATCAGGTCCGCCGTCGTCGGATTATCGGTTCCATGCCACAGATCGGTCTCGGCACTGTTGGGAGCAGGATCCATCAACTCGGCGATGACGTCCTCATGGGTTGTCACATTCTGGTTTTCGTAGTCATCACCCGCCAGGAAGAGTGCCCGGTTGAGCCACGCCGAATTCGCCACCGTCGGCTGCTCGTAGAAGAGGATCTTGTCCTGCATGTTGATCAGCTCGGTGGAATCGTCAATCGGCCACCTCGAAATCATCATGTCGGGGTAGATGTCACCGCCATCGATTTGAACGTAGAGAAGGTCCGATCCACCCGCTCCTCCACCACTGGGTGTGAAGGTTGCCAGAACGCCTGGAGAATCACCAATCATCAGGATGTAGACGGGAGGTGTGGCTCCGTTGTAGAGATTGGTCAGATAGGCCTTGATATCCGTTGTCGTCGTTCCCGTGGTATCGGTCGTTGCAACGGTCACCTTGAACCCGCAGGTTGTTTTCCATGCGACGAAAGGCGCAAGGTCCCCGACAAATGCCGGGGGTGTAATGATCAGGAACTCGACCGGCGCATTATCGGGATACTGCCACTCGCCGAGCCTGCTTCCGCCGGGATCGGCAAAGGTCAGATTGAGCGTACTGCGGCCGATGAAGGCATCAAATGCTCTGCTTGAGAGTCGCTGACGCCGTGCCATCGTCGCATCCAGGTCACCACCGACAAATTTCAGGCCAACTCTGACCCGAGTCGCCACCCTGAGGCTTCCGGCTTGGGCATCATATTCGACCGGAGAAAATGTCAATCGGACCATGCGGTGATCCCGCATCCTGACCGGCGCCTCGACACCGACAAGTTCATGCTTGACCACGCCGGCGTATGCCGCCTCCTTGAAACTGAATTTCCAGTTTCTGGCTTCTTCGCAGTCACACTTCGGCAGAGGCTTCTGAACCGGATACAGCACGTCAGAAAACCCCTGATCCGAAAGAGAGACTTCAGCCCAATCGAGCACCTGAGTCGTGACGCGTACCGTTGCCTTTTCGGGAACCTCCACGAAGCGCCTGAAGGCCGGCATCAGCGGCGAACCAGCGATTCCGATCTGTCCCGAACCCGGAATCGAGAGCCTAGTGAACGTATGCCCCTCAGTCTCGATCGATTCCAGACGAACGCCCGGGACCTCAAATTCAAGGTCCAGGCTGGACGCGTTGGATTGAGTAATGTCAACTCCGGTCGGGCTCGGACTCCGATGAGAACCGAAGTCGACCCACACCTCGTCGGCGCCGGCCGTTCCCACGCACAACGCCAATATTGCCAGAATTACGATTGAGTGCCGCACAAAAACCTCCATATCGTCCATACAGGCCAACATTCATACCTTCAAGAGATGATCTCATGTGTTGGCAAAATGTCAATTCTGAACATTTTTCAGGATTCATCCAAAAACCGTAAACACCCATATCCACCTCTGTTTCCTCTTGAAACAGTCCCAACCAACCGACCTAGCGTCATTCACAATCGCGTCATTTTGGCCGTTTATCGGACAAAGGTCGAATGAACACGACATATCTTTGGGCACGATTATTGCATGAAAGATCCAGTATGACGGCTCTTCCCGCCATCACCACTTCTTCTTCGGCGGCTCCGGATTCGAAACCCGGATCTATTGACCTCGGTTCAGACCTTATGAGTGACAGTTTTCGGCAGGGACTTCCACCTCAGAGGGGCCCAAAAGTTGGAGCAGTACTGGTTTTTTGGATTGCTGCGGTACTGATGGTCGTGCTCGGCGGGCTGTCCGCCGTTCAGCTCCACCGCGAAGCCCTCCGGGAACGCGAGGCGCGGCAGGCCCTGATGGCGCAATCTCTCGCTCCCCTGGCATCCGAAATTGGACAATCAACAGCATTGGATGAGATTTCCAGGCGTCTCTCGGACTATCAACATGTGTTCGTCACCCGCGGCCATCCCGACCACCAGGTTGCTCTCTTCAACGAAAAGGGCCGAGCCGTTGCCGTTTCTTCTCCGAGTTGTAATGGCGCGCCGGACACGGCCTTGACGGCAAGCGTTGGCCTTCAAGTTCCTGCATTGTCCAATGAACGCTACACCCTGACCGCATGGGAGGACGGATCCGGCCTCGCGGAAGAAATCGCCCGACGACGACGGCTGGCCTGGCTGGATATTTGCGCAACCATTTTGGTTCTCAGCCTCGGCGTCCAGCTGGTCGTATATCTCCTGGTATCCCGACCCTTGAAACAACTCCTGATTTCAATTGAAAAAACTGAGAACGGTTATGTTCAACAGGTTCCGAAAACTGGCGGTGCCTGGGAGATTCGTCGGATTGCATGGCGATTTCACAAGATGAGTGGAGAACTGACCGAAGGCGCGCGGCTTCTGGTCGCCGCCCAGAGGCGAGCCATGGTGCTCGCCGCAGGAAAGCGCGACCATTCCGACATCAGACCATCCACCATATCCTCGACCATCGAACCAGGGGAACCTACTCCCGCCGAAATCATGCTCCGGCGATATCTGCATGACCGATGTGTTTTCCTGGAAGCCTGCCAGGCCGACGATCCCTCGACGCACGACGATGCCCTTGAGGCCTGGGAATACGACGTGGTTGAGGCGGAACGTCTGGGTGATATGGAACTCAAAGGACGACTCGAGAATGCCGCCCTCCGGCTGCTTGACCCCGAGGCCTTCGAAACAGTCAGTGATGCGGTCGAGAGCCTCCGTGAACGCCGTTCCAACTGGTGTATCGAAATAGAAGAGACCCTCTCCTCGGCCTTGAAGGAGGGCGGCGTTCAGTCCCTCTCGGTGGAACACCGGGTCAAGCACGCCGCCGGCGTCTGGCGCAAGATGCAAGAAAAACACCTTGAGCTCGGGGAAGTCCATGACACCCTCGCCTTTCGACTTGTCGTTCCCGATCGTGATGATTGTTATCTTGCACTCGATGCCGTTCATCACCTCTTCGAACCCGAGCCCTTCCGTTTCAAGGACTACATCGCACGGCCCAAGGCCAACGGGTATCAGAGTCTCCACACGACGGTACGGGACCAACAAGGCTTCTTGTTTGAGGTCCAGATACGCTCCATCAATATGCACGAGGCCGCAGAGAACGGAGATTCGGCACACTGGCGATACCGTGCCGGAAAATCCAATGGTCGAACTTCGATTTCTACCTCGCATCTCATTCCTCTCATTCGTCGTATCATCCAGGCGGTCTTCCCAAAACGCCACGCGTCCGATGCCTTGCGGACCCTCTTCATGCGTGTAACCTTCAGGAAGCCCCGTATCCCGGACTGACCCGCATTGAGAAGCGCGGACTCAGCCACCCCTTTTCCAATCACTCCACCTCCAAGTACACTATCGGAGATGCTTCGTCCCTCCACCGTTCCCTTCCGACTCCTCGTTCTTGCGCTCCTGTCCGGTGCTGCCGCCCTGTCTCTGGAATTGCTATGGGCCCGGCAGCTTGCCCTGACCTTTGGAAGCTCTCACTTTGCCGTGACAACCACTCTGGCCGGTTTCCTGTTTGGAATGGGCGTAGGAAGTTTTTTCGGGGGCCGGATAGCCGATCGGGTCCGGAATCCGACCCTCTGGCTGGCGGGGGCCGAGATCGGCATGGCCCTCCTCGGCCCACTGATGACGCTGATACTCCTCCGCCTTCCCTCCCTGGCCGCTGGACTCCTGCCTTCAATATCCATCACCGACCCGATGGCCGCCCTCACCCGCTTTTTCTTGAGCCTGCTCATCCTGTTTCCGGCCACGTTCGTGATGGGTGTGACCTTCCCCCTGATGGCACGTTCAGTTGGCGGAGGCACTGCTGCATTCCATCGGGCTTTGCCCCTCCTCTATGGAGTCAACACCCTCGGAGGGGTTGTGGGCGTCATCGCTGGATCATTCCTGCTGATGCCGGTATTTGGCTTCGTCGGCGTCGGTGGGGCTGCCGCCGGCGCCAACCTGATTGCCGGCGCCCTGGGACTGTGGCTTTCCCGAAGACCACACTCTCAGTCGAATCAGCCGGCCGCCAACCCGACGGGCCATATTCCGTACGAGCTCCTTCTTCTGCTCCTTGCGGGCCTGTCGGGAGCGGCGGTTCTGGCCGGCGAGAGCCTCTGGAACCGAATCTTGGGCATCGTTCTGCCGAATTCAACTTTCACCTTTGCCCTGATTCTCGCCATATATCTCGGTGGCTTGGCCATAGGAGGACTTGGCGCATATCGGTTAATGCAAAGACCCGAGCCCCTGAGAATGTGGGTCCAGATTCAGTGCGCCGCCGCTTCATGGATCCTGCTGTCGACGGCCATGCTGCCTCGGATTTCGATATGGGTTCGGCACCTCAGACCACCGGTCGGATGGGGGCGGGTGCTGGTCACGCCCTTGGCCATCGGGGGCAGCTTGATCCTGCCGGCGGTCATCCTCCTTGGGGCAGCCTGGCCCCTCCTGCTTGCCGCAGGGACACCACGGACAGACGATGGTGGTCGACGGATCGGCCTCTTGGGGATGAGCAACGCGATCGGCGCCGCAATCGGCGGCGCAGCTGCCGGCTGGTGGATCATCCCTCTCCTCGGCATCGGTCGGACCATGTTGGTTCTGGCGGCCTTCCACGGGCTCATTGCCGCAATAGCCGCTTCCACGCTGAAACGCCGACGACTCTTCCTGGTGATTGGCCCAACATCGATTCTCCTTCTGCTAACCGGGTTGGCTCTTCCCCACTTTGGTCATGTGAACTTGCCATCAACCTCCGGGAGCACCATCAATTGGTCCACTATTTTCTACAGCGAAGGACCGACCGGAACCGTAACCGTTCTTGAGGACCCCAACAGCGGGCGACGTTCGATGTTCGTAGACAACAGCGCTGTCATCGGAACGACCTATGACGCTCTCAAGGTCGTTCGGATGCTGGGCATACTGCCGACACTCCTTCACCCACAGCCCAGCGACGCCCTGGTTATCGGCTACGGCGCCGGAGTGACAACCGCCATGCTTGCCGCTTCGCCGGCTGTTGAATCCATCGACGTCCGGGAGATCATTCCCTCGGTGGTCAAAGCCTCTCCCCTCTTCAATGAGGTCAACCACCGGGTTCTCGAGTCACCCAAGGTTCATTTGGGTTATGGCGACGGACGAAACTACCTGCTGCTCAGTGACCGAAATTGGGATGTCATCACATGCGACCCTATCCATCCACTGTACGGTTCCGCTCCCCTCTATTCCCTTCAGTTCTTCGAACTCTGCAGGAAGCGGCTCAATCGAGGGGGTCAGATGTACCAGTATTTGCCCCTCCATCAGATGCCGCCTGCTGCCTTCCGGCAGGCGGTCGGAACCTTCGCGGCTGTGTTCCCCCACAGCAGGGTTGCGTTCAGTCTCGGTCACGGTGTTTTGATTGGGTCCGATCAGCCCATTGATTTGGACTGGGGACTCTGGCGCGATCGACTTCGGGCTTTCGAGGAACCCTCTGACCTCATCGATGCCGTCCTCCAGACACCGGCCCAGATCGCCGCCCTGTTGCAACTGGATACTCGAGGGTGTCACACGGTCAGCCGGACTCCTTTCTCGTCAGATCTTCTGCCGGTCCTGGAGTTTCTGGAGCCGGAGGCGTTCGAACCTGGAGTATGGAAGGTCAATGCCCAAACCCTGATCGAGGCCTACAACTCGCCCCTGAATTCGATCCGGAACCTCCCGGCTGACCTCATACCCGACATTCAACGGCTGATCGCCGGCAAGAGATTACTGCTCTTCAGCCAGCTCGATTGGAACGAGGGGCACCTGAAAGAAGCCGAGGCATGGCTGCTCAAGGCGCTCTCCGTTGCCCCCCAGGATCCCGAGATCATTCGTTTTGCTCGACAGGCACATGTCGAGGGCTGGTTAACCCGTTGAACTAGCCCTGCGATCCCTGGTCATGACGGACGATCTCCAGCGACCACACAAGACCCGGCCACCCCATCTCGGAGAACCAGTGAATATGTTCCTTGAGCATGTCCACCTGGACGAGGTAGAGGCCGGGTTCCTCATCTGGTTCGAACTCCAAATCAAAGACTCGAGTTTCACCCGGCTCGACCTTCTGATCGACAATATCGGCGCGCGCACAGTCCGTTACCAGAGTCTTTCTATCCAGGAACAGAGCAATGGGGTTCGGCGGAATTGAATCCAGTGGTCCGATCATCCTGACGCCCAGACGAATTTCCGGGCTGCGCCAGGGGTCCCGGCCCTGATTGGTTGCTTCGACCGCCATCTGTACCGCGGTCCCCGATGCCAATACACTTGGAGGTCCAGTTGTGAATTTCAAGTGAACGTTCCACGGATCGGGACAGTAACGCTCCACCATCCACCTTCGAAAGACGTCTCCAGACTGAACCTCACCACTTTCCTCAAGCCATCGGCGGTATGAGCCGAAGAAATGGTGTTGCGGACATCTTGACTGGATGCAAATATGGCCAAATGCCGGTGAGAGTTGCCGTTCGGCATCTCTCAGGCTGGACCCATCCGCCAACAAGACGACTCCCCCTGCCCAACCCGTTCGGTCAATCCCCCGGTGGCAGTGAATAAGAACCGGCGTTGTCAACTGATCCATGGTCTCAAAAAAACGTAGGACAACCGGCCGTGGCGGCCATTCATCGACGTCGAATGTCACAGTGACGTGAGTGATGCCTTTCTTCTCGCAGACCCCGCACTCCTCGGCATACCACGATCGTCCACCTCCGCGGCCCCTGAGATTGATAACACTCCGGATACCGAACCGGTTGATTGCGCTGTTCAACTGTCGGGCGGACAACTGGGGAGACCGATACACCCTGCCGGGAACGACGACACGCACTTCGGCGGAGAGGAAGAACAACAACCCCAATGCCAGAAGAACTCCTGAAACCAGGAAACCCGATCCCAGCAGGAGCCGTCGTCGAACGTTCAGTGAATCCTCGGAAGGTGCAACGGAGGAAGCCGCATCAGGAGGGTCTTGTCTCTGGCGGGCGGAGGCGTTGAGCTCTCGGCCCTCTTGGTCATCGCATTGTCGCTGACCAGCCAAAGGGCACCGTCGTCGGCGACGCTCAGGCCCTCGATATTGTTGCCCCAGCCCTCTTTCCGAACGCCGATGAGAAGATCAGTCATCTCCAGAACGGTCGTCAGACCCCCGGTTTCCCGGTCAATCACGACCACCTCATAACGCTCTCCCGGATACCGAGTCTTCAATGCCAACAGGTGGCCGTTCCAGTACTGGAGGCCCGTCAACCGCCAGTTGCAGTCCTCCATCGGGATAGCCAGCGGGTCGGTACTGGAAACCAACTCTTGATGTCCGGCTCGCCGCAGGGTGAAGATTGTCGCCATGCATCCCTCTTCATCCCCCCCGTGCCTCTCGAGAGCTACAAAAACTTCACGAGGATGGGTGTCGGAAACCGTGATTCCCTCAACACCCAACTTGCCCTTCGGCAGTTCGATCCCAACAACATCCATCCTTTCGACCACCAATGTTTCGTGCTCCTGATCGTCAGGAAGCCCGGCCATCCAAATCGCTGCGTTGGCCTCGTCACACATCAGCACTTCCCGACCATCAACCGTCACCCCCTCGACCTCTGCGTATCGAGGTAGTCCGATCGAAGAGACCACTGCCTCCATTGTGACCGAGTCGATATCAATCAACCGTGCATACTTCTCCGAAACAATCAGGAGTCTGCCTTCGTGGGCTACCAACCCGGAAGCCTCCAGGGCCATCCCCTGTCGAAACGCCGGATCATCGGCATCCCACACCATGAACTCCGCCCGATCAACGTCCCACCACGGCCCCCCGGATTGATGCGGAGGATCGACGACCCCGATACTTCGACACCCAACGGTGGCAAGACCCAGCATCAATAAGATGGCAATCATGTCTGCACGAGTCAGAAGCTTCTTCATGCGCGCTCCGGAAACCGAGAGATCAGACCTTCGCGTGAAGCCGGACACACACCCCGGTCGGTCACAAGAGCCGTCACGAGGCATGCCGGCGTCACGTCAAAGGCAAAATTGGCCGCTTTTGCCCCTGCAGGAGCTATATCGACCGCCTGTATCCGGCCATCACAGCAACCGATCACCCGCGTCACCTCGTCCGGGGACCGTTGCTCAATCTCGATCCCGGTCACACCATCGTCGAGGGACCAGTCGATCGACGAGGCCGGCGCCGCCACATAAAAGGGAACACCATTATCCCGAGCCGCCAGGGCCTTGAGGTAGGTACCAATCTTGTTGGCGACATCTCCCCGGCGAGTGGTCCTGTCCGTTCCCACCAGGCAGAGATCGACCATACCCCTTTGCATCAGGTGTCCCCCAACATTGTCCGCCACCAGGGTGCAGGGGACGCCATGGGCCATCAGTTCCCACATCGTCAAGGAGGCTCCCTGGTACCTGGGCCGGGTCTCATCCACCCACACGTGGACTGGTATTCCAGCGTCATGGGCCCGATAGACCGGTGCCAGTGCCGTACCCCAATCCACCGTCGCAAGCCACCCCGCATTACAGTGAGTCAGGATCTGAACCGGCTGATTTCTCTTGCCCCCGGCCACCTCATAGATCAACTCCGCACCGTGCCGACCAATTCTGGAGCACGCGGATACGTCTTCGTCGGCCAATCCGGCAGCCTTGGCATATGCGGCAGACACCCGCTCTTCCCCCTGGAGATTCTCGACCGCATTCCGGACTCTTTCCAGGGCCCACTGCAAGTTGACCGCCGTCGGTCGAGTCGCCGTCAACCGATCGATCGCCTGCTGCATCGCAGCATCCGAAGAATTCGACCGCAGGGCCAGCGCCAGCCCATAGGCAGCCGTGACTCCAATCAGGGGAGCACCGCGAACCTGCATCGTCTCGATGGCGCTACAGGTCTCTTCCAGTGTAGTCAGGAGGGTTGTCGAGAACTCATGGGGCAGGAGAGTCTGGTCAATAATCCGAACCGACCAGCCGTCATCCTCCAACCAAATCGTCCGATAATGAACTCCGTTGACATCCATCGCGATAGTGTACCGGTTTCAGATTCGGCCGGAAAGAGAAGAAATACCAAAAAACCGGTCACGAGTTGCCGTTGTCATCAGTCATCCCCCCCAAAAGAAACTACGGCACAACGAGCGACCATGAGTTCGCATCTCCACTGTCGAAAGTATCCGCGAAAATTCGGCCACCAGACGAGAGGATCTCGTGACTGAAGATCTGATTGATGCCGTCCTGGGTTGAGAGGTAGACCGGATAGACACGACCGTC
>CAYSHZ010000126.1:0-9806 GCA_964430905.1 uncultured Thermoanaerobaculia bacterium | reverse complement strand
TTTCCTTGAGCCAGTAGAGATGGTCACCTTCCCGGGTCAGATTGCGGGCGATTCGGTCGATACGATCGGCATGACCCACGGCCTGACGTTCGAGAAGGTCCTGAGAGACCTCTTCGGCAGGTAGGAGGCGGGTCATGGCGCCCGCGGGTCCCGCTGCCAACTCGGCGGAGAGGTGAAGGTGAAAGACCGGAACCACCGGAACGAATCCGTGGCCGAGGAGCAGAGCCTGGATCCTTCCTGTGGGCGGCACCAGGGCAAAAAACTCTCGGGCGCCCGAATGCTCGCCATAACTCAAGAGTTTGGACAGCATCGTTTCGCCTGCGCCCTGCCCCTGGTGCTGGGGGAGGACCCACATTTGAGAGAGGATCCACTGCCGTGACCGGATGAAGGCGACGCCGTAACCCAGGGTCTCGTCTCGATCGACCACGGTCATGAAACCATCGGGATCGTGGGTGATCAGGTGATTGAGGTCCGGGTCGACCTCCATGTCCAAATCCAGTATCTGTCGTCCGCTTCCTGCGACTGCCTCGCGGAGGACCACCACCCCTGGGAGTTCTTCTCGGTGGGTTCTTCTCACCTTGACCTTGGCCATTCAACACCTCTGTCCCGACACCCGTTGGGGCGATCTCTTTTGGATGGTGAGTGTAGCATCCAACCGAGAAATTCACAGCTGACCTTGGCCAGGATTCGGTATGATCTGTTGCACTGGGGGCACGATGCCGAAAACACTGCAGATCGCCGACCACGGGTCGAACTTTGAAACCAACCGGGATCACTGGATCAACGAACTGAGAATCTACGAGGCTCAGAAGGCGTCGATTGCCGAGGGCGGGGGAGCCAAGGCGGTCGAGCGACAGCGCAGCCAGGGCAAGATGCTGGCCAGAGAGCGCATTGAGTACCTGATCGATCCCGAGTCCGTATTCCACGAACTGGGTTCCTTTGCGGCCTGGGAAATGTACGAGGAATGGGGGGGAGCGCCGTCCGCAGGAGTTGTGACCGGATTGGGTGTTATTGAAGGTCGCGAGTGCGTCATCGTTTCAAACGACGCAACGGTCAAGGCCGGAGCCTGGTTCCCCTCAACGTGCAGGAAAATTCTCAGGGCCCAGGAAGTGGCGATGGAGAATCGTCTTCCCATCGTCTATCTGGTGGATTCCGCAGGGGTCTTTCTTCCACTTCAGGATGAAATCTTTCCCGACAAGGAGGATTTTGGAAGGGTCTTTTTCAACAATGCCAGGCTCTCGGCCGAAGGTATCTATCAGATTTCGGCGATCATGGGTTCCTGTGTGGCAGGTGGCGCGTACCTTCCCATCATGTCGGACGAGGCCTTGATCGTCGAGGGAACCGGCACGATTTTTTTGGCAGGTTCCCATTTGGTCAGTGCCGCGATTGGAGAGCAAATCGACAATGAGAGTCTTGGTGGGGCAGAGGTTCAGGTCGACGTGTCGGGTGTCGTCGACGATCGCTTCCCGGACGATCAATCGGCCCTGGATCATATTCGAGCCCGAATTGGGGAACTGGTTCATCCGGTGATGACACCGTTTGATCGCCGGGATCCGCAGCCGCCGAAAGTAGGAGATGACGACATCCTCGGGGTCATTCCGGTCGAACGATCCAAACCCTATGACACGTACGCACTCCTGGCCTGTCTCCTCGATGCCTCCGAATTCACCGAGTACAAAGCCACCTATGGCCGAACGATCATCTGTGGGACTGGGCGAATCGATGGTTGGGCGGTCGGGATCGTAGCCAATCAGCGGCAGATCGTGCATCGCCGCCGAGGTGGCTCCGCAGGGCAGCGGGAGATGCAGATCGGCGGCGTGGTTTACAGCGACGCTGCGGACAAGGCGGCCCGGTTTGTCGAATTGATGAATCAGAAGGGCATTCCAATTCTTTTTCTGCAGGATGTCACCGGTTTCATGGTGGGTTCGAGGTCCGAGCAGGAGGGGATCATCAAGGACGGGGCCAAGCTGGTCAACGTCGTTGCCAACTCGGTCGTGCCCAAGATCACCCTCTTTGTGGGGAACTCATTTGGAGCTGGGAACTATGCCATGTGTGGTCGAGCCTACGGCGCCCGTTTCTTCTACGCCTGGCCCTCTGCATCGATCTCCGTCATGGGGGGAGAGCAGGCCTCGAAAACGCTTCTGGCTATTCAACTCAAGAACCGGGGAGATGATGTGTCCGATGCCGAGAAGGAAAAACTGCTTGAGGAGATCAAGGAGAGGTACTGGGCAGCGGCCCAGCCACGATACGCCGCGGCCCGACAGTGGTTTGATGAGATCATTGATCCCAGAGTGACGAGGTCTGTGATTTCCAGGAGTATCCACGCCGCAGCACACCAGGGGAGAATCCCGGAATTCAAGGTCGGCGTTCTCCAGACCTGAGTGACGCCCGTCCGGAGGGCGGGTAACCGATGCGGTTGATTTTCGTATCATTCGGCAGAGGTAACCAGGGTGAGAAAGGCGGCACACAAAGAGGGCATGGCTCATCCAATCGATGTTTTTCGTCGTCTTTGGGATTTTGGCTTGTGGCCGAGGCGGGGCGAAATGCGGGTCAGAGTTTCGGTGTCGGTGGTTTCCCTGGCACTCTTTGTGTCGGTTTGTGTTGCGGCGGAAACGCCCAAACGAAAAGTCGATAACCTTCCCCCCCATTGGCGAGTCTGGATTGAGCAGGAGGTCTTCCCGCTGATTTCCAAGGAGCAGAAGGAAGCATTTCTCAAGTTGGAGACGGAGTCTCAACGAAAGATGTTCTCCGAACGGCTCTGGGCTTTGTGGGGGCGGCAGACTGGATACGGGGTTCGTTTCAGGCAGATGTACGCCGAACGCCTCGCCCTGGCCAGGGAACTGTTTCGGAACCTGAAGAGCGATCGGGCTCGAATCCTTCTGATTCATGGACCCCCGGACTTTGAATTGCGGACCCGGTGTGACGAAATCTTCCATCCCCTGGATATCTGGGGTTGGCAGTACATCGAGGGGTTGGGTGAGGATGTGGCGGTGGTGTTCTACAAACCCGACGGCCTGGGTTATTTCAGAA
This sequence comes from uncultured Thermoanaerobaculia bacterium, assembly GCA_964430905.1. Lineage (GTDB taxonomy): Bacteria > Acidobacteriota > Thermoanaerobaculia > Thermoanaerobaculales > Sulfomarinibacteraceae > DAOWGJ01. The sequence continues at coordinate 6,776 of CAYSHZ010000126.1, read as the reverse complement.
TGTGGAATACCTTCGATGGGAAAGCGGCCCTCTATACCTCGATGGCCTGGCAGGAATTGATGCTTGGTGGAGCCAGTCAGATGAGCCGGCCGGAGTATCGCTGCGCGGACGGAGACCAGGTTCTGGGCTGGATCAACCGGGCGGCCCGATGGTCCAAGGATCCGTTGTTTTTGCAGGCGATGTATCACCTCCCAACCAACGAGAAGGCCGGTCCCGAATCAGCTTCGCATCGATTCATGGAGTTTTCGGCCTTGACCATGGATGATGAGATTGCAGATATGGACTTCTCCCTGACCAAGGCGGAACGCGGTCTTGTGGGTGGGAAGATCCGAATGGGTTTTAATCTTGATGTGCCGACCGAGCTTCTCTCAACCACCGAGGTCGGGGACGTCGAGGTGCTTCAGGTTGATGTCGTCGGCGAGATTTCGACGGACGAACGAATGGTCGACCGTTTCCGATACCTGTTCTCGGTTCCGGCGGCCGGTGACCGGTTGGTCTTGCTGATCGAGAGGTACCTGAGGCCGGGAGACTACCTCGTCCGCCTCAAGATCGAGGATGTTCATTCGGCGCATGCCGGCGTTCTGGAGCAGCCCTTTACCGCGGATCTCGAACTCGCCGAAGCCGCGAGGGAGGCAGACCGGGAACGCAGGAAACGCCTGGTCAAACATCTCAAGGTCGAGGATCAGGGGGATGATCCGATTCTGACCCTGGTGGGGCCGCAGGGAGAGGCTCTCAGTGGCATCAAGAGATTCGAGGCCCTCACGCGTGATGATGTTGCCAGGGTTCGATTCCTGATTGATGGGCGTCACATCCTGACCAAAAACAAACCGCCCTTCGACGTTGACCTCGATCTGGGACCTCTCCCCCGGTTAACCACGATCACGGCGATTGGATTGGATAGGGCGGGGGAAGAGCTGGCACGAGCCGAGAGTGTATTGAATATCGGAAGGGAGCGATTCTTTCTGAAAATTCAGCCGGTGACGGCTGCGGACGTCAATGGACGCAAAGTCAGGGTCGGCGTCACGATCAACACTCCGCCGGACGTTCCCCTCGAGAGTCTTGAGATCTTCTGGAACGAAAGGCTGTTGACAACGCTCTTCCAGGAACCATTCGAGGCCTGGGTCGAGATTGGCGCCTCCGCAGGAGAGATGGGGTATTTGCGTGCGATCGCCAGACTGGAGGACGGTTCCCAGGCAGAGGATCTCCAGTTCATCAACGCTCCCGAATTCGGGTCCGCCATTGAGGTGACATCGGTCGAATTGCCGGTGACTGTCCTGGACAAGAGCGGCAAGCCGGTCAGGGATCTGACCCGGGATGATTTCACTGTCCTCGAGGATGGTATTGTCCAGGAGATCTCGCACATTTCTCTGCATCAGGACATCCCGATTCGCCTCGGCATCGTCATTGACTCCTCGGGATCGATGCAAACCACCCTTCCAATCGTCCAGAGGGTCGTCATGGGATTTCTGAGGACCCTCCTCAGGCCCCGGGACCGAGCCTTCATCGAGACCTTTTCCGACCGGCCAGATATCCTCGCTCCTTTCACGGCTGATTTTGAGACGCTTGAAAACGCCCTCCTGGCGCTCTATGCGGATCGATCGACATCCCTTTACGATGCAACGATCATGGGGCTCTTTCAGTTCTCCGGGGTCCGGGGTCGCAAGGCGATGGTCGTCGTCACCGATGGAGAAGACACCAGCTCAAAATACACATTCAATGCGGCCAAGGACTTTGTCGTGCGCTCGGGGGTCACGGTCTACACCATTGGAATCAATCTGCCGCCGAGAAAGATCCTGACCCGACATCATCTGAGGACACTATCCGAGCTGTCGGGGGGTCGTTCCTTTTTCATTGCAGAAAAGAACGAACTGAAACGAATATACAAGGAGATCGACAGGGAATTGAGAACCCAGTATCTCCTGGTTTACACATCCTCCTCCAGCAGGGCGGCTGAGGAGATGCGTGAGATCAAGGTCGAGGTCAAACGCAAGGGTGTCGATGTGAGAACTCTTTCGGGATACTACCCCGGCGGATTTTGAAACACGAGGAAGGCATGATGCAACACAAACGGTTGACGGTGCTGGCGGGACTCGGAACGATCATTCTGCCGATAGGTTTGGCCCTGGCCGGGGATTCATCCGGGAAGAGCGCTGGGGATGACATGAAGATGGCCTACGAGGCAGCAAAACGGGGTTACTGGCAGGAGGCGATGGCCAGATACGAGCATGCCTCGAAGATGGCCCCGGGCGATGGGGAGATTTGGAGTAACCTGGCGGTTTCCCTCGAAGCGGTCGGGAGGTACGAGGAGGCCGGGGAAGCCTACCGAAAGGCACTGGATGCCGAGCCGGGGAACTCGAAGATCCAGTGGAATTACTCCTTGTACAGGGAGTTCTTCAGTACCCACATTGAGAGGCACGAAGCAGACGAATCCAAGGCGTCTCCTCCCGGGGATGGCGCCGCCAAGGAAGAGAAGCATGACCTTGAGACCAAGGGAGGCGACAATGCATCCTGATCCTGGATGGCGTTGGTGGCCCCTTTTCCTGCAGGGATTGCTCGTGATTCTGGTCGCCGGTGCTCCGGTTTCAGAATGCCGAGCCAAGGAGATCCAACTCGTGCTTCAGGTCGAGCCCGAACTGCACCTGGAGGGTACCGAGAAGATCTACCTCGGTCCGATCATGGTCGAGCCTCGCGCAGAAGAGGCATCCCACGGCCTTGACCGAATCGCGTCCAGGGAATTCGAGAACTACCTTCGCCGGCTCCTGCGGAGGGAGACCCGCCTGGAGCTGATCAAGCCGATCGATGATCTGGTGATTCCAACCAAGGACCCCCTGGCCCTACTGGAGATCACCCCATTTTGGCTCGATATCGGCAGAGAGACAGGCGCCGACTACATCGTGACGGCGTCGATTGATGTCGATATTCGGGACCGGGCCGGATACCAGACCGAGGAATACGTCTCCCCGCAGGACGGCAAAACCTACTTTCGCCAGGTCCTGATCGAGGAGACGGGGTTTGAGTACGACATTCTGGTGACGGTCCTCAAGGGCGACACGGGAGACGTGGTCCATTCCGAGCAGATCTCGGATTTCCAGGAGCAGTCCGCCCGCAAGCTGGAGATCTACACGGATATGTTCGATGATCTTTACAGCCTCGAGAATCGTCTCCTTGGGATCTTCGTCCCGCGCTACATCAGGGCAAAAAGGTACCTATTCAAATGAACTCCGCTGTCAGAGCGTTCCTGAGGAGCAAGTGATAGAGAGATGGAGGTACCGATGAAGAAGAGCCTGGCGGTATTCGCGCTGCTGATGTTGACAGGTATCCCGGTGATGGCGCAGGTGGGGTACATCGGAGGCAAGAACAAGATCCGATACGACTTTTTCGAATGGAAGGTCTATGAGACCCCCCATTTCAGGATTTCCTATTACGACAGGTCGGAACCGTCGCTGGATGAAGTGGCGTCATTTGCCGAAAGTGCATACGACGACTTGGCCAGGCGACTCAATTTTCAGATCCTCAAACCGGTTCCCATGTTGATCTACGCGACCCATGCGGAGTTCGAGCAGACCAACGTCATTTCGACCTTCATCCCGGAAGGGGTCGGCGCCTTCGCAACTCCTTCGAGAAACCGGATGGTTCTTCCGGTAGATCTTCCCAAGAGGGAACTCCAGGCGCTGATCCAGCATGAGTTGACCCACATCTTCCAATACGAAATCCTCTATCAGGGTCGGCGCGGGAGGGCGCTCTACAAGAGGCCGCCACTTTGGTATATGGAGGGCATGGCCTCCTACCTCGGCGAGGACGAAACCTCGCTGGATCAGGCATGGATGCGGGATGCCGCCCTCTCCGATCGGGTTCCTTCATTGGCTCAGCCCCTTGGTGGCTTCATGGCCTATCGATTCGGGCATGCGGTCTTCGAGTTCATCGAGAGCGAGTGGGGAGAGGACGGCCTGAGAGACTTCATCTTCGCCTTTCGGAACACCGTGAGCGGGAATATCTCCAGACCGCTGGAGAGGGTCTTCAAGATGAGGATCGAAGAATTCGATGCCGCTTTCAGAACCTGGCTCCGCCACAAATACAAGGACTACAACCTCAGAGGGACCCCTCGAGAGTTTGGATCGATCTTCCACACGGGCGCCGATCGCCCGACGGCCGAACTCTCCCCAATCGCCTCGCCCAATGGAGACCTGGTGGCGGCTTTCACGACCGCCAAGGATGATGTCGATATTGCAGTGTTCGGGGTCCCGGATCGAACGATCTTCAAGAACGTTTCGAAGGGATACACGACAAAATATCGGTACCTGATCGCCCAGGGATTGACGGTTGGCCCCAATATGGGGAGAGATCTTGCCTTCTCACCCGACGGGACCAGGGTTGCGGCATTCGGGCGCAAGGAGAACTCCCGATTGCTGATGATCTTTGACGTCTACAAAGAGAAACTCCTGTCGGAGATCCCCATTCCGGAGGAGTTCGGCCAGGCGGCGCAACCGGCATGGTCTCCGGATGGAGGCGTCATTGCCTTTCATGCCGTCAAGGAAGGCCGGTACGACATCTTCATAATGGAGTTGGAGGACCATTCCATCACCAATCTGACCGACAGCGAGGCATTTGATGGTGCTCCGGCCTTCTCCCCCGATGGGAAACGGTTGGTATTCACGACGCAAGAGGGGGCGAAAACAAAACTGGGTGAGATCAATCTGGTGACCGGAGACCGCCGCCAGCTTTCGTCCGGTCCGGGTAGCGAGGACGGCGCAGCCTTCTCTCGGGACGGCAAGCGTCTGTACTTCGCTTCGGATCGAGAACAGGGTGTCTGGGACATCTACTTCTGGGACTTCGAGGAGGGGACGCTGCAACGTCTGACCAGCGTGATCGGTGCGGCCCTCAATCCGACGCCGATCGAGACCCTCGAGGGAGAGCGTGTCGTCTACCAGGGTTTCTCTCATGGCAGGTGGAAGCTGTACGTCGCCGATCCCAACCGTGCGGAGACCGTCGGTGAGGCCGAGAAACCAAAACTGGGCCTCGATCTGGAAGAATTCATGCCGGCGGTGACGTTGTCGGTGGACCCCAGCAGGGCGAAGAAGCCGAAGCGGGGTTTCTTTCTGGACGATTTATCAGTCAATGTTGGGGTCGATCAGGATGGAAATTTCACCTCCTATACGTATCTGATTTTTTCCGATCATTATGGTGATCGCCGCCTGACGATCGCCCTGAATTCCATCGACACCTTTTCGAATTTCCGGGTTGCCTGGACCAATCTCGAGAGGCGCCTCAACTGGGGTGTCCTGGGCTATGACGACCGGAGCTTCTACATCACCGGTTATGACCCCATCAGGGATCGATTCACGGAGAGGGAGCAACTCTTCAGGCGGACCGGCGCCTCGCTGTTCGGGCTCTATCCGTTGTCGGTCCATTATCGGTTGGAGGCCTCGGTCGGCATCGAAGAACGAAAGGCGAAGATCCCGTTCAGAACCAGTGACGGCTTGGTCATCCAGAGCACCCAGAACTGGGTTCCCCTGGTGGGTATGGGTATTTCTGGAGATACGACCAGGTTCAACTACTACGGGCCCCACCAGGGTTCGCGTTGGCGGGCGCGTTTCTTCTATGGATATGACCTCGATGACGGCGGGTCGTTGTACCGGGATTTGGTCTTTGAATGGCGGAAATATATCGCGATTTCCAGGCGGCAGGAGTTTGGGCTGCGGTTCTACGGAGTCTATTCAAATGGGAACCAGCCGAACGTCTATGCCATTGGAGGCTACGATACGCTCCGGGGCTACCGAACGCGGGGCATCCCCGGCAACCGGAACGCACTGCTCAACATCGAATATCGTTTTCCGCTGATTGATCGTCTGGATCTGGCCTTCATGGGCCTTGGTGAGATTCGCGGCCGCTTCTTCGTCGACATCGGTGCCGCGTGGTCGGTCTACGACGGCGAAGAGTACAACTTCTTCGGTGAACCTGGATTTCAGTTCTACGGCGAGAAGATCCTCGAAGACGGGACAGTCATTTGCGAGGATGATCGTCTCTGCGACGGTCTGGCGTCCTACGGATTCGGTATCACCGCGAGGATATTCGGCATGCCGATGCACTGGGATTTCGTTCGGAAGTGGGATCTCAAGAACTCGATCGGGGGGACGGAGGTTCAGTTCTGGATTGGAATCCGGTATTGAATCGAGCAACATTTCAGTGACCTTGTGACAGCATCGAATTGAGCATCGATCAGCAGGGCCCGGCTCCGGTTTCCGGCTGGAGAAGTGGTTGGGCCGGATATCGGTCAAGGAGAGCTTCCGGCTTTGCCCGGTTCGCGGTAGACTCAATGGGCACAATGATGGACTTTTGAGTGGGAGGACCGTATGCACATCAATGACATCCTCAAGGCCGCTGCCGAGAGGAAAGCGTCTGACGTCCACATCAAGGTCGGCGCCCATCCGGTTGTCCGGATTGACGGCAAGTTGCAGCTCTTGACGGAGTTCAAACGCCTGATGCAGGAAGACACGATAGCGATGGCCTTCTCGATGATGTCCTCGCGTCAGAAGGAACGGTTCAAACAATTCCTCGAAACCGATATTGCCTACAGCGTCCCCGGTCTGGGACGGTTTCGTGTCAATATCTTCCAGCAGCGGGGTTCGGTGGGGATGGTCCTGCGACTGATTCCCTCCAGAATCCTTAACTTCAAGGAACTGCAGCTGCCTGCCGTTCTCGAGAAGATCTGTGAGGAACAGCGTGGTCTGGTGCTGGTCACCGGGACGACGGGTTCGGGGAAATCGACAACCCTGGCG
>CAYSHZ010000125.1:0-9927 GCA_964430905.1 uncultured Thermoanaerobaculia bacterium | reverse complement strand
CGAGCAATTTTTCGATAAGTTCTAGGAAGGCAAGGGGTTGCGCGGAGTCGTACTACCCGTACGTCGCACAAGCAACCCCGCCGCCTGACGACGAAATTGCGAAAAAGTGCCGTTTCCGGACGGGAACTAGCTACATATAGAGCCCACCCGACACATTAATGACCGTACCGGTGATGTAGGAGGCATCCGGACCCGCCAGGAAGGCGACGACGCCGGCGATGTCCCCAGGCTCGCCCAGTCGCTGGATCGAGATGTTTTTCAGCAGGAATTCCTTCTGGTCATCACTGAGTTTGTCGGTCATCGGCGTCGTGATAAACCCCGGCGCGATCGCGTTGACGGTGATACCCCGGGGACCCAACTCCTTGGCCAGGCTCTTGGTCATGCCAATCAGACCGGCCTTGGAGGCGGCGTAGTTGCACTGCCCGGCGTTACCCATCAGGCCGACGACGGAGGCGATGTTGATGATCCGTCCCGATCGACGACGCATCATCACCTTGGCCACCGGCTGGGAAACGTTGAACGCACCGTCAAGATTGATCTCGAGAACTCGGCGCCAGTCCTCGGCCTTCATCCGGATCAGGAGCTGGTCACGGGTGATACCAGCGTTATTGACCAGGATGTCGATCCCGCCATGCCTCTCACTGATGCCCTGAATTGCGGCCTCGGCCGCCTGAAAATCGGTGACGTCGAACACCAGACCCTCGGCTGAACCCCCCGCGCCGGTGATGCCGGCGACGGTCTCATCGCAATCCATGACATCGGTACAGACGACTTTCGCTCCAACTTCGGCGAGTTTTTCGGCAATTGCCCGGCCGATTCCCCGGCTTGCGCCGGTCACAACGGCAATCTGGTCTGAAAACTGGCTCATCTCATCCTCCCGACCCACAATTCTAGCCGACCAACTCGGTCAGCACCTTCTCGATACCTTCCGCCGTTCCGGCGGCATACGTTGTCATTTTTCGTTCCACTCGGCGGACCAGACCGCTGAGTACCTGCCCCGTCCCCACCTCGACAAAGGTGTCAAATCCGTCGGCAATGAGACGGCGAATGGTCTCGGACCACAGAACCGGCGCATCGACCTGCCGTATCAGGCCCTCTCGCACTGCATCGGGCGCCGTCACCGGCCGGGCATCAACGTTTCGGTAAAGCGGAACACTTAAATTCTCAAAACCCAGACCTTCCAGCGTCGGTGTCAGGCCCTCCCGGGCCGACGCCATCAACGGTGAATGAAAAGGGGCGCTGACCGGAAGTGGCACCGTTCGCCGCGCACCGCGACCCTTGCACTCCTCCGAGGCCCTTTCCACCGCTTCCGCTGTCCCTGCGATGACAACCTGGGCCGGTGAGTTGAAGTTGGCCGCAACAACAACCCCCGAACCGGAGCCAGTTATCTCTGCACAGACAGCCACAACCACGTCATCATCGAGACCCAGGACTGCAGCCATTGCGCCCTGGCCAACCGGAACCGCCTCCTGCATCAATCGACCCCGCTCCCGCACGGTCCGAGCCGCGTCCGAGACATCGAGCCCGCCTGCGGCAACGATTGCCGAATATTCCCCGAGACTGTGTCCGGCCACGGCTTCAACCTTGAGGCCGGCTCCCGCCAATACCGCCCACGCTGCGGCCGAATGGGTCAGGAGGGCAGGCTGGGTATTCTCGGTCAGACGAAGCTGATCCTCGGGTCCTTCCCAGCACAGTGTCGATAGACTGAAACCAAGATTAAGATCAACGGTTTGGAAGACCCCGGCAGCCTCTGGCCACCGAGAAGCAACATCCCTGCCCATGCCGACGGCCTGGCTGCCCTGACCGGGAAACAGTGCTGCAATCCTGCTCATAAACCCTCCCGAAAACCCCGATCAGAACCTGATCAACGCCGAACCCCAGGTCAAACCGCCACCGAACGCAGTCACAAGGAGAAGATCACCGCGCTTGAGTCTGCCCTCCTCGACGGCACCGACCATCGCCAGTGGAATCGAGGCGGCCGAGGTGTTGCCGAAATGCTGCACGTTGGAATAGACCTGCTCGCCAGAAAGCTTCATCCTCTTCCCGACCGCCTGGATGATGCGAAGGTTGGCCTGATGGGGAATGAACAGATCGAGGTCGGCGGGCTCAACGCCGGCTCGCTCCAGAAGATCAAGACTCAACTCGGTCATGGCCCGGACGGCAACCTTGAAGGTCTCATTGCCCCGCATCTTGATAAAAGGCAGTCCCTGGTCAATCGATTCCTTGCTGTTGGGGGGAAATCGGCTACCACCACCGGGCATCGAAATGAAGTCGGACAGAGTCCCGTCGGTGCGCCAGTCAATGTGGAGAATGCCCTCGCCCGCGTCGGACGGCTGCAGCACAACGGCGCCTGCACCATCCCCGAAGAGAACGCAGGTCTTGCGATCAGTCCAGTCTGTGTATCGAGTCAGGCATTCCGCCCCGATGACCAGGACGTTCTTCGCGGCGCCGGTGGCCACAAACTGGCGGGCAACGTTGAGCGAATAGGTGAAGCCCGAACATGCCGCCGAAAGATCGAAACATGCGGCATTGACGACACCCAAACGAGGCTGGGCTATCGCCGATGTCGCCGGAATCGGTTGCTCGGGGGTGGCCGTTGCAACGATCAGAAGATCGATTGCTTCCGGTGCAACACCGGCATCATCCATGGCCGCCTTGCCGGCCCGAACCACCAGATCGACCAGTCCCTCACCTTCGGCAACAACACGGCGCTCCTTGATTCCGGTCCGGGTGGTGATCCAGTCGTCACTGGTATCTACCATCTTTTCCAGATCCTTGTTGGTAACGATTTTCTCCGGAAGAAAACGACCGAGGCCCGCGATGCGAGCGGTCGTGGGATAACTGTCATTCATTGGTTATGACTCCCTTGAAATATGACCAATGGGCAGCTCGGCAATCGTGCCCTCAATACGCCCGATGATGCCGCTCGATGCATAGTCTCCAGCGAATCGAACCGCGTTCCGAATGGCCCTCGAAGACGAGCGCCCATGGGCCACCATGCACGCCCCCTTGATGCCCAGAAGCGGGGCGCCACCGTGTTCCGAGTAATCAACTTTTTTCTTGAGGTTGCGGAAGGCACCCTTGGCCATCAGGAGACCGGCACCGTAGACCGGTGACTGACGGGCTTCGTCCTTCAACACCGAAACTACCATCTCGCCCAGGCCCTCGGCCACCTTGAGTATGACGTTGCCCGTGAACCCGTCGGTGACGATAACGTCCACGTCACCCGAGAAGACATCGCGTCCCTCAACGGCGCCCTTGAACCTGATCCCTGCCGACGCAAGGCGGCGATACTGCTCCCGCACCCGCGGGCCACCCTTGTTCTTTTCTTCGCCAACCGACATCAGGCCTACCGACGGATTCCTGATTCCCAAGACGTGACGGGAATAAAGAGAGCCCATCACCGCAAATTGAACCAAATGCTCGGGCCTACAGACGACATTGGCGCCTACGTCCAGAAGAAGGGTCCGCCCATGGAGCTTGGGAAGAACAACGGCCAACGCCGGCCTGTCCACGCCCTCGATCATTCCCAAAATACTCTTGGCCGCAATCCAGGCCGCTCCGGTATTGCCGGCGGTCACCATTGCCGCTGCACGACCGTCCTTGACCAGACGAGCGCAGACGGACAGTGAGGAATCCGGCTTCTCGCGCAACACTGATAGGGGCGAGTCATCCATCGCCACCACATCGGGTGCGTCGACCAATTCAATGCCACTGGGAAGGGGGCGCAGCCGTCCCATCTCTTTGCGGAGGCGTTTGACCGGACCGACCAGAATAACGTCGATACCCAGCTTTTCAACAGCCTCTCGAACTCCGGAAACAACGGACAGCGGCGCATCATCCCCACCCATTGCATCAACGGCAATAGGACCCTTCGAGATCACACGCTCACCCTGTCCCGCCAAAAAAAGGACGAGACCGACGCACACCGTCCTGGTGAGCGGCAATCGCCCATGGGGTCACCCAAACTCGTTCGACCAAACTCGGTCAAACTCAGTCGAGTTCCTGGACTTCGATCACCTCACGGCCCTTGTAGTATCCGCAATGCGGGCACACGCGATGGGGCAACTTGGCCTCAAAGCACTCGGTACACAGGCTGGAACCCGCTGGGGTCAATGCGTGATGCGCCCGACGCTTATCACGCCGGGTTCGAGAAATTTTTCTCTTTGGATTTGCCATGATCTACTCCGTTTTCTTCAACGAGTCAGGATGGCCGGCCTTCGAGACCTTGGAGACCTTCCCATCGGGGATCCACCTCGGGCTCACACTGGCAGCTTCCTTCTTGGTTCTTGTTGGCGCCGCATTGCGGACACAAACCGGAACAATCCGGTTGACACAGAATTCGCATCGGCAGATTGAGCATCACCTGCTCGGCCGCCAAATGATCGATATCCAACTGGTCATTGACGATGAACACCACATCCAGATCGGCGCCGTTCAACTCAACGTCCTCATGATCACTGTCCGGAGGATTGCGCAACTCGACCGTATAACGGTCGTTCACCTTCCAGGGAACCGGGACCAGACACCGGGAACACACCAGGGAACCCTCCGCGTCCATCGATCCTTCGACCAGATAACCCCCGTCCATGGGCAGAACGCGACCTTCGAGGCGAACGGTCACTGGAGTCGCCACCTGGTTGGAGTCCAGGCGGTCGACTGCCACAATCACCTCTTCAGAAAAGGTAATCGGCCGTTCATCAGCATTGCTCAAAGATATCGACACACACGCTCCCCAGACCGGAAAAACCGGTAAGCGGGGAGTATAGCAGGCATGGCCTCAGAGAGCCACCCCGCACATCCAAGCCTTGAGTTCACCGGTGAGAGTCACCGCCATTTTCATCGTCAGTCTACAATCGCTGGGTTTCACGCTCAGATCTCCATGACAAAATCGATGTCTGGATCGACCTGGCTATCTTTGTCGGCCGGCCTCAACCAGGTCACCGCGAACAACACCGTGAACGAGGCAGCGAGGGCCACGGCCGACGGCAACCCGCCTGCCTTGAGCGACAGGTGCGGAAACCAGCCCCACATCGTCTGCCGTGACATCAATTCCAACCCGAGATTGACGACCATGCCCGTCGCGATCGAGGCTGATGCAGCTGCTGCCGTCACCCGCCGCCAGTTCAAGCCGATTGCAACTGCAGGGGCCAATGCCGCCGCAAAGGTTCCATAGGCAAACGTTCCAACCAGGGCAATCAGGTCTCGATAAAAAAAGGAAAAAACGACCGCGACGCCGGCAAGGCCCACAACCGCGATTCTCCCCCATAGAAACTCGTTTGAGACCCGACGGCCCACGGCCTTCGGCAGATCCCTGACGATGGCGGCCGACCCGATATTCAAGAAAGAATCGGCAGTCGACATAATGGCCGCCAGAACACCTGCAAACACCAAACCCGCCAGGATCCCTGGCGTGAACTTCAACAGAAACTGGGGCGCCGCCTGATCGGGGTTGATCAATGCCGCCATCCGTCCCTGGGCCACCAGGGCCGGAACTGCCAAGCCAATCCCAAGCCAGATCAAAATACACGCTGACTGCGTTACTCCGATTACCAGGGGCATCCACTTGAGTTTCCTTGGGTCTTCCAACATGAAAAACTTGTGGAGCATGTGGGGCTGACCCAGAAGGCCCACGGCAAAGACAAAGAAGAAACCGATGGCTGTCATCACCGGAAGAGTCCCAAAAGGATCAAGGTGATTCGGACCAAAGGTGTCCGATGCGATGATCGAACGTGACATCGCTTCAAGGCCTCCTCCCGATCGAAGACAGTAGAAGAAGACCGCAACCGCGGCAACAACCATCAAGGCACCCTGAAAGAGATCGGTATAAACACCAGCCACCATGCCACCGGCGGCTGCATAGAACACAACTACCGCAGCGCCAAAAATCATCGCCGCCAACAGGCCCCACCGCCCACCGGCGGTACCGAACACCGTTTGAATCAAGATCCCCAGAGCCTGGAGCTGAGCACCAAGGTAGCCAATGGTCCCGATGATGACGGCAATCGCCGCCAGGCCCGATGCTCGACGGCTTCGATAACGGCAAAGGATGACATCCGGAACCGTATAAATCTGCTGCAGGCCCGACAAAAGCCTCAGTCTCTTACCGACGACCCAACACAGCATTCCGGATGTGAAACCAACCGGAATACAGATAAACAGTGAGGCCACGCCCACTCGGTACATCAGTCCGGGACCACCCATGAAGACAAATCCGCTGAATGCCGCCGACATCGTCGCGAAGGCCGTGACGATCCACCCGACCTTCTGGCCGGCGATGAAGAAATCCCTGGCCGAACTGGTTCGGCGTGCAGCCCAGATGCCGATCAGCACAACCAGGACCAGGTAGACAATGGCTGACCCGACGATGCTCGACGTCATCGTTCCTGGCCCCTGTCGTTGGCTCGGCAGCGTGCCTCAAACCGGCGGAGATCCTCCTCCGTCAATTCCCAACGATCGAAGGTCAATCCGTAGGCGAGGCCCACCAACAGCATCAGCCCCAACCATAGGCCGTAGATCTGGAGAGCTGCCGCAAGTGGAAAGGCCCCGAACCAGGGAGCCTCGACCACCTGGCCTCGCAACATCAGAATTGCGATTCCCAAAACCTCGAGGATCAAACCGATGGCTGCCAGAGGCACCGTCAGTGGACCCAGTCGCCCGTTTCGAGCAACAGCGATGATCATCAAGGCAACCGGGAATCCCATCACCAGAATCAAAAAGAAGTATTCGGCGGAGGTGCCAGGGAAACAACTACAAATCAGCAACGCGGGTGATGCCAACCCCAAAAAGAACAAAGCCGATCGACGCACCATGATGTGGATGCTACCACCTCAGCCCGTGTAGTCCTGATCCAATACTCTCAGATGGGAGCGGTTCTTGAACCGCCGAACAAGCATTCTCTGCCGATCTAATGGCTCAAATTTCTCCAAATTCCAGGGCAAACCACATATCAGATCAAGGGGATCGATACCGGCTTTGCCGAGGTCGACCATTCGGTCAGCACACTGAAAACACCAACTCCAAGAGCGACCACCGAGGCAATAGCCCACAGGGTCCCGCCGAACATCGGCACCCAACGGAGCACCAACAGACACGAAACACCCACGAACACATCCAGACCGAGCGACCATCCCGCCGGCTTCCATCGAAAGGGCAACCGCGAACCAATCCATGCCCCCAGGACCGCCAACCCGAGTGTCTTGAACCCAAGGAAGACCAGCATCAGGCAACCGGCCAACGGAACTCCCCACACCGGGCCAAATCCCAATACCGCTACCAGAGCCGCGAAGAGGGTAATGACTACAACGAGTCCCAAAATCACCAGACGCCACCCCGCCTGCCGGAAACCTGCCGTAGCTGAGAGCAGTCGGGCAGGCCAGAAGACTGCGATGAACGTCGTTGCCACCAACCATAATCCGCCGGTCAACAGGAACAGACCCAGCCTCAGGGTCGAACTGTTCCCCGTACCCAGCGTTTCGGGGCTCAGGGCTGCCAACGAAGGCAGAGCAATCACACGACCGTCAACCCTGGCCCTATCATCTCGATGAACCCTGCCCAGTACCGCAACGGCATCACCGCGGACGTGGGCATCGGGTCCCAAGGTCAGGTCGCCGGCGAGAACCACGGCATCACCCGCAACCTCTGAATTGACATCGAGATCAGTCGCCAACCTGAATACATCCGGTGCCGCCTCGGATGAGACAACACCGACGGCAAAGAGCCAAATCACCAGGAACGGAATCAGGAACGAACGGACCATGGCGCGGAGCGCTTCCACCTCTTCGAAGCCAATACCATGACGCCGATTCCAACGACCACTATTGTGAATGCCCCAAAGAGCATCGATACCGAGATCACCCCAGCCACCCCCGAAGCCACGGCCTGCATCGCACCGACAATGTCCATCAGCATGGCGGTGACCACCGACCAACCACCGCCCGTCCACGCGGGGAGTGAAGCCATCAGTGAAGCCCCCGGAACCCCTCCCATGAGGGTCACCCCGAAAAGCACAAAAATGGCTGATGCCGCTACCGGCAACAGAGCCAATCGCCGCCTCCGCACCTCAAACGCCTTGATGGTCATGATCACCCGTCGTTGCAGGACAGGGTCTGGGGGAGGTGATGCGTCCGAAAAGATTGTTGCCAGGCGCTCTTCGGCTTCGGCAAACTGTCGACAAGCATCACACTTCTCCAAATGGCGCTCTACGGCCGGGTCATGCCGACTGGAGCATCCAGGGTCCTCGACCAACAGGCTGCGGACTGTTTCACACGAACTGTTCACCATGCCTCCCGATGAGTCATCACAGGAATGACTCCAACTCTTTGCGTAATACGCTGTGGGCTCGAAAAAGTTTGTTCTTGACCGTACCCAGAGGCATACATTCAAGATCGGCAATGTCCTGATAGCTCAATCCCCCAAAATGGCGAAGCAATACCAACTCCCGGTATTCCGGACGAAGACCCTCGATGGCCTCGCGGAGAGCGCCGGCCAATTCACCGTTCTTGAGATGTCCCAAGGGATCCTTTGCCTTATCGACCAGGATGACCTCGATCTCATCTCCCTCACGATCTTCCCGAACAATGGGAACCGTCTTGAGGCGACGGCGACGAAGATGGTCAATTCCAAGGTTGTGGCCTATCCGAAAAAGCCACGTTGAAAAACGGTACTTGGGGTCATACCGATAGAGGGCCGACCAGGCTCGAATAAACGCCTCCTGGGTCAACTCCTTGGCCAGTTCGACATCACCTACCAATTGGCACAAAAAGGCGGTCAGTCGTCTTTGATATCGGTAGACCAGTTGGGCAAAAGCATCTTCGTCGCCAGCCAAGGAGGCCGTGACCAGCCGTTCGTCTTCCCGTCTCTCCTCGGCTGCGCCCACAATCAATCACATAGGCAAGCGCGGATATCCTGCTGAGGAACCGCCACCCGAACACACGATTGAAGCCCATTCGGCAAACAGGCCCATACTATTCCCCCGCGGGCGCCTCAAGATAGCCGAGATACTCCCTGGCTTCTTTCGCCTGAGGCGAATCCGGCGCCATTTCGACGTACTTCGTAAAATCCGCCTTGGCCGCCTGAGGTTCCAGGCTCAGGTTGATCAAGCCACGGAAATAGTAGGCCAGGGCAACGTCCGGATGGTCCCTGACCGTCCGATCAAGAAAGCTCTTTGCCTGCTTCATCTCTCCCTTGTTGTAGTGCGCCATTCCCAGATTCATGGTGGTATTGGGATGCACCACTTCCTCTGGAGGGATCTTCCCGAGGAGGACCTCGGCCTGATCCACATCTCCCTCCGCAGCCGTAATGGCGGCCAACTCCTTGAGGCTGGCGATGTGGTCTGGATCGATTGCCAAGCTCTGTTGGAGGATCTCTTTGGCCCTTGCCATATCACCCTCACCCAAATAGGTGTTGGCCAGAACCGCCAAGACCACAGGGTGATCCTGTTCGTCCAGTTCCGAGATTGCCGCGTCATACTCGGCGCGGGCGCCGTCGATATCACCCTTGGCAACCAGCTCCTTGGCGGCGTCCAGTCGATCCTGTGCCTTGAATTGCTTCTGGGCACGAACAACTTCTTCGGGCAGTCGTTCCATCTCCACAACCAGACTCTTCGGGGCAGAATGACTGAAGATCTCGTAGGGGCCACTCCAAAGCTTGAATCCGTCAGCGTTGACCCTGACCCACCACATTCCACCCTTGAGGCCCAGCATTGCGAATTTTCCCTTTTTGTCGGTCGTCAGAGCCGGTGGTCCGGTATCCCGATCCTGAATCATCACCAGTTCCACTGAGGCACCCTTGATCGGATTTCCCTCCATGTCTTTCACGACACCCTTGGCGCGGCCTGCGCCACTCCAGGCTTGGGCAAAAGCAATCTGTGTGCTCGTCATCACGCCAAGGGCCACCAGCAGGGCCACCAGGATCAACGATCTTCGT
>CAYSHZ010000124.1:0-9938 GCA_964430905.1 uncultured Thermoanaerobaculia bacterium | reverse complement strand
CGGAAGCAGTGGCGGCGGGGCTCCGGGAAGGCGAACCGCGGTTGTTCTTCACCAACCTCTTCGTGATCCGGACCTGCGGGGAAAGCTGTGAGTTCGGAACGATCAGTGGGGGGCACGAGCATTTCCATCGGTGGAGGGTGGACGGGGAAGGTGAGGATCAAGCCAGGGCTCGGCGGTCCCAGGAAGAAATGATCGATGGTCTTCTGGCGCCGGAGACGCTGCTGGATGTTTTGCGAAGTACCACGGTGTTCATGGACACCGATTCGGGCCGGCGTATCAAGGTGGTTGGGCGCTACCAGCAGTATCGGGCGGCACGGAAGATCGTTGAGCGCCTGCGGGCCGGGCAGACGCCCTCGGCGCGCTCCGGGGTGGTTTGGCACACGCAGGGCTCGGGCAAGTCGTTGACGATGGTCTTCGTTGCCCGCATGATCCGGGCGGCCCGGGACCTCCAGGACTATAAGATCGTGTTGGTCAATGACCGCAAGGATCTTGAGAGGCAACTGGCAAGGACGGCTCGCCTGATCGGCGGCAAGGTTAACGTAATTTCAAGCACCCACGAGCTGCGCGAACACCTGTGTACGGACGCTTCGGACGTCAACATGGTGATGGTTCACAAGTTCTCCGAGCGGTTTCAGGCCCCAGTCTCACAGGCGGCGGAGGCCTTGACGGCATGGGGCGGGATTCCCTCGGCTGAGACCTTCGGGGTCGTCAACCCTTCTGAACGTATTTTGCTGATGATCGACGAGGCTCACCGTACCCAGGGTTCGGATCTTGGTGATAACATTTTCGAGGCCTTTCCCAATGCGACTCGCATCGCCTTCACGGGAACGCCCCTGATCACCGAGCACCACGGTTCTCGGCGAACGGTGAAACGATTCGGTGAGTATATCGATACCTACAAGCTGATGGATGCGGTGCATGACGGCACGACGCTGCAGATCCTCTACGAGGGACGAACCGCCGAAACCGCGCTGCGGGACAAACACGAATTCGACACGAAATTTGAGGATCTCTTCGGTGATCGGACCGAAGGAGAGATCCTCGCGATTAAGAAGAAATATGGTGCTACCGGGGACATCCTGGAGGCCGAGCAGCGCATCGGCGCCATTGCCCGCGATCTGGTGGACCACTACATCGACAATATCCTGCCGGACGGGTTCAAGGCCCAGGTGGTCTGCCATTCCAAGTTGGCAGCCGTTCGCTATCGCTCGGCGATCCGGGAGGCGTTGCGGGAACGATTGGACCGCGAGCGGTTGAAGGCGGATCCCGATTCCGAGTTGATCCGGAAAATCGACTTTCTCAAGGCAGTGGTGGTCGTGTCGGCCGATCCGACGAACGAACCGGCTCTGATCACCGACGCACGACGTGAGGCCAAGCGGTGGAACGCGGTTGAGAATTTCTGCAAGCCCTTCGATCTCGACGATCCGGATGCGGTGCTGACAGGAATTGCATTCCTGATCGTCTGCGACATGTTGTTGACGGGCTTCGACGCGCCGGTGGAACAGGTGATGTACATCGACAAAAAGCTGCGCGAGCATACCCTGTTGCAGGCGATTGCACGGGTCAATCGGGTGGCGCCGGGCAAGCGCCGCGGTTTCATCGTCGACTACATCGGTCTGGCGAACCACCTGACGCATGCCCTGTCGATCTACTCGGAGGAAGCCCCCGAAGACATTCGACAGGGATTGAAGAACATTCTTGCTGAAATTCCGATCCTCGAAGAACGGTATCGGCGCCTTGTGCAGCATTTCGAGGGTGCCGGGGTGGGAGAGATCGAGGCTTTCGCCCTGGGGAGGCTGGGAGACGGTGCGGCGGAGGTCAGAGTCGTTCATGCCGCAGTGGGCGCCATGGAGGACATCAAACGACGGGCCAATTTCGAGGTCTATTTCAAGGTCTTTCTGGAGAGCCTCAATTTGATTCTGCCTCATCCGGCCGGGCATCGCTTCCGTGGCCCCGCTCGACGTTTCGGCTACCTGTTGCGGATGGTCAAGGAACGGTTCAAGGATGACTCTCTCGACATTGCCGATGCGGGGGCCAAGGTCAAGAAACTGATCAACCAGTATCTCGTTGAACTGGGCATTGATCCCAAAATCCCGCCGGTCGCATTGCTGTCGGACGATTTCATTGAACATGTTCGGGAACACTCCAAGGGTGATGCGAAGGCCAAGGCCAGCGAGATGGAGCATGCTCTCCGTAAGCATTGCACCGTACACTTCGAAGAGGATCCGGCCTTTTATGCCAGGCTGAGCCAGAAACTGGAACACCTCATCTCGCAATACCACGACAACTGGGAGGCTCTGGCCGAGGGCTATGAACAACTCCGGAAGGAGGCGTTGCAGGGGCGTACCGAGACAATTGACGGTCTGGGTCGGGAAGCGACGACTTTTTATGATTTCATGCTCCAGTTGGCGTTTGATGGTCAGGAACCCCCGGAGGAGCATCAGGGGGCCTTGAAAAGCCTGATGGTGGCGATTGTCCAACTGTTCCAGAACAGGATCGACGTTCTCGATTTCTGGGGAAAACCCATCGAAGTCAGGAAGCTTCGGGCTCAGATCGACACCGAGATCTTGCTGACCGGCATCCCGGAATTAATCGAAAGGCACGAGCGTTTGGCGGTCGAAATCGTCAAGCTGGCCGAGGTCCGCCATGAGGAGTTGATTTCGTGAACGAAAAGCGCGGGATTGCCTACGAGGTCGTTCGGGCCCGACGAGCCACCGCCGATGTGATTATCGAGCGGGACGGAAGCGTCGTTGTTCGGGCGCCCGAAGGGACTCCCGACGAGAGGATTGAGGACATCGTCGAGGCCAAGAGATTTTGGATCTACAAGAATTTGGCCGAATGGCGGGATCTCAACGCGACGAAGGTACTCCGCGAATACAAGAGCGGGGAGGGTTTTCTCTACCTCGGGAGGTCGTATCGTCTGAGTCTCGTCTCGGACCAGAAGGAGTCTTTGCTCCTCAAGAACGGGCGCTTCCGTCTGTGTAGGGATCTGGTCGATCGGGGCGAGATTGAAGCCGCCAAGAAGGCCTTTCGGTGTTACTACGTTCAACGTGGCCTTTCGAGGATTCCGCCGAGGGTTCGGTATTTCGCTCCCAAGGTGGATGTCGTTCCCGCCTCGGTTGACGTTCGGGAGCTGGGCAATCGCTGGGCCTCGTGTTCTTCAACTGGGAAACTGGCCTTTCACTGGAAGTGCATGATGGCCCCGCAGACGGTTATCGACTACATCATCGTTCACGAGCTGTGCCATCTGCATCACAGGGACCACACCGATACCTTCTGGAACGAGGTGGACAAGGTGATGCCGCAGTACCGCGAGCGAAAACATTGGCTCCGGACGAATGGGGCAGGGTTGGATGTTTGAAGGTTGATGGGGGAAGTGTGAAGTTCGAGGTGGGAAGGAGCCCAACCTTTCGAAGCAATGCAGGACGCCGAGCCTGGACATTGTTTCGAACTCCTCACTTTTAACCTTCAAGTCGTTTGCTGACCGGCTGAGCCAATGATGGCGGCCTTGCTGAGAGACAGAAAACCGGGGGTCAGGCGCATTCCATCTCGTTCTCCGGAACGATAAATTCTTCCGGATCGATCGGTGACCACTTCGTCCTCCTCCAGCGATAGCCGGGGTTGAGGATGGTCCCGGGTTCATATACTTCCTGAAGGGCCCGGAAGAGGTCACGAAGGACGGTCATGTGACCCGGGATGTCCTTGGGAACGCCGAAGGGCGCGCCGTGGGGGTAGGGAACGAAGACGGTCCGCGGTGCGGGGACCTTTCGGGAGATGTCTGAATTGATTGAGAGGTTGACGGTGGCGATGCCGTGCCCCTCGAGGGTTCGCGCGATCAGGCCGCCGGCCCGATTGCACAGGGGTCAGGCGGGCACGAGGAGGGCGAGGTCGACCTCGTCGTTGACCAGATGGCGGGCGAGAGCATGGGCGGTGCCGGTCTTCGGGTCGATGTAGTCCCGAGTCAGGATGCCGCCGAATCCGAAACTGAAGAGCCGCGGCGCCAAGGTGAAGATTCCCGCAGTCTGGAGTTCTCTCAAACGGTCGAGGGGCAGGAGAACCTCGGGATCCTGTTCCCACCAGCGGTGGGTGTAGTGGGCGTGGGCAATCCTGAGATCCTCTGGCGAGACGTCGGTGGGGAAGTCCCGGAAACTTGAATCACCCTTGGGATCATCGACGTCGAAGGGGACGTCGCCGTCGAGATACAGGCCGGCCGTCGTAACAACGGCAACCCGGCATTCCGGGAGGGGTTTCTTCAGCCGGGTCAAGGGTGGGGGACCGTCGATCCTCGGTCCGGGTAGAATCCGTGTCGAGAGGTTGACCAGTCCACGGCTCGCCTCCATCAGGCGGGCGCCGACCCCTGTGTTGAGGACGGAACCGACGCCTCTCCAGAATCCCATTTTCTCCACAATGCCCATAGTGGCCCCCCGCATTGATATAACCGGTCAGGTCCTGGACCAATTCCTTAAGGCGCCATTTTCGGTTTGCCCGATCCCGGGGTCTAATAAGGGAACAGCGGCCGGGCGGTGATATAGGCCGCATCATCTGCACTGCCGTCCACGACCGAGATCGCCGCGGCGATGCCTCCCTCCTCGATCATCAGTTCGATGTGGCCGTCCTGGATGGTTCCCGCACCCAGGGTTTGAGCAACCCGGTTGATCTGTACCAGGGCGTATGGCGGAATCTCCCGGGTGGTCTCGGCCTTGACGACGCCGCCCTCGATGATGCGAATAGCAACAGTCGAGGTTGTCGGCGCCAATCCGGCCAGGACCAGATTGCTTCGGAATTCGTCGTTCTGGACAAGCCCCGGCATGATCCAGGGATTAGGGCCGATGACGGCGGTCAGAGTCGGCTGTCCCGGCAGGGCGATGCCGAAGCGGCGGTCCTCGTCGTCCACGGCGTAGTTTCGGCTTGAGACCTGCAGCAGCCAGTGGGGATAGCCGCCGACAACCAGGCTGCCCTTGACATTGGCCGTGATGCCGAAGGCGCTCTGAAGCACATCGGTCCAGGTTTTGGACTCCCCTGCTTGAAGCGTGAAGTCGGCCGAGGGTGCATTCTCGATGGTGGCGCCGTCCTCGAGGAAGCGAATCCATCCCGAGACCTCGAAGCCCATCGGGTTGGCCAGGGTCAGGTCCGAGATAAAAGGAGTTCCCGAGGCGCCGATGATGTGACTGACCGCCGGGACGACGTGACGGGCCAGGGTGCCCTCGGCTTCCAGGGTGACGACCGCCGGGGCCTGGTCACCGTTGACCGACAGAACCCAGACTTCCCCAGGTAGGACATAGCTGGGACCACGGTAGCGGGGAGCCATCGTGACGATCTGGCCATTTTCCTCTCCGTCCTGGTCCCCCCAGGAACCATCAGCCAACGATGCCCGGGTCGGCCAGCCTCCGGGAGAGGTGTAAACCGACGTGAGCTCTGTTCCTGGTTCCAGTCCGCCGATGGTGATCTCGGTACTGCCTGCCTCGAAGCCGTCAACCGTGAAGGGGTCGGACTTTCCCGGCCGTTCTTTTCCGGCGGTGACCATAACAACTTGACCGGTCCAAAGATCGGCCGCCACAAAAACATCACCGGTTCCAACGGGGTTATTGAGGGTGAAGAGGATCAGAAGTTCCAAGGGGGTGAGGTAATAGACGTTTGTTGTGGTCGTGCTGCCATTCCAGTGGCTGTGGATCAGCACGAGGAAACCGGCCATGGTGTTGACATGTTTCGCCGGTCCCTCGAATGCTTCCGGGAACGTATAATCAGTGACCTCGACGGTCATGGAACCTATTTCCGGTTGAGTGATCTCAATAGCTCCGACTGTTGGCGCCAGGATCAGGAATAGAATGAATGGCGTGATGACGAGACTCTTGTGAAACATGAATGATCCTCACCTTCGTTAAGTGTTGATTGAGTTTACCGCAGTCACTGTTGTCGGGAGATGGGTTCGGTGTTGACGCTCCCGGCCAGGATTGTGGATGTGCCGGCTCATGCGGCACAAGGGGCTGCCCGTTGCATCGAGGCCCGCGACCTTTCATCATGGGGGAAGGAGAATTTCCAATGAAGTCCTTGACGTCAAACATGCTGCTGGTCGCTCTGGTATTCGGTTCTTCGGTCGTACACGGTGCTGGTGGAGTGTCTCAGGCCGGTCAGAACCTCGATGCTTGGACGCTGTGGACCGGTTCGACGGTTCTCAGGGGAGCCAATATCTACCAGCGGCGGGTCTATCCCGAACTGGACGGAGAGGACTTCCTGGGGACGGGGATTTTCGGTCCGCCCTTTGGCCAGAGCGACTTCGACGCGCTTGCGGCGATGGGGGCAAATTACGTCAACATTTCCTGTTCCGGGTTGTTCGCGGAGAAGCCGCCATACGAACTGGACGAGGCGGCGCAGGCCAACCTTGACGCGCTGCTTGGGATGGCGGCAGCGGCAGATCTCTTCGCCGTCATCAGTTTCCGGGCCGGGCCCGGCCGGGCGGAATTCTCGATCTGCTGTTATGGCGAGGACTGGTATGACCCGGAAATTCATCTTGATGACAGCGTCTGGACGACCCAGGCCGCCCAGGACGCCTGGGTGGCGATGTGGCGCCACACTGCCGAACGCTACCGGGACAATCCGGTTGTCGTCGGGTACGATTTGATGGTCGAGCCCAATGCCAACGAGGTCCTGTTCGATGAGTGGGATCCCCAGGCCTTCTATGACGCCCACGGCGATACCCTGGCCGACTGGGACCAGCTCTTCCCCAGAATCGTCGATGCGATCCGGGAGGTCGATCAGCTGACGCCGGTCCTCGTACAGCACATGGGCTACTCGGCAGTAGATTGGCTGCCGTTGATGAAGGTCATCGACGACGAACGGACAGTCTATGCGGTCCACCAGTATCAGCCCTACGTCTTTACGCACCAGGAGCCACCGCTGACCAATACCTATCCTGGTGTCTTCGATGCGGACGAGGACGGAACTGCGGAGAATGTTGACCGCGAATGGCTCGATGCTCTTCTGGGGACGGTTGACGAATTTATTTCCGACCATGGTGTCGTTGTTGCCGTCAACGAAATGGGCGTCATGCGTTGGGAACCCGGGGCAGAGGTGTATCTGTCAGATGAGATCGAGTTGTTGGAGAGCAGGGGCCTCAACTGGGCTGTCTGGGCATGGGAACCCCAGTGGCCGCCCTGGACGACCGAGGTGACGGAGTTTAATTTCCGGATGGGGCCGGATCCGTCGAATACCCAGGATGTCCCAGGCAACGCGCTGGAGACGGTGGTCACTGGGGCGTGGGATGACAACTCAATCCGACCCTCGTCAACGGCCGGGGAACCGCTGTTTCTGGCGGCCGCGGCCAATCTTCCGGGCCTGGCGGGAACCCGTTGGCGAACGGAGCTGGAACTCAAGGCCCTCGGGGATGGCGGAGTCACACTCCAGGTTGAGTTGCTCGAGCGGGATCGGGACAATTCATCGACCCGGTCGGTGACCCTGATGATCGAGGGGGGTCGTTCCCGGAGACTGGTCAACGTCCTGGATGAGCTCTTCAATTACCAGGGTGCGGCGGCACTTCGATTGACCCCGCTGTCGGGTCAGGTCCTGGCAACCAGCAGGACCTTCACCCGGGATGCGGCAGGGGGCAGCTTCGGCCAGTTCATGCCAGTCGTGCCGGAGAGCGAGGCGACGAGCGTTGGAGAGAGTGCCGAGTTGATCCAGTTGACGGGTATTCCGGGCACGCCGGGATTCAGGACCAACATCGGGCTGGTCAACGTCACCTCCACGGCGATCGAGGTGATCGTCGACCTCCACGGCGCCGATGGAGGGCTGCTGGGAACGCAGATGGTCTCCCTGGCGCCGTTGGAGTTCCGTCAGTTGGGCGAGGTGCTGGCGGGTCTGGGACAGGGCCCCATCGGGGACGCATGTGCATCGGTGACGACGTCGAGTGTCGGTGGCGCGTTTCTGGCCTATGCCTCGGTTGTGGATAACCAGACCGGTGACGCAATTCTGATTCCTGGAATCGGTGTCGTGAATTCTTGATGAAGGAATCTGCCCGGAAAAAGGGGGCACTGGTCCTGGTATGCTGGCCTTGGAGGCTCTCATGATTCTCAGTAATACCGAGACAGTTCCCGGGAAGACGATCGTAGAATTCTACGGAGTCGTCAGTGGATCGACCGTTCGTGCGAAACATATTGGTCGTGACATCATGGCCGGGCTCAAGAATATTGTCGGCGGCGAACTCAAGGGCTATACCGAGTTGCTCGGGGAGGCGCGACAGGAGGCCGTTGACCGGATGGTTCTCCAGGCTGAGGGCATGGGCGCCAACGCCGTGGTCAACGTGCGTTTTGCAACCTCGTCGGTGGCCCAGGGGGCTGCGGAATTGTTTGCCTATGGGACCGCTGTCAAGGTGCAGTGATGGGGGCCAACGGGGGACAATCCGCTTCTCAACTGGTGTTGGTTCTGATCCAGTTTGGAATGCCGATCGTCGTGCTGGTGGTGACGTATTTCATCGGTCACTGGGTGGAAAAAAAGCATTACGCATCGATTAGGGAACGAGAGCAGGGCCTGGTAGGGATGCCGGCCGTGACCTTTCGAACCCTGCCTCCGGACTGGCAGCCGGAACGTTCGGGGATGGTGACGGGATCGGTGGTCATTTCCCTGGACTACTTCAAGCGGTTTCTTGCCGGACTGAGGGGCATCGTCGGGGGACGGATCAAGGGGTACGAGAGTCTGCTGGACCGTGCGCGGCGTGAGGCGCTTCTCCGTCTCAAGGAGGAGGCCGGTCGGAAGGGTTATGACGCCATTCTCAATGTGCGGCTGGAGACGTCGCGGCTGGCTACCGGAAGGAGGGACGGCAAGGGAACCGCAGGGGTCGAGGTTCTGGCCTTTGGGACGGCCGTCAAACTCAGCCGTTGAACGAGTTCCCGGGATTTGTTGCACGGAAGGAAGCCGAGGACGTCAACGTCTCGCCGACCCACCCCCTCAAGGAAGCCGCGCTCCTGGTCGTCGGAGTGACGGGCGGGGCCCTTATTCTGTTCATCATCGTTGTCGTCCTGGTCGAATCCATAGCACCGTTGATGCCGCCCGGCCTCGAGAAGGTGATGTTTGGGGGCTGGGTTGGACCGGTCGTCGAGCCCGCCGAGGGGGGCGGTGTGATGCAGGAGCGGTGCGAGGTCATTCTGGGCCGCCTGCTTGAGCATTGGCCGGAGGCGCCGTATGAATTCCGGATTGTGATCCAGCCGTCTGACGACATCAACGCCTTCGCCGTTCCGGGAGGAACAATTCTGGTAACGACGGCCTTGATGGAGGCCGTGGGCGATGACGAGGAACTGGCCTTTGTTCTGGGCCATGAGCTGGGCCATTTTGCTCATCGGGATCATCTCAGGGGCCTCGGGAGCGGGATTGCGGTCGGCCTGATTTCCAGTGGCCTCGGTGCCAGTGGGGTGGGGAAACCGGTGTTGCAGTTGATCAACCATGTGGAACGGTTGGCGTCTAGGTCGGTGGAACGCCAGCAGGAGATTGCCGCCGATGCGTTCGGGCGGGCTTTGCTGCTCGAGGTCTATGGGGACTCCCGCGGGGCCATGGAATTCCTGGCACGATTGGATGAAGTCGGGCAATCGAACTCGCAGCTCCTGGGCTATCTGAGAACTCACCCGGGAGCGAGGGAACGGATTCTGGCTCTGGAGTCGGTTTCGGAAGAAGGCTCTTCTCACTGAACGCAATTGATGAACCTCTCAGCTTGGGCTCTCAAGGCGGATGTGTCCGAACAATCGAAGAACGGGAGGGGATAAACCCCTCTCCTACAAAGAAATACGTCGGATCGGGGTTCATCCCCGGCTGGGTATTGCAGAATTTTACAAGCGCCTCAGCTTACGGTAGCGTTCGCCATAAAAACTAGTCCGCACTTCTCACCGGTTTTCGTAGTAGATCACTGGTGAGAAGCTTCCCACGAGCCACGGTCGTCTCGACCCAACAGAAAG
>CAYSHZ010000123.1:8990-10097 GCA_964430905.1 uncultured Thermoanaerobaculia bacterium | reverse complement strand
GGTATCACCTTCACAGCAGGATTGCCGGACGGGAGGGTGAGTTTCCGCTCTCAGCAGCGGGGGCGAGCCGGCGATTGATCGAGACGATCAAGCATTTCAGTAAGGTCTACTTCTGCGAAGTTGCGGCCTTTTCGGTGATGGGCAACCATTATCACTTGGTCGTGAAGTTTGATACTCCGCGTGCGGTCAGCCGGGAGGAACTTCGTGCTCGGACTCGGATTATGTACCCGAGCAGGATGTCGCAGCTTCAGGTCGATGCTTGGTCCGATGAGCAGTGGGAGCACTACCGGCAACGGCTTTTCGATGTCTCTGAATATATGCGAAACATCCAGTCAGCCTATGCCCGGTGGTATAACCGCAGCCATCAGCGCCGGGGGCGGTTCTGGGCCGATCGTTTTAAGTCGGTCTATCTGCAGAACCTCCAGGCCGTCATTGACTGCATGCTCTACGTCGAGCTCAACCCGGTTAGGGCGGGTTTGGTGGAGCGGCCGGAAGAGTGGAAGGGGTCTTCGGTTTTCTTGAGGGAGATTGGGAGAGATTCGTGGTTGGTCCCGCTCAAGACCTTCCTCGATCAGCCCAGCAGAAAGAAGGTACTGGTGGAATTTCGGGAACGGTTGTATTACCGGGGGAACGTACCGACCAAGGAAGGCCAGGCTGCGATATCTCAAAAGGTATTGGACCGAGAGATTGCCCGAGGGTTCGAGGTTCGTGGTTTGTATCTTAAACGCCTAGGGTACTTCGTTGACGGTCTCGCTATCGGAACTGAGCAGTTCATTCGGGATCAGTTGGTCGTGATGCGCGAGGAGGGCCGGTATCTCCGTCGGAAGAACCCGATATCGCAGCTGGGCGGCATTCATCTCTCCTTGAGGGAGCAACGGAGTACTGCGATCATTTTCTGATCCCGGACGAGCCAATTCAACTGAGGCAAGGGCGAAGTGCTGAAGGCCTGTCCTGGTGGTGCTGTTGAGGCATTTCTGGAGCGAGATTTCCGGCCAACTCCTGGAAATGTTCCTCAAGAACGCTGGATTTGTTGACCGAGATGCGACTGGGCGGTTGTTCCCAGTTTCTAGTGTGAGTTTACTGGACACAGGTAGGTAGATCTCCTGA
>CAYSHZ010000123.1:0-8890 GCA_964430905.1 uncultured Thermoanaerobaculia bacterium | reverse complement strand
CGGCCAGGTTGATAGGTAAGGTTATGCACGGTAGGCTCGGGGGCGGTCCCCATCGGTGACCTGCCGGGATCGTTCGTCGTACTGAAGGGGTCGGAGGCAGGAGGCACGGCACTCCGACCGGGACTGGACAGAAAGGGTCCGACGAGGTGTTGATTGAATTGGCTTGTGAGATGGAGTCTGCGATGGAAGGGGCGTCGGCCGATGGTGGTCTAGGAAGAAATCCCTGATCCACCCGAAGGTAACCGGAGGATTGATATGCAACTTGAGGACAACACCCTGTTCAAATGCAAGGCCTTCGTTGATGGCCGGTGGATCGACGCCGATGGCGGTGAGACCTTCGGCGTCTCCAACCCGGCCACCGGGGAGATCATTGCCCAGGTCGCACGATGCGGAGGGACCGAGACTCGCCGGGCCATCGAGGCGGCGGAAAAGGCTCAAAGGCTGTGGCGAAAGAAAACCGCCGGTCAGCGTTCGGTCCTCTTGCGTCGCTGGTTCGACCTGATGATGGAACACCAGGAGGATCTGGCCCGAATTCTGACCGCCGAGCAGGGCAAGCCCCTGGCCGAGGCGCGGGGTGAGATCGCATATGGTGCCAGCTACATCGAATGGTTTGCCGAGGAGGCCAAGCGCGTCTACGGCGATGTTATTCCGCCCCCTGCCGGCGACCGGCGAATCATCGTCATCAAACAGCCTGTCGGTGTGGTGGCGTGCATCACGCCGTGGAATTTCCCCAATGCCATGTTGGCCCGCAAGGTCGCGGCGGCATTGGCGGCCGGGTGTACGACGGTGTGCAAGCCGGCCTCCTCGACGCCCCTGTCGGCCCTCGCAATGGCCGAGTTGGCCCGGCGTGCGGGCATTCCCGATGGAGTGATCAACGTCATCGCCGGTCGCACCGGCGCCATCGGGGCCGAACTGACCTCGAATCCGATCGTGCGAAAACTGACGTTCACCGGATCGACGGAGGTCGGAAAGAAGTTGGTTGTTGACTGTGCGGGGACGATGAAGAGAACCTCGATGGAACTCGGCGGCAACGCGCCCTTCATCGTCTTTGACGATGCCGATTTGGATCAGGCTGTGCAGGCGACCCTTGCCACCAAGTATCGCAACGCGGGCCAGACCTGTGTCTGCGCCAACCGCATCCTGGTCCAGGACACGGTGATGGAGGAATACTCCCGGCGGCTGGTGGAAGCGGTGGGGGTCTTCAGGTTGGGCAACGGCGCCGAGGATGGGGTGACGATGGGACCGTTGATCGACGACGCGGCCGCTTCCTCGGTTTGCTCGATGATTGACGACGCCGTGGCCCAGGGAGCCAGGGTTGTCCTGGGCGGCGGTCGCTCCGCACTGGGCAGTTCGTTTGTCGAGCCGACCATCCTTTCGGGAGTGACCGCGAACATGCGGGTTTTTCGCGAGGAGATCTTCGGCCCCGTATCCCCCCTGGTTTCCTTTTCGACGGAGGAGGAGGCGATCGCGATGGCCAACGATACCGAATTCGGCCTGGCGGCCTATTTCTGCTCCCGTGACGTGGGTCGTATCTGGCGGGTGGCAGAGGGCCTCGAATACGGAATCGTTGGTATCAACGAGGGTGCGATCTCCAACGCCATGGCGCCCTTCGGTGGCGTCAAGGAATCAGGCAATGGTCGCGAGGGTTCGAAGTACGGGCTCGAAGACTATCTCGAGATCAAGTACCTGTGTATCGGCGGAATCGATAGCTAGAGTCTATCCGGGAAGTCCGGACGGGAACCAGCTCAGAAAATAGAGGGCGCAAGGGTCGACACGGACCCGATGCACCGGTGTGAGTTCAAGGTGAAGGAGACCGAAATGACGGCCGAGGCCTATATCTATGACGCGATACGGACCCCCCGAGGGCGGGGCAAAACAAACGGTTCACTGTACGAGGTGAGCCCGGTCGAACTGGTGTCGGGCCTGTTGCGAGAGCTGCAGCGCCGCTACGACCTCAACACTGCCGAGGTCGAAGACGTGGTCATGGGATGTGTCAGTGCCGCTGGCGATCAAGGTGGGGACATCGCCAAGTGTGCCGTGCAGGTTGCCGGGTGGGACGATCAGGTCCCGGGTGTCCAGCTCAATCGTTTCTGTGCCTCGGGATCGGAGGCGGTTCATCTCGCCGCGATGAAGGTGATTTCGGGCTGGGAAGAGCTGGTTGTGGCCGGTGGCATTGAGTCCATGTCGCGGGTTCCGATGGGGGCTGACGGTGGCGGTGCGTGGTTCCTGGACCCGGATGTCAATCAGGCAACCGAGTACGTCCCGCAGGGTATCAGTGCGGACCTGGTTGCAACCATCGAAGGATTCAGCCGGCGGGACGTGGATGAGTTCGCCCTGGTCTCGCAGCAACGCGCGACCCAGGCCCGCGAGAAGGGCTACTTCAAGTCGATCGTTCCGGTGGTCGATCCCAACGGGTTGACGATCTTGGCGGAGGACGAACACATCCGTCCCGAGACCACCCTCAAAGGGCTTGCCAAGCTGACGCCCTCGTTCGAGGCGATGGGCGGGATGGGCCTCGACGACAGGGCCCTTCAGAAGTATGTCGAAGTCGAATCCATCAACCACGTGCACCACGCGGGGAACTCCTCCGGCGTCGTCGACGGTGCGGCTGCGCTGTTGATCGGGTCCGGCGAGAAGGGTGATGCCCTGGGGCTCAAGGCCAGGGCGCGCATCATTTCAGGGGCCGTGACCTCGGCCGAGCCGTTGATCATGCTGATCGCGCCTGGACCGGCCTCCAAGAAGGCGCTTGACCAGGCCGGCATGACCATCGACGACATCGACTTGATCGAGATCAACGAGGCTTTCGCCGCGGTGCCCCTGCGGTTCATGCGCGACATGGGTATCGACACGATGGACAAGATCAACGTCAACGGTGGCGCGATCGCCATGGGTCACCCGTTGGGCGCCACGGGCGCTTGCCTGATCGGTACGGCACTCGACGAACTTGAGAGACGCGGGTTGGCGACCGCCCTGGTCACCCTGTGTGTCGGCGGCGGCATGGGGATCGCCACCATTATCGAGCGGGTCGATGGCCAGAAGCGGAGCAACTGATGACCTTCAACTACGAAAAGGACGCACATAACGTCGTCACCGTGACGATGGACATGACCGGCCGCTCGCAGAACGTGATCAACGACGTCTTCGGCGAGATGATGGTGGCGACCCTGGATCGGCTGGAGGCCGAGAGTGAACTCAAGGGTGTGATTCTGACCTCCGGCAAGAAGGATTTCCTGGCTGGTGGCGACATTGACGCCCTGTTTGCCATGAACGACCCAGCCGAGGTCTTTCGGGTTTCGGAGGCTTTGAAGGCCGGCTTCAGGCGTCTCGAAACCCTGGGGAAACCCGTCGTGGCGGCAATCTTCGGCGGGACCCTGGGAGGAGGCTTCGAGCTGGCCATGGCGTGCCATCACCGGATCGCCATTGACGAACGCCGGACCCGAATCGGCCTTCCCGAGGTGACCATTGGACTCTCCCCGGGAGGAGGCGGAATCGCCCGGTTGACCCGGATGATCGGTCTGCAGACGGCCTTCCCCTTTCTGACCGAAGGCAAGAAGGTCGGCGCCCGGGCGGCCCTCGACGCCGGTCTGATAGACGAGCTGGCCACAGATCGTGATGATTTGATGGCCAAGGCCCGGCAGTGGATCGAGGACAACCCCAAGGCGGCGCAGCCCTGGGACCGAAAGGGTTACCGGATGCCCGGTGGCGACGCCCGCCATCCCAAGAATCTGGGAGTGCTTGCGGTGGCGCCGGCCATGATGCAGGCGAAGACCTACAACAACTATCCTGCTGCCACCGCCATCATGAGTGCGGCGGTCAAGGGATCGGTCGTTCCAATCGAGGTGGCCGGCCGGATCGAGTCACGGTATTTTGCCGGACTGGTGACGGGCAAGGTGGCCAAGAACATGATGACGGCCTTCTGGTACCAGCTCAACCACATCAACGAGGGAGGGAGCCGCCCGGACGGGTTTGAAGCAACCACGATAGCCAAGGTTGGTGTTCTGGGTGCGGGTCTGATGGGTCACGGAATCGCCTTTGTTTCGGCCAAGGCCGGCATGGATGTGGTGCTCAAGGATGCGACTCTGGAGAAGGCGGACCAGGGCAAGGCCCGGATCGAAAAGATCCTCGGCAAGATGGTGGCCAAGGGGCGTACGACCGAAGAGAAAGCCAAGGCGATTCTTGACCGAATCCTGACCACCGGCGAGGCAGCGGACCTCAAGGGCTGTCAACTGATCGTGGAGGCGGTGTTCGAGGACCGGAAGCTGAAGGCCAGAGTGACCGCCGAGGCGGAGGCGGAGATCAACTCCGACGCCATATTCGGCACCAACACGTCGACCCTACCCATCTCCGGTCTCGCGGCGGCCTCGTCTCGGCCGGAGAACTTCATCGGCGTTCACTTCTTTTCGCCGGTGGAACGGATGCCGCTGGTGGAGATCATTGTCGGGGAGAAGACCTCCGACGCCACCCTGGCCACGGTCTTCGACTATGTACGAGCCATCGGCAAGACCCCGATCGTGGTCAACGACAGCCGGGGCTTCTACACATCACGGGTCTTCGGCACCTATTTGAACGAGGGAACGGCCCTGTTGATCGAGGGCGCCAACCCACGCACCATCGAGGTTGCGGGACGCAAGGCGGGCATGCCGGTGGGACCCTTGGCCCTGTGCGACGAGGTGGGGATCTCCTTGATGAAACACGTACGGGACCAGACCCGCCGTGATCTCAAGGCCGAGGGCAAGGAAATCGACGAGGGACCGCAGGCCGCGATTCTCGATATCATGGTCGATCAGCACGGCCGTGGCGGGCGGGTTGACGGGGCGGGCTTCTACGACTATCCCGAGAAGGGCAAGAAGCATCTGTGGCCCGGGCTTGGCGAGATCTTCCCCACGAAGGCCGATGCTCCTCCGTTTGAGGACATGATGGACCGTATGCTCTTCATTCAGGTCCTCGAAACCGTGCGCTGTCATGAGGAAGACGTCGTGACCTCGGTCGCCGACGCCAACATCGGCTCAATCTTTGGCTGGGGTTTTGCTCCATTTATGGGCGGCACGCTGCAGTTCATCAACGACTACGGGGTTCCGGAGTTCGTCGAAAGGAGCCGTGAACTCGCAGCCCTTTACGGGGAACGGTTCAACCCCCCCGGCATGCTGGTCGAGATGGCCGAGAGCGGGAAGAGATTCGAATAGCGGCAGATGATTCCCGGTCAGGCCTCAGTTCTCCTTCGGGAACGGGGGATGCGTTGGGGCTGCCACCGGCTCGGCCGTGATTTTCTCCATCAGGACCTCGATGGCCTTCTCCAACTGGGCGTCGTGGCCTTCGAGCATCTCGGCGGGATCGAGTTCGACCTCGATGTCCGGCGTGACCCCCTCGTTTTCGATGGTCCAACGGCCGTCGGTCGTGTAGATGCGGTAGTCGGGGGCGGTTAATCCGGAGCCGTCCATCAGTGAGAGGTACATCGAGATGCCGACTAGGCCGCCCCAGGTCCGGGTTCCGATCACCGGTCCCATGCCCTTCTCGCGGAATTCGTAGGGCAGTTCGTCGCCGCCGGATCCTGCCTGCCGGTTGGTCAGGCAGACCATGTGGGCACGGCTGACGTACCAGGGCGTCTGCTGGTCGGCGGAGTAGCGCCGGGTCCAGTAGGACAGGGGTTTCTTGGCCAGACGGGCCAGGAAGATATCGGGGTCCAGACCGCCACCGTTGAAGCGGCCGTCGATGATTAGACCGTCTTTCATCACCTGGGAGTAGTACTGGCGAGGGAATTCGGCAGCCGAACCCATGTAGGTGTCCGGGAAATGCAGGTATCCGATGGCGCCACCGGAGGCCTCGTCGGCCACCTGGCGGTTATGCTCGACCCAGGCCCGATAGCGCAGTCGCCTCTCGCTTCTCAGTGGCGTGACGGTGACGTCCCAGGCGCCCTCGAAAGATGGCTTTTCGTTGAGGGTCAATCGGGTTTGCACGCCCGCCAGACCCTGGAACCAGGCGTAGGGTTCCGAGGCCGTAGTCACCGTTTTCCCGTTGACGGCCATCAGATAGAGACCCTCCCGGGCGTTGATGCCGGGGCCCGCGAGGGGCGGCATGACTCCGCGGTTCCAGTCGGCGACGTCGAAGATCCGGGTAATCTTCCAGCGGTCACCTTCGGCCGAGAAATCGGCGCCCAGCATGCCGACATTGATCCGATCGGCCTTGAGCCTGCGGTCTCCGGGCGAGGCATAGGTGTGGGATGTCGAGAGTTCACCGATCAGCTCGCCGAGGATGGAGCGCATGTCCTGGGTGCAGGTTGCCCGGGCGACCAGGGGCCGGTAGTGCGCGCAGACCGCCGGCCAGTCGAGTCCATTCATGCCGGGGTCGTAATAGAAATCGCGTTCGAAACGACATGCCTCGTCGTAGACCTGGGTCCACTCCGCACGGGGGTCGAGGGTGACGACCAGCTGGTCGAGGTCGAGGCTCTCGACCGAGTCCTTCTTTGGTTTCATCTGTGCGAATTTTGGTCCCGGACCACCGATCTTCTTGATGCCGACCTTGTGGCCTCGCCGCCACACTAGGCTCTTGCCGTCCGACGCTATCCGGTAGGCATCGACCTTGGCGAGCAGGGTTGATGCTTCCCGATCTTCCAGGTCGAAGGCCGCCAATTCCTGGTGACCGAGGGCTCGAAATTCGAAGGGGTTGTAGTCGCCATCCGAACCGTTGAGGAAGAGGATCTTCCCCTCGATGGCAGCAAGCTCTCGGTAGTTGCCCGCCGGCAGCGGCAGGGCTTCCAGCCGGGATTTCAGTCCGGCCCAGTCGATCTGAACTGTCACATCATCGCCCTGGGCATTTCCGGTGGGTTTCGTGTGAGTCTTGGCGGTGCTGGAACCAATTTCATCGGAGAGCAGGGGCAGGAGTGGCTCACCGTCGGCCGTCAGGGTCAGGGCGTAGATGCCGGCCAGATCCTTGTAGACCATCTCCCACTCGAAATCGCCCAGGGTCGGCTTGAAATGCCGGTTGGAGATAAAGAGGAGATGGGCGCCGTCGGCGGAGAACACCGGCCCGAAATCGTTGAACCGGCCATCGGAGACGTCGTGTTTCTCACCGGTCTCGAGATCATGAATCCAGATGCGGGAAACCATGTCCAGACCGATCTTGGAATAGGTCAGGTACCGCCCGTCGGGAGACCACGCAAAGTCGGAGATTGGCTTCTTTTCCAGAGCGATGTCCATCGGCTCGCGTTCGGAGCGATCGATCTTTTTCACGGTCTTGGTATTGATGTCGAGCACAAAAAAGCTCAGGGTCTGGTCGGCGAATGCAATCTTTTCGGAATCCGGGGACCAGCGCAGGGTGTGACGGTAGCCCGGTCCGAGATCGGTCAGTCGCCTGGGCTTTCCGTGGCCGCCGGCTGCGGTGATCCAGATGTCGGACTCGCCGTCGGCGTCGGAGATCCATGCGATCAAGCGACCGTCGGGAGACCACACGGCGTTTCTCTCTCGTGCGCCTGGAGTGTTGCTGAGATTCCTGGTCGCGCCGTGTTCTTGGGGCACGGTAAAGACCTCGCCGCGCGCCGAGATCAGGGCGCGGCCGCCCTTGGGGGAGACGGCAATGTCGGTGATGTCCTCGGCAACCTTGCGGCGGTAGGGTCGGGTTTCTCTCGCGGGCGTGGCGATCGTGATGTCCAGGCGACGATTCTCGCCGGTTTCGGGGTCGAAGAGTTGGAGATCGCCGCCCTGTTCGTAGACGATGCGCCGGCCGTCGGTCTCCGGTCGTCTGGCATCCCAGGTGTCGTGGTTGGTGACCTTGTCGATGGCGCCGCTCTCGAGATTGAAGGTGAAGAGGTTGAGGGTGTGTTCGCGGTCGGATGCGAAATAGATCTGATCGCCGACCCACAGGGGCAGGCGGTCGGTTCCCTCGAAGGCGGTCAACCGGCGATCCTTGCCCGTCGAGAAATCATAGAGCCACAGATCCTGGGCCATACCACCGTGATATCGCTTCCAGGTGCGGTCCTCCCGGGCAATCCGGTTGTAGACGATTTTCTGCCCATCGGGGGAAAAGGCGCCGCGGCCCGCCTCGTGCAGGGGCAGGACCTCGAGTCCCGATCCGTCGGGGGAGATCAGGAAGAGGCGGTCGAATCGGCTCCAGCTCAGGCGATTGGACCGAAAGAGCACCTTGTTCTTGATGGGATGCCATCCAATGACCTCATCGACACCAGGGTGGAAGGTCACTCGGTGAGGGTTTGAGCCGTCGGCGGCCATCACCCAGACGTCGGCGTTGCCGCCGGCCTCGGAGGTGAAGGCGATCATCGTGCCGTCGGGGGAAAAGCGGGGATGGCGATCCTCGCCCTCGTCATCGGTCAGGCGAAGGGCCTGGCCGCCGGTCACGGGCGCGGTCCAGATATCCTCGGCATGGACAAAGGCGACGGTGTCGCCGTGAATGTCGGGGAAGCGCAGAAGAGGTCTCGGAGCATCCGCGGTGGCCACCAAGGCCACGACACACAGACCGAAAACGAACAACGACACGACGGCTTTTCGATGGATCATCTTTCCTCCAGCGGCGAATGCCACAGCACAGTTTAACGGTTTTTGGGGTTACAGCTCAATATTCTTGAGTATTGGGGTTGACAAATGATTATGGGGGGGGGGTAAGTTTGAAGTTGTTTCAAATTTGGTGTGCTGGATGGCCATTTGGCATTAAGGAGGAAGGAAGATGAATAAAACGTCTTTTCTGTTTGTGGGCATGATGTTTGGGATCTTGTCCCTATTGTGTGCAGAGACACATAGGGTGTATGAGACCATGGCTCGAAACCCTGGAAGGTTTGCGTCCTGCATGCAGGACAAAGGATGGGATGACTCCGGAAACTGCAGTGCCCAGACTGACGAGTGTGACAATTGCTATGGTTGTTGTGGGGACGGATACGTGTGCAATG
>CAYSHZ010000122.1:8639-10121 GCA_964430905.1 uncultured Thermoanaerobaculia bacterium | reverse complement strand
ACATATCGATGCCCGGTGGCAGTCTTTCGAAGACATTGGTGGGTGTCAGTCAAGCCCAAGAGGGCTGAAGGTCTGGGCCGGGACAGACCTTCAGCCGTTGATCGCCGCTACGGTTGAATTGGCTCGTCCAGAATCAGAAAACGACGGCGGTGCTCCGTTGCTCTCTCAGCGAAAGATGGATACCACCGAGCTGCGGAATGGGGTTCTTTCGGCGGAGATACCGGCCCTCCTCGCGCATCACGGTCAATTGGTCCCGAATGAACTGCTCGGTCCCGATTGCCATCCCGTCAACGAAGTAACCCAGACGCTTGAGATACACGCCCTTGCTCTCAAAACCTCGGGCGATCTCCCGGTCAAGTACCGTCTGTGAAATAGCCGCCTGACCCTCCTTGGTAGGCAAGGCGCCTCGGTAGTACAACAGTTCCCGAAACTCGGCCAGGGCCTTCTTTCGCCCCCTTACATTCAAGACTTGAGTCAACGGCGTCAACCACCCGTCCTTGCCGATCTCCCGGAGGTAGACCGAAGATCCCTGCCAGTCCTCGGGCCGTTCTACCAGGCTGGCCCGAACGGGGTTCAACTCGACGTACAACAGGCAATCCAGTACCGCGGCCCGATCTCCGAGGACGACCGACTTGAAACGTTCGGCCCAAAAACGTCCCCGCCGTTGATACGAGCGGTTGTACCACCGGGCAAAGGCCGCCTGGATGTTTCGCATGTATTCCGAAACGTCGAAAAGCCGTTTCCGATAATGCTCCCACTCTTCTTCGGACCAAGCGTCGACGAGAATCTGCGCCGCCTGGCTGGGGTACATGATCCGTGTTCGGGCGTGGAGTTCTTCACGATTGACCGGCCGTTCAGCATCGAACTTGACGACGAGATGGTAATGGTTGCCCATCACCGAGAACCCGGCAACCTCACAGAAATAGATCCGGCTGAAGTGTTCGATCGTCTCGATTAGACGCCTCCGTGGCGCCAGTTCCGAGAGAGGGTATTCCCCGCGATGGCCGGCAATCCGACTATGCACGTGATACCACCCATCGCACTCCGAAAACTTGACCCTTGCTACTCGTGCCATCGTTTCCTCCACTCAACCTTGGTTCGTCATTCGAGCCTACAGCGAAACTGAAGGGATTGCAAGATTTAAACACTGTCCCCTTTAAGGGGGCAATACATAAAATGGGTCGGGGTTCTGTTATTTGCTGGCCTCTCGGGCCCATCGTTTGACGATCTCGCCGGCGTTTTCAATTTTCTTAACGCCCGAAACGCTTTTGCCGGCCTGGAAGTAGTCCTTGTGGGACATCGTGCCCTTGGCGGCCTTCTTCAGGCCGAAGAGCGTCTTGAGCGAGTAGAAGGCTCGGACCCAGTGTTTGGTTTGGTCGTTGGCCAACAGGTGGCGGGCCAGCCACGGGATATCAGTACCCTCCCGCTGCACCCTCTCGTTGTTGATCACGGCGACCGGAACGGCGGTCAAGCGGTGGGTCA
>CAYSHZ010000122.1:0-8539 GCA_964430905.1 uncultured Thermoanaerobaculia bacterium | reverse complement strand
GGGCACATCGATGCCGAGGGCGCGGGTCAGGGGCGTGTCGATCATCGGAGGGTCATTCGTCATTGAGGCAGTATGCCATGGGAGCTATCAGCTATCAGCCTGAACCGGTGGTTCTTTCGAATGTGTTCGCACTGAAAGCAGTATCAGGGCCACCAGGTAGAGCGCAGCAGAGAGGTAAACCAGCGCGCGGAGACCGAAAAGCATTGAACAATACTCCAAACAGCCGCCAAAAACGGCGCCCAGGAGATTGGACCCAAGTGCAGCTGCCGGTGCCCGTGATCTGACGAGCATCATCGAAACGAGAATACCTGCGATGCCGATCGGGATGGCATGACTCAATCCGCCGACCAGTCCGCGAACACCCAGAGTGAACTGATTGAGTTGCCCATAATCGAGGTGAGCCAGGGCCAAAACAGAGAGCAGCAACAATGTGCCCCAGGGGAGAAACCGAGTAAATCGAAAATGCTCCGTCAATAGATTTGCCAGAAGAACCACGATCAGAATTCCGGCGAATACCGATGCATTGACCATCCATGTTGATCCGAACAGTAACGACAATGTCGTGACCCCTCTGGTTTCGAGCAACATGAAAGCCGCCCCCATCAGAAACAACACGGGATCAAATTCGGCCAACATTGTTTTTGGTCCAAACGCAAGCGGAGTTGCCACCATGGCGGTCAACAGGACCAGTGCAAGGATAATCACGTAGCCGGTTGGAAAAACCCCGGGACGAACGTAGAGAAATGGCCAATCATCGCTTGTGGTACGCACGTCCTTCAGGGGAGCTTGATGATTGCCCTCTGGAAAACTGGTTGACCAAGCTCTCTTGAGAGGGTCTGGAGATTTGAGGCAGACGAAGGTCACCCCATACAGCATTCCGTGCTCGACAATGACCGGCTGGATACCTGTGGCGCGAGTGATCGTCCAATAGAGCCGGTCAATCAGCCATTGTCCTGCGTATACGCTGAATGAAATGGTCAGGAATCCGTCCTGGGCGACGTGTTCCCAGGCCGCGCGGATTCCTTCCTCCGTGTAGACGTAGTTGTCCAGCCTGAGTGATGACATGGAACTGAACATCGCATGAGAGTCCAACAGGCCGTAACACACCACATCAAAAGGATCACCCTTGTACTGTTCAAAAAACGCCCGGGCGTCGTTGACAACAGGAATGACCGAGGGTGATGAGTAGGGTTTTTCCGGGTGAAGTCTAGTTCCGATATCGATGATTTCGCCGTCGATATCCACGGAGAGGATTGTTTCGAAGCCGCTTCGAACGGCCGCCTGAACATCGTTTCCCGTTCCTGCTCCGACAATGAGGGTCCGGTTCTTCTGATCGCCAAGATTGAATGGCAGTCCATAGACTTTCCGCAGAAACCCGAGTCTGCCAATTTCCGAGGAGTTCTCCCCATCAATTGCAGCATCTCCGAGGTCGTGCATGTACTGATGGAAATCCCTGTTGACCTTGACGACGAAGGACGAACCCTCGTGTCCAAGATCGATCCGGTTATAGGGAGAGAAAATAGCCCCCTGGACCGAGAAAAACCCAAGCGCGACCGCGAATGCCAGACCGACAAACGAAGCCGGTTTTCTGGAAAGGAAAAGAAAAGGCAATCCGCCGATCAGAATCCAGAATGGAGGTGAAGCGTTAAGAAACGTCAGGGCCGTAAATGCAATGACACCCAAGAGCGAGCCGAGTAAGTCGAAGGAATATGCCCGCAAGGGCTGGAGCATCGGGAAAAGCTTTCCGACAGCTGCGCCTGCAAAGAGAAACACCGAAACAATTCCCAGGAAGATGCCAAAGAAGATTGAGATGTTCGCAATGAAATGTAGTGTTGATATTGAACCGGAGACGCCTCCCCAAAGCAGTACCGCCCCATCAGGAAACCGGAGATGAATGATCCCCAGACTATCCGAGAACGCCAGCACAGCCGAGATAAGGGAGAGCATGGGCAATGTGAAGTTGACCAGACCAGGGCGTCGTTTTCCTAGGGCCACTCCCAGTCCCATTCCCAGAAAACATCCAATGAGAATCAGGTTATTGAAATAGGCGAAGACCCTGATCTGCGTTGAAGCCCATCGGATCATCGCCAATTCGAGGGACAGGATTCCAAATGTTGCCAGCCCCAGGGCAAGACCGGGGGGACCGGCATGGGTGACCCAGGTTGAGTCGGTGCTCGTCGCGCACAGACGTCGTATGAAACCTTGTTCAGACGTCTTCATTGAAGACCTGGATTGAGTTTTCTCTGACTGAGGAATAGTAGTCTCCAATACCCAGATTCGTACCCGGCGAGTCTACCATTTGGAGCGAGCGATTGCCCTTTTCCCCCGTGTCCGCAAGACTTCGGCTTCAGCGCCGGGGCAAAATCGACCTGTTTCGTGCCGTTAAATCGTGGAAAGGAACGCAAGAAATAGACAAGAGTCCCGCTCCTTCTCTGGGTTGCGAATAGCACCGACCACTTGATGGTTAGCAAAGAAGGGGGAGAATGTCTCGGTGGGGATGAGTGAAGGAAAGCAGGCGGGTCAACGGCGGCCGATTCTTCGGCTGCTGCGGACCTACAGCACGCACTACATCGGATGGTACGCCGTCGGTGGGCTCTTCCTGTGGGTGACCAACTACCTGGCCGTCAGCATCCCCCTGCAGATCGGACACGCCGTTGACGCCTTGCGGGCCGGGACTTCCCTGGGGCGTTTCGTCGTCAATATCGGCCTGATGGGGGCGGCGGTCATCGTCGTCCGTACCCTGTCGCGGATCATGATCTTCAATCCCGGACGCAACCAGGAATACCTGATCCGCCGTGATGTCTTCGCCAAGCTGATGCGGCTGCAGCCCACGTTCTATGCCGACAGGACGCGCGGCGACGTCGTCAGCCGGGCCTCCAATGACGTCACCATGGTTCGGGCCCTGGTGGGCTTTGGTGGCCTCCAGGTCATCAACGTCACCATGGCCCTGACCCTGACGGGCTGGAAGATGATCTCCCTCTCGCCCCGTCTGACCCTGGCGGCCCTGCTGCCGGTCCTGGTCGGGGTCGGCGCCGTGCAGATCGGTATTCGCCGGGTCTTCGCCTTGAGTCGTCAGTCCCAGGAACAGCTGGGAGAGATTTCCGAACACGTCTTGGGAACCCTCCAGGGCATGGCGGCCATCCAGGGCTTCGTCGCCGAACGGGCCTTCGTTGATCGATTCGAGGAGCGCAACCGTGCCTGGCTCAAGACCGGCATTCAGCTGGCCCTGATTCGGGCCATCGCCCTGCCCCTGCTAGTGCTTTCCGGCGGAGTCGCAATGTTCATGCTCCTGGCGGTCGGCGGTCCGATGGCCATTGAGGGCGTCATCAGCGTCGGCGAACTCGCTGCCTTTGCGGCCCTCTTGACCGTATTACTGCCGACCCTGCGCT
This sequence comes from uncultured Thermoanaerobaculia bacterium, assembly GCA_964430905.1. Taxonomy (GTDB): domain Bacteria; phylum Acidobacteriota; class Thermoanaerobaculia; order Thermoanaerobaculales; family Sulfomarinibacteraceae; genus DAOWGJ01. Next base: position 5,150 of record CAYSHZ010000122.1, on the reverse strand, counting down.
CGATGGGTTGGATGCTGTCCATTTTGGCTCGCGGGAGGGCCTCCCTGGAGCGAATCTTCGACCTCCTGGATGCGCCGGAACCCGAAAAGACCCCCGCGTCCGCCGTCGAAATCGAGGCGGGCCGCGGGCCGTCGATTTCCATCCGGAACCTGGATTTTTCCTATCCCGATGAGCCTGAGCGCAAGGTCCTCTCGGACTTTTCCGTCGAGATTCCGGAGGGTTCGATGGTCGGTGTATTCGGGAGAACCGGGAGCGGCAAGAGCACCCTGCTCCAGGTCCTGGCCCGTCTCTACGATCCGCCTCCGGGCACCGTGTTTGTTGACGGGCACGATGTCGTCGACATCGATCTCGGTGCGTGGAGGCGTCGCCTTGCCGTCGTTCCGCAGAGGCCCTTCCTCTTTTCCGACACCATCGCGTCCAACGTTGCCCTGGAACGAGAGGCCGACCAGGAGCGTATTGCCGAGGCCGTCACTGCGGCCGCTCTCGATCCGGATATCGAGGCGTTGCAGTACGGCATGGAGACCATCGTCGGTGAGCGCGGCATCATGTTGTCGGGAGGACAGCGGCAGAGGGTTGCTCTCGCCAGGGGCCTCTACCGGCGGGCCGACCTCTTGATCCTCGACGATGTATTGTCCGCTGTCGACCACACCACCGAGGCCGGACTGATCGACACCCTGGCACAGTTGACCGGCGCCGACGGCGGGCCGACCGTCCTGATTGCCTCCCACCGGCTTTCGGCTCTGAGACGCACCGATCTGGTCCTGGTCATGGACCGGGGTCGTCTGGTGGATGTCGGTTCCCACGAGGATCTGATCGAGAGGCCGGGCCTCTACCGTGAGACCTGGCTTGCTCAGACCGCGGGATCAACCCCTGCGGCGGAGGTTGCGTCATGAGGGGTCCGGAGAACAACGGCGCCGTCCGTCGCCTGTGGCCCTTCATGCGGCCCGACTTCTGGGCCTTCTTCCTGGCCCTGATACTGACCCCCGGCACCGCCGCCCTCAGCCTGGTTCAGCCCTACCTCCTCAAGATGGCCATCGATGATCATGTCGTGCCGGGTGTGGCCGAGGGCCTGGGCACCATTGCCCTTGTTTACCTTGGGGCGGCCCTGGCGGGCTATGTCCTTGAGGCCTCCTACGTCCTCTCCCTCGCATGGGGCGGGCAGCGAACCATTCTCAGGCTTCGATCCGCCGTCTACGAGAGGCTCCTTTCCCTGCGGCAGTCCTTCCTGGACAGTCAACCCGCCGGCCGATTGATGACGCGCGCCACCTCCGATGTTGATGCCCTGGGCGAGGCCTTCTCCAACGGCCTGATCGCCATCGTGCTCGACCTTCTGATGATCGTCGGAACCCTGGCCGCGATGTTCTGGCTCGATGCGGGCCTGACCGTCGTTCTTCTGCTCCTCGCGCCGCCGCTGTTGTTTGTGCTCAACGTCGTTCGCAAGCGGCTTCGTGTCGTCTACACCCAGGTGCGGGAGGCCCTCGCCGCCGTCAATGCATTCCTTGCCGAGAGGGTCGACGGCGTCGAAGTCGTTCAGCTCTTCGGCCATGAGGCCGAGGCCCGGCGCCAGTTCGATCAACTCAACGATCATTTCAGGCGATTGACCACGCGGTCCAACGTCTACGATGCCTTCATCTACGCCCTCGTCGATGGTGTCGCCTCCATCGGGGTTGCCGTCATGCTGTGGTATGGCTCGGGCATTGCCGCCGACTGGGGTTTTCGCCTGCCATTCGGCTCCGCCGTGTCCGCCGGCCTCCTCGTTGCCTTCCTCGAATACCTCGATCGCCTCTTCAAGCCTCTGAGGGAACTCTCCGGCAAGGTGGCCATCCTCCAGAGAGGTGGCGCAGCCCTCGAGAAGATCCTCGAGTTACTGGGCCGGCCCGAGGTCACCTCCGACCGGGGCGAGACCATTGACTCTATCTCCGGTCATATTGTCTGCCGGGATCTGTGGTTTCGCTACCGGCCCGAGTCCGACGACGTTCTGCGGGGCATCGATCTCGAGATCAAGCCCGGCGAGGTCATTGCCCTGGTGGGATCGACCGGCTCGGGCAAGACCACCTTGACCCGGCTTCTGGACACCGCCTACACCGGCTACCGGGGATCCATCACCATCGACGGTCACGAGCTTGCCGGCCTTAAGCCATCCGGAATTCGATCGCAGATCGCCGGCGTTCGACAGGATCCGCAGCTCTTCTCCGAGACCCTGCAGTTCAACGTCGACCTCGACAATCCGCGAATTGGTGATGAGCGGCGTCGCCGGGCTGCCGAGACCGTCCATGTCGACCAGGTCGTCCAGCGGATCGGATGGGATCATCGTCTCCGCGAGAGGGGTTCGGATCTCTCCGTCGGGGAGGGCCAGTTGGTGACCTTCGCCCGGGCGATGGCCCACGACACCGAAGTTGTCATCCTCGACGAGGCCACCGCCAGCATCGACACCTTGACCGAGCGGCTCGTTCAGGACGCGCTCGCCCGGATCTTCGAGAGGCGAACCGTCATCGTCGTCGCCCACAGGCTTTCCACAGTTGAAAAGGCCGATCGAATTCTGGTCATGGAGGCCGGCCGTATCGTCGAAGAGGGGACCCACGAACAACTGATGGCATCAGGTGGCGCCTACGTCCGTCTCGTGCGATCTGGCGACGAGCTTGTGGCCTGACCGGCAGGGGACCCGACAGAGGGTCCGATCGTGAGTTTTTTCTGAGCAATACGGCCATCGAATCCTCCTGGAACAACTCGTTTGATATCTGTCCTCTTGCAAGAAATCAATTGACTGCTATTCGGTGGCCGCCACTTTGCCCCGGCGGTATTCCGTTGTTGTCGCAGCGGGGTTTCGCATTCAAGATTGAGAATCATATTTTTGAATTTGGCACTCGCCACCTCCTCCAGTCTTGATCTCTCAGTCAGAATCGAGCACAATATGCGCTATGTCTGGTGATGCCATCCCCAGGACTGACTCAACCGAAGACGGTTTTCCCTTCGATTGGGCGGTTGTGCGGACGAAGCCAAACCGGGAGGTCTTTGCCACCAAGATGCTGGAGCTGAGGAACCTGGAGGTCTACTGCCCACGGATTCTTCTGAACCGGTGGCATAGCCGGGCACCCCGAGGACCGGTGCCGTTGTTCGCAACCTATCTCTTCGTTCAACAACAACCCAACGTGTCCGCCTATACCTTGAGCTATTGCGGGGGCGTCCAGGGCCCCTTAGTGATCAACGGTGTTCTCGCCAAGGTCGAGAACGGGGTTGTCGAGGCTTTCAAGGTGATGGAAGGGGAGCGGGGTTACATCCTACACGAGGACCTCGACCGGGGCCTCGAACTAGGCTGTTTGGTCGATATTTCGGGGGGTTCGTTGGATGGAATTCGAGGTGTGTTCCGGGGGTTTGTCAACGGGAAGGACCGGGCTCGGATTCTGGTGGACTTCCTTCGCCGGCAAATGATTCTGGAAGTTGATTCGATTCGACTGACGCCGGTGGTCGGGAACGTGTAGAACGGAATCTTCTTGATATTTTCGGTTCATCTCGTCGATGCTGGGGTTCCCAAGAGGTCTGGGAGAAATCTATTGAACGGCTGAACGAATGGCCCGGGCGGCGCACTCGGGATAGCCGGCGCAGGTGCGGCAGGTCTCGTCATCAATGTGGCCGAAATCCTCGGGAGCACAGACGGAGATCGAGGGATCAACGGCGGCATCGAGTTCTTCGAGCAGGGGCAGAAGCCCCGCCGGGATGGCGCCGGCAGCACGTGTCTCGGCCTCGGCCTGCATGACGCGGGGATCCCACTGCCGGTTGCGATCTTCGTGGGCGGAGTTTTCTGTCGAGATCTGCCGTTTGGCCTGGTGCTTCTTGATTTCGAATGCAATCTTGCGCCGGGTGGGCATACGGCGGGTCGCCAGAAAGAAGAGATAGCCGGTGGACATGCCGACGATGTTGGCCGCGCCGCCGATCAGGCCGTAGCTGAAGCTCTGAAAGACCAGGAAGGCGCCGCCGATGACGGCGAGGTACTTGACCTTGACGGGCAGGATGAAAAAGAGCAGGAATTCGGTGTCGGGATAGAGGGTCGCAAAGGTGAAGAGCAGGGAGGTGGCGAGGAAGATGTCCCCTGCCAGAGGCGTTCCGAGCAGAAGGGCGGTCACCGCCGCTCCGCCGATGGACAGCAGGTAGAAGACGAGAAAACGCGGAGAACCCCACAGCTCTTCGAGAGGCCGGGCCATGATCCAGAGAATGAGGGCGGAAAAGAAGAAGGAGATCATTCCGTAATGAATGAACTGGAAGGTGAAGAGGGTCCAAGGCCTGACGGCGACCATGTTGCGGGTCAGGGCCAGGGCCTGGATGCTCCCCTGACCGGTCGATGTCAAGAAATAGACGGCGAAGTGCATGAACACCAGGCCTTCGGTCAGATGCCAGATCTCCCTCTTCATCAGCGCCTCCCAAGGCGTCGTTCCATCTCCGCCTGACTGAGGCGGAGGATGATCGGCCGCCCGTGGGGGCAGCGGTAGGGGTTCTCGGTGCGGGCCAGATCCTCGAGGAGCGCCCGTTGTTCGGTTTCGTTGAGGTGGTGGTTGACCTTGATGGCGGCCCGGCAGCTCATGGAAGCGGCCAGTTCCTCCCTGAGGGCGGTCGTGACCTGCTCGGGAATGCCGTCGAGGTCGGTGGCTCGTTCGAGGATTTCCTGGATGATGGCGCCTGCCGCCTCGGAGTCGAGGTCGGGGGGCATGGCGGAGATGCGAACGGTCTCGGGACCGAAGAGATCGACCTCGAGGCCGACCCGGCCGAGGATTTCGCCCAACCGAGGCAGGGCGGCGGCCTGGGCCTCGTCGACTTCGAGCAAATGGGGCGCCAAGAGCCGCTGGGAGGGTGCATCATTGCCGTCGAGCTGGGCGAGGATTCGGTCGTACAAGACTCTCTCGTGGGCGACGTGCTGGTCAATGATCACCAAGCCGTGCTGGTCTTCAAGCAGAATAAATGACTTCCGGTACTGGCCCATCAACCGGCCGAAGGGCGTGTCGGCTGCGCCGGCCTTGGTGCCACTTGAGGGCTGGACGGCCGAGGGCTGACCCAGCCGTGGTTCGCCGGGACTGATTGCTGCCGCCTCGGTTCGGTAGACGGGATGCGGGAAGAGTGAGGGGCTGGGCGCCTGAGCCCCGGGATCTGTGGGGGCGGAC
>CAYSHZ010000121.1:0-10217 GCA_964430905.1 uncultured Thermoanaerobaculia bacterium | reverse complement strand
AACCCCGCCGCCTGACGACGAAATTGCGAAAAAGTGCCGTTTCCGGACGGGAACTCTCCAGAAGATGCCCTGGGGCTACCGCAACATGACCAGCATCCGAATCATCCCCTCACCTCGTATCAGGCCCTCCATGGCCTTTCCGATGACGGCCCCAGCTCTGGGCCTGACTGCCCGCATGGCCGTTCCCGGCACGGCGGAAGACGTCAGCATATCTCCGGGACGGATCTCTCCACCGGCAGCGGTTGCCTTGACCGGAACGATACCGATGATCGCCAGGGGCGCCTTTCGATCCAATGATGTTTCCGGGTACAAATCACTTTGGTAACCGGGCTTGGTCGAAATGACCCCAACCACCGATCCCTGGTAAGCCTCGCGTGTCTTGACCAAGTGGCCATCGACATCCAGGGCCACAACATCCCCCGGCTCAAGTTTTTCGCTTCGAACGGGGACCATCTCGGCGAAATCCCCCCCGTTGGGATAGAAGGTACCCGGAATATGGACGTCACCGAAGGTAGTAATTCTCCACAACAAGGCGCCTCCATCACTATTCCAGATCTCCGCAACGTTGGCGCCGGGCGCCCCAGTTCCCTTGGCGATCAATGCCTTTCCGCTCTCGCTCCACGCGTAGATACCGGGACCACTGCTGGTGTTCCAGCCGGTGACACCTATGGCGCTCGGATTGTGGGCCAAACCATACACTCCGGATGCCCATCCGGAGTTACCAAGGGTCTCTCCCTTGATGCCGTGGGCGCCGCTGCCGCTGGACTGATTGGTACCGTAAACCCCGGTTCCACCAACGGAGTCGGCCCAGCCGAAGACACCGTAGGTCGTCCCGGTGGTCGCCGTCGCGACGCCCTGAACACCCGTGTAGGAGGACCGCCCCCGAACGCCGACACCGCCGGAACTGTTGCTCTGCCCCAGCACGCCATAGGTCATTCCGGTACTGCTTGTGGATTCTCCATAGACCCCGGCACATTGGGAAGTCGATCCCGGCACCCGTCCATAGACTCCGTACAGCGCTCCAGCTCCGCTTGAGACGGAACCAAAGACTCCTGCTCCGTCATCGACCTGTGTCATACCGTAGACTCCGAAGCCCGGACCCCCTCCATAGGCGGTTGCCAAGCCGTTGACGCCCATAAAGTGGCCCATCCCCAGAACTCCTGCGGCGCCGTTCGATGTCGAGGTAGTGATTCCCTGGACACCGTACGATGCTGTCGATGAATGAGTCGTCTTGCCGACGATTGCATCGCCCCCCGAATCCGTGATCATGAATCCCGGCCCGGACGATGCCGTACCGGAGAACGGCAGAGTCAACCCCCCCTGTTGGTCCGGCGCCCAGGTCACGGCCGATCCGTCGAACTTGAGCACCTGACCGCTGGATGCTCCAGAACCGTTGATCTTGACAGGTGTCACCACACCGTCTCCCAAGTCCTGAGTGTGTATTTCGCCATTTCGAATCTGAAGGGAATCCACCGAGTCATTGGCAATTTTGTCGGAATTGACGGCGCCGTTGGCAATCTTCACCGATGTGACGGCCCAATTTTTGATCTTCTCCGTAGTCACTGCGTTGGTGGCCACTTTGGTCTCGGTCACACCCCCGTCGGCGATCGACAAGGTCACATCGCCGGATGTTCCGCCACCAGCCAGTCCCGCACCGGCATTGACGGCCGTAATATCCCCAGCCCCACCGGAAGCCTGGCCCAACTCGTATTCCATCTCCAGGGTCGAGGGGTCCTGGCTGACCGTGCCATTGCCAACCATGGAGGCGAAGGTCAGAACTCGCCCCGAACCCGATACGACCTCCACATCGATCCGGCCACCATCAACCGTCAGGCCGGCGCCCAGGTTATTGAGATTGAACTGTACGGGTTCGAAAGGCGATATCGTGAAGATTCTTGATCCCAATTCCACTCCGTCCCGATCGCTGAGGCTGACCCGCACCTGCGGCGTGCCCCCCCCCGTTTCGACCAAGGCGTAGTTGCACCGAAAACTCCCGTCCGCCGGTTGGGTGATTCCCGGAATCGACGTCTTTTCGCCTGCCCCCAATGCCAATTCCGCCGGCATCCCGGCGAGGAACTGCCCCTGGGAATCGGCCAAACCGGCAGAGGTCAAGTTGAATGAACGTGCCGACACGACAACCTTGCCGTCGCTTCGAAAGCGCAAGGCGCCCTTGGCATTTTCCAACGCAAAAAGATCCAGGAAGACATCTCCAAACTTCAGAGTTTCTCCGGGCTCCACGCTGACCTTCTGTTCGAGCGGCGAGGGATTGCTCTGGTTTCGGACCAGGTAATCAACTTCGACGGTAACGGTCCGGAGGCCCGGATTGTGGATCCACACCGTTGTGTACCACTGGGATCCGTTCGCTCCCGGGGTCCTTGCCACCGACGACAGCCACAAATCCATCCCCGGCACGCCGGCCCACAGGGACGAGGAAGCCACGACCACAACCATGGAAACCGCCATCAAACATTGCATCAGGCCACGAAAATTCATCCGTTCCTCCTTGGTCCTTCGATTGTTCCCATCTGGGATTTTCGGATGGGAACTCGCTTGCCTCTTTAAGATAAAACCACAAACTACGAATGGCCACGGGCTTCGAAACGACACCTCCCGACATTCGGTGACAACTGACGACGTACCGGACTGAATTCTCGCAGCTACACCGTGTTACGATCACCTGGGAAAACGATGTCCAGACGACGACTCGACGGATGGAAGGCAATCGCGGCCCACATGAACCGCTCGGTGAGACAGTGTCAACGCTTGGCGGAATCGTCCGGTCTTCCCGTTCACAATCTGCCCGGCAGCCGTGCTGTTTTTGCTTTTCAGGAGGAACTCGATCTGTGGATTACGGGGGAGGATCCCGTGCTTCCCAAAACGGATGGTCGGATCAGCAGTTCCGGGCAGCACATCATTCTCCCAGTTGAGTCGAGAAGCAAAAAAATAGATCCGGGAGTGCCGGACGGCACCGACGAGGCCACTCCGCAGGGCCGCCCCGGGGTGCGGAGCGTGGCAATCGTCACGACCACACTCCTGGCGGTTCTTGTGCTCCTGGCCGTCGGTCCTCGATTCCGCTCGGCATCCGACTGGCGCAACCAGGGAACGCCCCTGACCGGCGAGTGGACCTTTGCTGACGCTGGAGTGGAAGGCACATCCCAGAGCATCGGACGTTTCGAGACGACACACATCTTCGGACCCGGCGCCTCGGCCACGGTGAATCTCCAAAGCGAGGGAACACGGTGGTCGGGAGGTCTGGAGATATTCGAAGACGACCTCCACTGGACCTTTGTTTCCTTATCGCCTCGGCAGCGCGAGGTCATGGTCTACCGCTTCCCCGCAGGAACCGTAAACTCGCTTTTTGCCGGATACGATGTCTCGCCCAACGAAGCCATTCAGTTGACAGTTGCGGTGTCCAAGAACATGTTGAATATTTCCTGTGGGTCGTGTCTCGAGGTTGAAATTCCCCTGAGCCGGGGGGATGTCTCGGCCGGGCGTCTACTGCTCCGCGTCGGCTCGGCCGGCGACGAGATCCACGAACCCAGTGGTGGCCGTTGTCGTTTTTCCGATCTTGAGGTCCATGGGAGTCCGACCGTGCTGCCCGTCAACAGGGTGGAGGAGGTCCCGACGGCAGAAAGGCCAAGCGCAATCTACACCTTGATGGTCGACAACGTGGATGACCAGATCGACATCCTTCTGGATGGCCGACGACTGGCCAGTGCCGGCTACCGTGAGACAATCGGCCCCTTGATGCTCAACCCCTTCCTGAATCTGGGGAGGCACACCCTAACCGCCCGGCTCTTCAACCGGAAATGGACCGCAGCCTTCGGAATTGTGCTCGAGGAGAACGAAACCAAGGTGTGGGAGGAACGTTGTGGTGACGTGCACCAGGTCAAGTCCGGTTGTGGCGAGATCGGCAACCGTCTGGGCATGGTCAAGGAGCTGAGCTTCAGCTTTGAAGCCCACTAGTTCCCGGCCGAAAAAGGCACCCTACCTACCCGCCGGCCACAACACTGTGGTTCTCCAAGAAGGCAGCGGCGCCGTCACGACCCATATACCGGGCCAGGGTTTTCTGGGGTGTCTCTCGCAAATCCACCATGACCAGCACATCAAGCACATCAGAGAAATCGGGATCGACGTTGAATCCCAGAAGACGTCCTCCCAACTTGAGGTACTGACGAAGGAGAATCGGCATACCCTTGTTGTCCGCCTCGATCTCGGCGATGAATCGGGAGACCTCTTCAAGATCCCTTAAGTCAGCAACCCCGCGCCGGATAACCCGCGAGGGTCTCTCCTTGAAGGGACTCCTTGGGCGGACCCACTTCGACCATGGATGGTGGTAGGAATTCTGATTAAGAAAGGCCGCCATCAGCTGCTGGGACGAGGACCGATAGTCCGACGAGATACTGACAGGGCCAAACAGGGTTGTGCATTCTGGATTCTGAACGACGTAGTGCCCGATCCCCTTCCACAAGAGCATCAGACCGGCGAAGCTCTTCTGGTACCGGGGCTGGATGAAGGACCGCCCCATCTCCAACGCCGTACCCATGGCCTCGAAGAGCCTGGGCTGATACCGAAAGAGCGTCGAGGTGTAGAGTCCATCGACTCCGCCGTCGGCAAGCAGCCTCTCAGTACGACCGATCCGGTAGGCGCCGACAACCTCACTGTCTTCACGATGCCAGATGAAGAGGTGTTGGTATTTCTGATCGAAATGATCCAGATCCAATTCTCGGCCTGTGCCCTCGCCGGCGTCACGGAAGGTCAGTTCACGCAACCTCCCGATCTCTCTCAGAAGAGCAGGGATCTCATTCCCATCCGCGATCCACACTTCCTGGGCGCCGCTTGCAGCCAATCGGCTCGCCTCAGACAGCGAGGCAATCTCGTCCTCAAGCAGGGATCGATCGACAGGATCGATGATCGCGGACGGTGATCGAGGCGTCCTTCGGGGCTGTATTGGTCTTGCCGCGAACAGGGATCGTTCCGAGAGAATTTCTGTACGCCGCCTGAGAAAGGCCATCCTGTCGCCACCCGATGCGTAGGTCTTGAGGTCCGAATAACGTACCGGACTGCCGATGAATACCGTCAGCGTCGATCCTCGCCTCGCCAGGAGTTCTCTCGGCAGCATGGCGGTCCTCAGAAGGGGATGAACAAGCCCGGCCAGCTGAAAGAGGGGCCCGTTGTGACCCGAAAAATAGGCCGGGATGACCGGACACTTGGCCCGAGCAACCAATCGCTCGACCGTGTTGGTCCAGGGAGGATCGACAACGGCCCTCTGCCTGAGATCAAAACTGGCCACCTCTCCCGCCGGAAAGACGACCAGAATCCCCCCTTCGTCCAGCCACCGGTGGGCCATCCTCAGCCCCGCCAGACTGCGACCGGCCGCCCCCTCACCCTCGAAGGGATCGACCAGAAAGAAGAGTTCTCTCAGTTCCGGGATTCTCCCCAGCATATAGTTCGCCAGAACCCGGACATCCGGCCGCCGGGTCAACAACAGGTGGGCCAGAGCAAGACCCTCGATCCCACCGAAGGGATGGTTGGACACGACGATAGCCGCGCCCTCGGCGGGAATCCGACCGAGATCGGCATCATCAACATCGATCCGCACGTCGAAGTGTTCAAAAACCGCCTCCAGGAAGACTCCAACCGGCTCACCCTCCGGCAGTTCGAGGTACTCTCCGTCCAGTTCCTTCAGTCCCAGAATCCGTTCCAGCGGCGCCCGCCAGAGAGAGCCCAGGGACGTCCTGTGATCACCCAGGTTAAAGACCGAACGGCAGCTGATCTGCTCCGGACTATTTGGCATCCGGATACCCCCGTGCCATCTTTCGGTAACCGGTCAGATCACGCCAAAAACGCCCAATGGACAGCGGTTCGAAGCCACGGCGTCTGTTGGATGCTCCGATCTCGAAGAGGGCATCGAACTGTTGGAACAGGACGCGATAGGCCTCCCGAAGGGTGATGGAAGCATCCCAGATGTGGGTTGCCTCGGCCGAGGCGCCGTTGATCTCGATGATCTTGAAGTCTTCGCCCTGGAGGAAAAGCTCAAAATCGTCAAACCGGATGTCAAAGCGGCCAAACCAGAACTCGGGAATCGATCCCGCAATTGCCTCGAGCCGAGACGACAGCTCCGGCGTCACGAGCGCATTCCCATCCCTGAAGATCGCGCCCTGACAGTGATTCCCGGCAAAGACAAGCTCAAAGACCTCACCATCGGCAAGAACCCTCTCAAGGTCATTGCGATGCCTCTTTTGGTACAGCGCCGCAATGTGGCGGGCTCTCGAATCCGCATCGATCAGCTCCGACAGGGTCCGCCGCCCGTCACCGGTGACCTGGGGAAAGACCTTGAGGGTCATCGAGGTGATGGCGCCCCGGTCCTTCCCGGGTTCACGCCACCACATCACGCCCGCTTCCCGGACATCCCCGAATGCCGGCAGATACACCCCCTGTGGTCCTCCTCGCCCGCCGCCCGCAAGCTCCTGGATCAGGAATGTCTCTCCTGCCGGAAAAGCGGCACTGTAGGCAACCAGCTCGTCAAGGCCACCAAGCGGCTGAACTCCGGCGCCACGCTGACCAATATCCGGCTTGGCTACGACCGGAAAGTCCAGACCCTGGTCCCGCATTCCCTGAAGAATCCCAGCAGCGTCCTGTCCGCCGATCGCCGTCGTCCAATCAGCTACCCACCGCCTGTTCTCCGGGGGGACCAACTCCAGAATCTTCGACTTCGATTCTCCGATGAATCCCCCACCCTCGATCGAAGGATTGGCCGCAGTCGGCAGCAGGAGGCCCCGATGCCGAATCGCCAGGCGCATCCAGTGGAAGGCCACGGGAATGTAGAACAGCCATGGTGGCCAGAATTCAAATGTGGAAACGATCGGGCTATCCGCCTTTTCTTCGGATTCGGTCCCTTTCGCGGCCGAGCCCACTCTCCGCTGCAACACGACCAGAAGTACGAGTGCCACGGCGGCAACCGGCCATCGCCACCGGCCCAGGATCGGAAGAATCTGCTGTCCAAGCGCAATCGTTGCTGTCAGGAGAATCAAGGTCCACACGACGGAAGCGACGATCGCCGTGGCGGCGAACCGCCAAAAGGGCGCCCTCACCAGGCCGGCGCCGACATAGGTGGGCAACCGCATGCCGGGAACGAAGCGGGAGAAGACGACTGCCTTGATGACGTTGGTTTGGAACCATCTCTCTGCCCGATCGAGTCGATCAAACGTCAAGGGACCCCGTCCCGCAAGCCTGGGACCGAGCCATCGTCCCCCGGCATAGAGACCGAGATCACCCAGGGCGATACCTGCAGAGACTCCCAGGAAGGCCGTCGCAAAAGCCATTTTCCCGTCCGCCACCAGCAGCCCCGACCCGACAGTCGTCGGATCCTCCAGGATGAACGTCGCCAGGGCGGCCACCACGCCCTGCAACCAGGGTGCCTCCGCCAGCCTCGCCATCAAGGCGCCCAGGAAATCAATCACCGATCGGACGCAAGCTTCACACCGTGCCCGGCCGCAATTTCGACGACCAGGTCAAGGTGGTGGAGTGTGTGGGATGAGAGAAAGGCCAACTCACGTTCGAGGGTCGACCCGGCCACAACCCGCTGCATGGCCGGAGCAATGGTCTGAACGACATCAATCGCCTGGGTCGTGGAAATACCCTCGAGGCCGGCCAATTCCGCCGTGACCCGACACAGGGAATCCAAGAAAATGTCCGGTTTGTTTTCCATCGAGGGATCCATCGCCCGGCCATCATAGTCGATCGTCCCGGAGACCAGTCCTGCCAGGAGACTCCGGTAGTGGTCCAGGCAGTGGCACAGCTGCGGTCCGATGGCAATGAAGACGTCCTGGGCTTTGGGAGCGTCGATGCACAGGCGAACCAGACGCTCGGACTGCCGACACGTCTCAAGGCAGCCTTGAAGACTGACCGACACCGCGCATGCTGCTGCTTTCATCTCGACCTCCCCACCTCATCAATGCCGCCCAACCGTGAATGGTTACTCCTTCTTCGAAAAAACCACCGGTTCGGTTTCATTTCAGGATCTCTACAGGCCTCCTGAAAAGAACACGACGGCATCGCCAACGCGGTCTCGGACGCGGAATCGGTCAAGCATACGGAGTACGGATTACGGCCCCAAACACAAAGGCGGCCCGGGAACCCCCGGGCCGCCAATAGCCGTGAACCGATAGCTGATAGCTCTTATTCTATGCCCATCCCCGCAAATGACACGCCGTCGCCACTCTTTGGATGGCAATCATGTAGGCCGCATCCCTCATGTACTCGCCGGTCTCCTCCGCAAGGTCTGCAACGGCACGGAAGGCTGTGACCATCTTCTGGTCCAGACGATCGAGGACTTCTTCCTTGGGCCAGAAGAAGTTGGTGTTGCACTGGACCTGTTCGAAGTAGGAGCAGGTCACACCGCCAGCGTTGGCCAGGAAGTCCGGAATGACGAAGATACCGCGCTCCTTGAGGACGGCGTCAGCCTCGGGCGTCGTTGGCCCGTTGGCGCCCTCGGCAATGATCTTGACCCGAGGTTGGATCTTGTTGACGTTTGCACCGGTTATCTGGTTCTCGAGGGCGGCCGGGATCAGGAGGTCGACGTCCTGCTCGATCCACGCCTCGGCTTCCATACGCTCGTACCCAGCTGCCGCGGCCTTGTCCTGATCGATCGTCCCGAACCGGTTGGTGATCGACAGGAGGAAGTCCATGTCGATACCGTCGAGCTTGCGGTAGGTGTATGCCGTGTGATCGTCGTTGTCCCAACAGGAGACCGCAACCACCGTTCCGCCCATCTCAATCAGGAGCTTGGCCGCGTACTGGGAAACGTTTCCGAAACCCTGCATCGATGCCTTGACGTTGCTGACCGGGATATTCATCCGTTTCAAGGCCTCGCGGACGGTGTAGATGACACCGTAGCCGGTTGCCTCCGTTCGTCCCAGGGACCCGCCTAGCTCGACCGGTTTCCCGGTGATGGCGCCCGGATAGTGGCCGCCGGTGATCTTCTCGAACTCGTCCATGATCCAGACCATGTGCTGAGGGTTGGTCATCACGTCGGGGGCCGGAACATCCTGGACCGGACCGATGTTTCGGGCGACCTGGCGGACCCACCCACGGCAGATCTGCTCCTGCTCACGGGCCGACAAATCGTGGGGATCGCAGATGACGCCACCCTTGCCGCCTCCCAGGGGGATATCGACCACGGCACACTTCCAGGTCATCCAGGTGGCCAGCGCCCTGACGGTATCGACGGTCTCTTGGGGGTGAAAACGAATGCCACCCTTTGACGGACCCCGGGAATCCGAATGCTGGACACGGAAGCCCTTGAAGACCTTGACCGATCCGTCATCCATCCTGACCGGAATCGTGAAGTGGTATTCCCGTTGCGGCCAACGGAGCAGCTCCCGCATGCCCTCGTCCAGCCCCAGTTTGTCGGCCACCGCGTCAAACTGACGTTGCGCCATCTCGAATGCGTTGAATTCCTTGCTCATGATCACCCTCCCAAGGTACCGGCCGTTTGAAAATCCCAGCCACCCGCGAATATATACGCGCAGAACCACATGCCGTCAAGAAGAATCGTTACCCAGGGGCCCACCATGCGTCTTAATGGTTGGAGAGTGATATGAACCGACCCGACTGCACCAACCACGGACCGCTGATCCTCGATCTCCTTCGCGGGAAATTGGATGATCCTCTTGCCCAGGAAGCCGAAAGCATCCTGGCCGAGTGTCCGGAGTGTTCCGCCTGGTTCAACAACGCCATCGCATCGGCTGAATTCCTCGCCGTGGATGCGGCTGTGGTCGGCGGTTTGAACGAAGTCGTCCTGCCTCGTAAACACCATCGCCTTCGCTGGGTTGCGGCGGCCGCGGCGATCGTCCTGATGGGAAGCATCACCTTCTGGCAACTGCCGAGCAACACAAGCTCTGCACCTGTTGAAGCAACCTCGAAGATCGTCACCTTTGATTTTGAGCAAGGTGTTCCTGACGACTCCATGCGAGCCATTGAGGCCCCGCAAACCGAGACGGCCAATGGTGAACCCCTGTTTTCCGACGATCTCGAAAATGGCGGTGCCGGTTCCTGGACGATTCATACCTGATTTTTCTTATGACAACGGTCAATCAATAGAGATTTCTACCTAACCTGAGCGATTCTGGCGGATGAGATGCGTCAAATCCTTGAGGTTCTGGTGCTTGAAAAAAATATAGGCATACTTTTTTGTCTGTCGAGGCTTTTTGAAA
>CAYSHZ010000120.1:0-10300 GCA_964430905.1 uncultured Thermoanaerobaculia bacterium | reverse complement strand
CTACCGCTTCGACAACGTGGTTCTCGACCCCGAGGATCAGTTCAAGATCATTGGCGTTCTGGACTGGGAGATGGCCACCATCGGCGACCCGTTGATGGACCTGGGTGCTTCCATGGCCTACTGGGTCGACCGGGATGATCCTCCGGGATTGCAGGCGATCCGTCTTGTGCCGACCACCCAGCCGGGCGCGTTGAGCAGGAATGAGGTTGTGGAGCGCTATCTTCAGGGAACTGGTCTCGCGCTGGATGACTTCACCTTCTACCATGTTTACGGATTGTTCCGGCTTGCCGGCATTGCCCAGCAGATCTACTACCGCTTCTTCCACGGCCAAACAGAAGATCCGCGATTCGGTCGTCTCGGCCGGGCTGTGCACGTTCTTGAGGAGGTTGCAATCCGAGCGATGGGCTAGAATGTCCAGCCGATCGAGAAGATGGCTCCATAATCGTGGTTAGAGGTTGCCTCTGCCGGTGGATCGCTGTCGTAACTATCGTAAAACGAGAAGTTAAGTGTGAAGTCCTTGATGATTTCCCGTCTCAGGGATGCATTGATGTCGACTCGATTGCGAGGCCAGTCGGTGATCCCGGGGAGAATTGAGAACTCGATGAGGATGTCGGTCTTTGGAAAGTTGTAGAGAAAGAAGTGGTACTTCGCCCCGAGGACAGCCGACAGGTTCTTCTCGGTGGCTTCCTCTCCAATGGGCGTTTCACTGCTGATGGCAAATCCCGTATTCCAGGAGAGGCGGGTTCGGTTGGTTTGGATGACGTTTCGTCCGAAGGAGTAACCGAGCTGGGTTCGAAGGGCGATGCCCAACTCAGAATTCCGGGAGAAGTCCAGGGATCCCCTGCCGAAATATCTTTTCCCGAAATCTCGGGTGTAGGAAAAGCCGAGGCTGTCACGGATGATGTCATCCTTGCCTTCCTGGCGGGTTTGGATCGAACTCAGCCTGATCGAGGCCATGTACTTGCGTTTTCGATAGGTGGCGTCCGATTCCAGGGAGTACTGGAGAATATTGTCAGCGGAGGTAAAACTGAAGCCGACGTTGAGGGAACCGTCGATGCGCTCCAAGAACGTCTTTTTTATCGGCATGATGGCAACGACATCCTCCATGTCAAGAATGATCGTGTCCTCCGACTCAAGGATGGCCAGCGTTTTTCCCTCGGTTGTGGCGATCAACATCCCATAGTGGAAGACGCCATTCTGGTTCTCCACCTCGAAGAGGTTGGAGGAACTCAGTGATTGAACGTGGTCCCATTCGCAATAGATCGTACCGATGTTGTCTGTCTTGAACTTCAGTTTGCCCTGCTGGAGGCTCTTGATCTCACCGGTGATGGCGTTGCCGTTGTCGAGGACAACGACATCGGATCTCTGTGCGCCGGCTGGGTAGGCGACGAGAAGGAATACACAGGCAAGGAGAATGCGGAGTTGGTCTCGAACAATCACTGACTGTATTGTGGCCAAACTTTGATGCAGAAGCAACGTCTTGTCCGAGTCTCCTCAATGGGGCTCTCTTGCCGCACTGCGGTATTATGGTTTCATGAAGATTCTTCAGCACAGCATCGTTCGTAATGTTGATGTTCCAGGGCCTGGCGCCATCACCTCGATCAATCCAGCAACCGAGAAAGAGGTGGGCCGGGTCACGGCCCTCGATAGGCAGGGTGCGGTTGACGCAGTTGCCGCCGCCAAGGAGGCCTATCCTTCGTGGTCCCGAACCCCCGTCAAGGAGCGCGCGAAGATCCTCGAACGCTGGCTTGAGATCATGCTGGCCGAAGAGGATGAACTGGCGCGTCTGGTTTCGGCCGAGGGTGGCAAACCTGTGGCGGAGGCCCGTCTGGTCGATGTCTTTCCGGGGCTGGAGACGCTGAAGTACTTTGCGGGTCACCTCGAAGAGATGTTGGCATTCAGGCCCGTTCCGCCCGAGCAGTTGTTGTTCGCCCACTGGGAGGCCGGGTATCGTTTCGATCCCCTGGGGGTGATGGCGGTCATTACTCCGTGGAACTATCCCGTCGGTATTCCCATGGCGGAGATCGTTCCGGCCCTGGGGGCGGGCAATACGCTGGTGTTCAAGCCTGCCTCGGCGACGGTTCTGACCGGGTTGTATTTGGGAGATATGGCCCGCCGGGCAGGGATGCCGCCTGGCGTCCTCAATACAGTTGCCCTGCCGGGTTCCGCGACTGATGCCCTGCTGGATCATCCGGACGTCTGCAAGGTCTTGTTTACCGGGTCCGTGGATATCGGTCGGCATGTAGCCCGCCGGTGTGCCGAACGGATCATTCCTGCCCAATTGGAACTGGGAGGGAAAGATCCCGCAGTTGTTGCGGCTGATGCCGATCTGGAACGAACCGCCCGTGGTCTTGTTTGGGGCGCCTTCGTCAACTCCGGCCAGACCTGCGCCTCGATCGAGAGGGTCTACGTTCACCAGTCGATTTTCGAACCCCTGGTGGAGCGTGTTGTGGAATTGACGAAAGAGATCAGGGTTGGTGACGCTTTCGAACCCGATACGGACATGGGACCGTTGACGACCCGGGGTCAGAGGGAGATCGTCGCTCACCAGGTTGCTGATGCCCTGGCCGCCGGGGCGAAGGCCTTGACCGGTGGAACCCTGCCTGATGGGCCTGGGTTCTTCTACCCGCCGACCGTGCTGGTCGATGTGGATCACAGCATGGAGATCATCGAGGAGGAAACCTTCGGTCCCGTGATGCCCGTGATGTCGGTGGAGTCCCTGGAGGAGGGTATTCAAAAGGCCAACGATTCCCGATTTGGCCTGACGGCCTCCGGGTGGACGCGGTCGACCAAGACGGCACAACGGCTTCAGCGTGAACTCGAAGCCGGTGTCGTCATGATTAACGAGCATCTTGTTGCTTTCGCCGAACCTACCGGAAGTTGGGGTGGGCTGGGGGAGAGTGGCATTGGTCGGGCTCACGGCGCCTTTGGGCTGCACGAATTGGTCAACGTCAAGTATGTCGTCCACGATCGGGGTCACGACAAGGCTACACCGTGGTACTACCCCTATGGCGCGGACTTCAACCAGTTCATTCAGGCGGCGATGCCGCTGCTCTACGGCAAGGGTCTGGACAAGTACGCCTCTCTCATGCGTCTTGCGTCAACTCGCCGTTTCATTGGGAGGGTTCGCAAGACGACCTTGGCGGCCAACCTCAAGAAACTGCTGTAGATACATTGTATGGAGGAGCCTCCTTCAGCAGGTGGCGAAAATGTCAACGCTTGCCGTTGTTGATGACAACACCACAGAAGTTTATTTAAAAGAACACTTTACGAGTTTTTCTGCCGATGATGCCCCTGGAGGTGTTGCCGGTGTCAACGCTTTCGTGAGGGTCTTGGTGTTGAATAATTCGTAAAGTATTGCAGTAAAGTCGGTTATCAGCTTGGGCCAATATTGGCACACGCCGTGCAGTAGACCGGGGCGGAGGTCGTCGGTGGATCGAACAACCGGCACCATCGCCAAGGAGCTTCGGCCACCAGACCTCCAGAAACCGGGAAAGACCCGGAGGGAGGCAACCATGACTGTATTTCTTGTTCTTCTGGCCCTGGTGGTTTTCGTTGCAGTGGAGGCCATCAGAATTCGACTCGGACAACGACAGGCGGAGACCGGAAGGCTTCAGCCCGTCCAGGCGTTTACCGATATTCGACTGCCCCAGGGGCTGTTCGTCGGCAACAACCACAGTTGGGCTCGGCTGACCGGTCAGGGTGAACTGAAGATTGGGATGGACGAACTCCTGGTCCAGGCGGTCGGAGGCGTCGATCGGGTTGACCTTCCCAAGATCGGCGAGACCGTTGATGCCGGTCAGACCCTGGCCACCGTATGGCGAGGTGGACGTTCTTTGAAGATCACTTCCCCGGTCGCGGGAACCGTGGTGACCCACAACTCCAATCTCGAGAGTGACGGGTCGGTGATCAAGGAGGATCCCTACGGCAGTGGGTGGATTGCATCCGTGTGGCCCGAGGACGTCGGTGAGGCGTTGGGTTCATTTCGTGTCGGAGCGAAGTCCATCAACTGGATGCGTCACGAGACACAACGCTTCTGCGATTTCATGGCCGATCACGCGGCGCCTGAAAGTGTAGGAGCGGTCCTGGCAGACGGAGCCCACCCGGTTGTGGGTGCGGCTCAGAGTCTGGACGATCAAGCCTGGCTGGTTTTTGAATCAGCATTCACCAACTAGAGAATTTTGAGAACCGGACCGCCGATGACGGCGGTCCGGATGGAGGGGAAAATGGTTGTAGCAGTTGTTCTGGTTTCGTTGTTCTTCTTTGTGGCTATCGAGGCGATTGGGCTGATTCTCAAACGGCGTGAGGCTCCGGCCGTTGAGGTTCAGAAGGTCACACCGTTCTCGGATATTCACCTCCCCAAGGGGCTGTTTGTTGATGAGGGTCACAGCTGGGCGTGGTTGACCGAGAGTGGAGAGTTGAGACTCGGAGTCGATGAATTCCTGTCGCAAGCCGTTGGAGGCATCGACAGCATCGAGCTGCCTGCGGTGGGTTCTCCGGTATCCAAGGGTGAACCTTTGGCGACGGTTCAATGCTCGGGTCGAGAGATGATCCTGACATCGCCGGTCAATGGGACGGTGGTCGCGACCAACGATACCGTCAAGCTCTCGCCGGAGGCGATTGAGGAGGACCCCTACGGCGCCGGTTGGTTGGCATCGGTGTGGCCGGTGGAGCATACGGAAGCCCTCAAGAGCCTCAAGGTTGGCGAAAAGGCAACCGCGTGGCTGGAGAACGAAGTCCAGAGGTTTGTCGAATTTCTTGCCGGCCGAACCAGCCCGGAGTTGGTCGGTGCGACCCTTCCCGACGGTGCCCGCCCGGTAATTGGTGCGGCCCTGGCATTGGACGACGAAGGCTGGCAGGTATTCAGGAAGGATTTTGTTGAAACATCTTCCTGAGAGCTGAGGACATATCACTGAAAAACGGGAGGCAGAGCCTCCCGTTTTTCTTGGAATCTACTCGACGGGTAAACCACCGATCAGAACGATCGAATAGGTTTCGTGAGGGAAAGGGTGAATGTCCGGCATCGCGGCGAACAGCCATCCCTCGTAATCCGGTTTCCCTTCCTCGGTCACCCGCAGTCTGAGGGCGGGGTTCTTGGCTTCGGGTGACCGGGTCGAGATGCCGCCTTCGTCCATAACAAAGTCAGGGACGAACACCAGGGCAGTAGCGGTCAGTCCGGTATCGCCCAGGGTGACGGCCTCGTCAAGGGGCAGGTCGAACCGTTGGATATTCTCATCGGGGGCTGTTACCTGAATGATGGCGCCCTGCCATGCGGCCGAAACCTCTTCGGACAATGTGACCTCGGTATTGAGTCCCATGTCATGCTTGCCTCCGGCCATCATGCCGCCGGCAGTCTCCGCGGTCTGGATTTCGGTTGATGGTTCCAGGACTGGATCCTTGGTTGTGTTCCCGCAACCGAAGAACGAAAGACTGGTCAGTAGAGTCAGAATCAGTAGGGGTCTCATGGCGTCTCCTCCTTCAGCGGGAGATTGTACCGGAGTGAAGAGATGCAATTGAAGGGGATGAAATATGTTGGAATAACCGGTTCGGAGGACCTCAGAACCTTTTTCCATCATTGACATTTTATCGGAGGGTGAGTGCTACAATCTCCCGGCGTTCGATTCTCAATCGCATTTTGAACGCATGGAGGTTCTGATGAAGAGATTTCGATTGGCGGTCGTGGCGATCGTTTTCATGGGAGCGATAGCTGCTTCGTCGTTGGTCTTTGCGGAGACCGTGAAAGTTGAAAAGGCAGAAAAAGCAGAGAAAGCGGAGAAAGGCTTCTGGGTCGAGGTCGAACATTTGGAGTTGGATCCGGTGGCGGCGGGTTCAGACGCAGTCGGGACCTTTATCTTCCACAATGATACGGACAAGGACGTCAAGATCATCAAGGCCAAACCCTCTTGAGGATGCACGGTTGCCGAGTTTGACTCGGTGATCCCGGCCGGTCGGTCGGGCAAGCTCGTTGCAAAAGTCCATACCCGCCCCACTCAGAGCGGAACGCTCAGCAAATCAATCTCCGTTGCGACAGATGCTCCGCATGCCAAGAGCCTCAGGCTGTCGATGAAATTCTCGGTCGATACCATGATTTCGATGACGCCGCGACCTCAGATCTTCGTCAATGCAATCGTCGGTAACTCGGCCGAGAGCCGGATTCTGATGCATCGTAACGATGGGAAGAAACTGAAGATTCCCGCCGTTCGTTATGAAAGCACCGATATCGAAGTCAAGGCCGTTCCCGTCGACCTCAAGGAGGAGAAGAGGCCTGGCTTCAAGCCCGAGGCAGGTGATGTCTGGTTGGTGGCCACGGCAAAAGACGGGGTAAGCCCCGGAAACTACTCTCTGAAGGTTTGGTTGACCACCAACCATCCCAGATTGACCGAGGTCGAGATTCCAGTGACGTTCAGGATCAAGCCCTTGATTTCGGCTCACCCCGAGCAAATTCGGCTGTGGATCCAGGACAACGGTGCCGGTCCACGGGGTTCTCTGTTCAGAATGATCCACAACGGAGGCGGAGAGTTCGAGGTCAAGGACATCAAGGTCAAGGATGAGAAGCTGGTGACGGCATCGCTTGTGGATGAGGGTTCTTCGCGGATGCACAGTATCCGGGTGGAACTTGTGGAAGGAATGAAGGCTGCCGATATCGGCAAGGGGAAGACCACGGAGTTGGTCATCACGACGTCGGATCCGAAGCAGCCCGAGATTCGGGTCCCGGTATTGCTGAATCAGCGGCAGAACGTGACTCGGCCGGGCAAGCGGCCTGCGGAATTGAGGCCTTCGGATATTCAGCGGAGGGGCATCACAAAATCGACGAAACCGCTTCCGTTGCCGACGGGTACCCCGGGCGTACAATAGATCTGCGGAATTGCAGTGAAAGAGGGGCTCCCCCGCGGGGAGTCCCTCTTTTTATTTGGTTAGCCTGATGCATTTCCATGAGGCTGCTTGAAATCAAACGCCTCGACTGGCCGGAAAGACTGTTGTTACCGCCAAGATGACCCGACCCGAGTTGTGGCGGGCAGAGCTTCTGAAATTCGCCAGGAAATGCCTCGTCTTGTAAATAACTAAAATAAAACATGTTAAGCATGGACGATTCGGAATTTCCAAATACAGAGTCCCAATAAACCTCCAAGAACTCTTCTTTTGCTCCAGTCCCATTCAATTGGCACGGCCCCTGCAATAGAGGTCGGTGAAACTGAAAAATCAGTTTCGGACCAAAGGAGGCCCAAAATGAAAATATCTGGAATAGCGATCGCACTCATGACCCTTGCCTTGTCAGCCCCCGTATTCGCGGGTCAGGGCCACGACCACCCCTCTGGTGACCACCATTCCGCGACGGCCTTCGACACGATCACCAAACATTACGAGGCGATCTACGAATCACTGGTTGCTGACAGCATCGAGGGAATCCCAACCCATGCACAAGCCATTGCCACGGCGTCTCAGGCGGTCTCTGAAGAATTCAGTGCCCGCACGGCAGGCGTTTCACAGGCCAATGCCGACCAATGTCGGAAAATCTTGCCTGAGATTTCCTCAGCCGCGACTGCCCTGGCGGCAGCCAAGGACATCACGTCAGCCAGAGATGCCTTCGGCGACTTGAGCCGGCCCCTGGTTCAGTACCGCGAAATGGTCAATGGCGAGAAGCCCAAGGTTGCCTATTGCCCCATGGCCAAGAAGCCCTGGTTGCAGGAAGGGTCAGAGATCGGCAACCCCTACTACGGCTCCAGCATGCTGCGCTGCGGGTCAATCGTCTCGGAATAGGTAAAACCGACCATTTTGGAGGTCATCATGGCGCCGCATCAACATCATCAGACCAACGAGGATATGTCCTTGGCGGATCCGGGAATGGTCCTTGACCCCGTCTGTGGGATGAGTCTTGATCCGGCTCTCAGCAAATTTACCGTGGAACGCGATGGTCACCGATACGATTTCTGTTCCAAACGGTGCATGATGACCTTCGAATCGAACCCCCAGGAACCTCTCCCCCGAAAGGTCTCCCTCTCCATGTCAGGCTTGAAGGTGGAGGGGGAGCCTGCTTCCCCCTCGTGCTGCCATGGGGGCGGATCCGCCACTGTAACAACCCAAACGGCCCCCGCACCTGAGGGAGCAGAGTTCACATGCCCGATGCACCCCGAGATCGTCCAGGATCAGCCCGGATCATGCCCGATCTGCGGTATGGCACTTGAAGCCAGGGGTGTTCCCGTCGGTGATGAAGACGATACCGAACTGACGGACATGAACCGAAGATTTCGGGTCAGTCTTCTGCTCTCGATTCCGGTCTTCGTGTTGGCCATGGGTGAATTGATTCCCGGGATTGATTTTCCCAAGAGGACCCTGGTTCTTATTCAGTTGTTCCTGGCAACACCGGTCGTTCTGTGGGGCGGATGGCCTTTCTTCGTCAGGGGTTGGCAATCCGTCGTCAATCGATCCCTGAACATGTTCACCCTGATCGGTCTGGGAACCGGCGTCGCATACATCTATAGTCTGGTTGCGACATTCTTTCCGTCGATTTTTCCGCCCTCCTTTCGGGGCGCCGACGGGGGGGTCGCAGTATATTTTGAGGCTGCCGCCGTCATTGTGACCCTGGTTCTCTTGGGGCAGGTGCTCGAATTGAAGGCCAGAAGCCGGACGGGCGCCACGATTCGTGCCCTGCTCGGTCTTGCGCCGAAGACTGCACGGCGTATCGATGCAGCGGGAAACGACGAGGATATCCCCCTCTCCGACGTCGAGGTCGGCGATCGGCTTCGGGTCCGCCCCGGAGAAAAGATCCCGGTCGATGGAACGGTTCTCGAAGGATCAACATCGGTTGACGAGTCCATGGTGACGGGGGAACCCCTCCCCGTCTCGAAACGAGAAGGCGACACCGTCATCGGCGCCACGCTGAACACGACTGGCGCCCTGATTATTCGCACCGAAAAGGTGGGCGCCGACACGTTGCTTGCCCGCATCGTTCAGATGGTTGCCGATGCCCAGCGAAGCCGGGCGCCCATTCAAAAGCTGGTCGATGTCGTCTCGGGCTATTTTGTCCCGGCCGTCGTTGTCTCCGCCGTGCTGACATTCGCTATTTGGGCACTGTGGGGCCCTGAACCACGCATGGCCCATGCCCTGATCAACGCAGTCGCCGTGTTGATCATCGCCTGCCCCTGTGCCCTCGGTCTGGCGACCCCCATGTCGATCATGGTGGCCACCGGCAAAGGCGCCGGAATCGGCGTACTGTTCAAGAACGCCGAAGCGATCGAGGTGCTGCGCAAGGTTGACACGTTGGTGGTCGATAAGACCGGCACCCTGACCGAAGGCCGCCCCCGATTGGTCACGGTGTCATCGACAAATGGACGAAGCGACAGTGATCTTCTCAGACTTGCAGCCTCCCTCGAAAAAAACAGTGAGCATCCCCTCGCTGCAGCAATCATCGCCGGGGCACACGAGCGTGGAGTCACCTTGAGTCCGGTTGAGACCTTCGAAAGCATAACGGGGCAGGGGATTGTCGGGAAGGTTGAGGGCCTCTCGGTCGCGGTCGGAAACCGCGGACTGGTCGATGACCGTGCCGCACTCTCCGAGTCCATTCCAGCCGTTGCAGAAAAACTGCGATCCGAGGGCCAAACCGTGATGTTTGTGGCGGTCGACGGAGTCGTCTCCGGAATTCTCGGCGTCATGGACCCAATCAAGGAAACAACCGCCGAAGCCATCGACGCCCTTCATGCCGAGGGTCTGACCATCGTCATGCTGACAGGTGACAGCCGGACCACGGCCGAGGCAATCGGCGGAAAACTGCATATCGACGACATCGTTGCCGAGGTGATGCCGGACGAAAAGGCGGCCGCCGTATCGAAGCTCCAGAAAGAGGGGCGGGTTGTCGCCATGGCCGGAGACGGCATCAACGACGCACCCGCCCTGGCCCAGGCAGATGTTGGTATCGCGATGGGCACCGGGACGGACGTTGCAATGGAAAGTGCCGGAGTAACCCTGATCAAGGGTGACCTGAGAGGGATCGTCCGCGCACGGGCATTGAGTCGAGCCACCATGGCCAACATCAGACAGAACCTCTTCTTCGCCTTCGGCTACAACGCGGTTGGAATTCCGATTGCGGCCGGTCTGCTCTATCCCTTTTCCGGACTGCTGCTGTCACCGATGTTGGCGGCGGCCGCGATGAGCTTCAGCTCGGTTTCGGTGATAGCCAACGCCCTGCGCCTTCGCAGACAGGCGATCTAACCCGATGTTCTCACCAGTAACCTTTCGAGTCAGCGAAACAAAAGGAGTCAGTATCAATAAACCGTGTCGGGAGACCGACGTGAATGGAGAAAGA
>CAYSHZ010000119.1:0-10300 GCA_964430905.1 uncultured Thermoanaerobaculia bacterium | reverse complement strand
GATGAAGAGGGTGCAGAGCACACGCTCACCGGAAGAAGACCGGACAACCGCTCGGATGGCGAGGAATAGGGCCGAATGTATACACGACCTTCTCACCGGTGATCTACTCCGTCTTCCGTGCCTCGCGACGGAGGGCGAAAAAGACCCTTTTCCGGACGGGAACCGCGTAGTTCCCGAGGCGGAAATGAGGTATTTTTTGATAAGTTCGAGGAAGACATTCTTTGCGCGGAGTCGTACTTAGGGACATCGTGCACCGCCCGACAGGGCGGCATCGCCGAAGGCGAAGGCCCGGAACGGGCCAGCGTGGGCCGTACGTCGCACAAGCAAACCCGCCGTCTGACGACAAAATTGCGAAAAGGACCCTTTTCCGGACGGGAACCGCCTACACCAGGGGATCGGACGGCATAACGGCCTCGATCATGACCTTTTCGAGAGGGAAGGCAAAGAATGATCGCCGGCAGCGCCAGCGGGCCAGGGCCTGGAGGGGGGCGGCCAAACGTCGGGGTCGGCTCCAGCCGAGCTGGTTGAAAAAGGCAAAACGACGAACGTTTCTCTCGGTTTCTTCATCAACCCAGGGGCTGGTCGTCGTCACATAGTCAAATTGGGCCCAACCCTCGAGGGATTTCGGCAGGATATGGCCGTCGGCCACAATCTCGTCGGTCAAGGCGGACCCTGGGTACGGCTTGTAGCAGAAAAACGGTGTCGTGTTGCTCCAGTGCATTCTCGTGAGGAGCTGGGCCAGTTGCAGGGAGGCCTGGAGGTCCTCCGGAGTCTCTCCGGGCAGGCCGTAGATGAAGGGGTAGGTTGCCGAGATGTCGGTTTCCCGGCACCGTTGGGCAACCTCTTCAATCTGCTCCAGCGTGATGTCCTTGCCCAGTCTTTTCAGCATGCGTTCGGAACCGGCCTCGACTCCGATCAAGAGCTTTCTCAGCCCGGAACGTTTGAGAAGGTCCCAGTCATCGGCGGTCAAGCGACAGCCCTGATCGGCACGCATGGTGGCCGCCCAGGTGAATCCAAGGTCCCGCTTGATGAAGCCCTGGGCGATGTCGAGTGTTCGTTGGCGGTCAGTGAAGAAGGTCTCGTCCTGGAAATTGACATCGATGGCGCCGGAATCTGCCACCAGTGCGCTCACGCGTTCGACGACCCGGTCGGCGGAGAGCCCGGTCCAGCCGCGCTTGAAGACGAAGGGGTCGGCGCAGAAGCGACATCGGTAGCGGCACCCGGTCGAAGTGACAAAGTCCAGCTGTCGTTGTTTCTTGAGTTCGAAATACCTTCGGATCGGTATCAGGGAGTAGTTGGCTGCGGGAAGACCGTCCATTGCCTCCATCGGCCTCGGCGCAGTCTCGACGATTTCATCACCGTCCCGGAAGGCAATCCCCGCAATGGAGTCCAGCGGACGGCCATCCCTCCACGCCTCGACGAGTTCCCGAAGGGCCGTCTCCCCCTGGGCTCGAACGACCACGTCGACCTCGGATGCTTCGGCAAGGATCTCCCTGGGGAAGAGCGATGGATGCCAGCCACCCCAGACGACGGGGAGGTCCGGTCGGAGTCTCTTGGCCATTTTCCCGATTCTGAGCGCATCCCGAATGTCGGCGCCGGTCAAAACGGAGATCCCCAGGCAGAGGTTATCGTCAAGGTGGGTAGCGAGGACGGCCTCTGGATCCTTCTCCAGTCGGCCATCGACGATGATCGTGTCGATTCCCATATCTTTCAGTCCGGAACCGACGGCAATCAGTGCCAGGGGCATGGTGTAGAAAACACATCGGGGTTGGTAGAGGAGTACCGTGGCCATCGCGCCATTCTCCCACGAAAGGTATTTCCCGTGGGATACTCGTCGCCTGGAGGAAAACGACATGAACGCACAGACCTTTGCCGCGCGCCGCAGGACCCTGAGGGAGGCCCTCCCCACCGGTGCGATCTTGATTTTGGCCAACGCCGAGGCCCCAAAGAACTATGCCGACAATGTCTATCCCTTCAGGCAGGATTCCCACTTCCTCTACTACGTTGGAGTCAACGAGGCCGAGATGGCCGCGTTGCTCATGCCCGACGGCGAGGAGATCCTCTTCGGCCGGGAGGAACATCCGGACGATCTGGTCTGGCACGGTCCCCATGCGGTTCTGGCGGACCATGCGACGGCATCGGGATTTGCAGCCACGGGTCTGCGAAAGACGCTGGGTGAGGTTGTCGCCGGCCTTCTTTCGAAGGGGCAGGAAATCCACTATCTGCCGCCATACCGGGCCGAGAGGCGATTTGAGCTGGCCGAGATTCTGGGTGTGGATCCAAGAGTTGTGGACGGGGGCGTGTCACAGGCCCTGATCAAGGCCGTGGTTGCACAGCGCTCAGTCAAGACCAGGGACGAGATCGCCGAGATCGAAAACGCGCTCGCGGTGACGGCAGAAGCCTACCGCGCGATCATGGCCGCCACCCGGCCCGGCAAGACCGAGGCCGAACTGGCTGCGGTACTCCAGGGGGTTGCCCTGGCTCATGATCGGCAGCAGAGTTTCAATCCGATCGTCAGCGTGAGGGGCGAGGTCCTGCACAATACGTCCTACGCCAACACCGTAGCCGAGGGGGATCTCCTGCTGGTCGACAGCGGTGCTGACAGTGCCCGCTGGTACGCATCGGATATCACGCGCACCTTCCCGGTCAGCGGTAGGTTCACTCAAAGGCAGCGGGATGTCTATGAGATTGTTCTCGCAATGCAGATGGCGGCCATCGAGGCCGCCTCGCCCGAGAAGACCAACCGGGAACTCCATATGCTGGCCGCGCTGACGGCGGCACAGGGCCTGGTTGATCTGGGTCTGATGCAGGGTGATCCGCAGTCCGCCGTCGAGGCCGGCGCCCATGCCTTGTTTTTTCCGCATGGATTGGGTCATATGCTGGGCCAGGACGTGCATGACATGGAGGATCTCGGTGATCTGGTGGGCTACGACGAGGGAGAAAGCCGGTCCGAGCAGTTCGGTCTGGCCTTCCTGCGCCTGGCCAAGAAACTCCAGCCGGGATTTGTCATTACGATCGAGCCGGGGATCTACTTCGTGCCGGCCCTGATTGATCAATGGCGTTCGGCGGGGCGGCACAGCGAGTTCATCCGCTACGACCGGCTGGAGGGCTATGAAGGCTTCGGCGGTATTCGAATCGAGGACGACGTCCTGATCACAGACGACGGCGCCCGGGTCCTGGGCCCCGGCATCCCCAAAACCGTCGCGGATCTGGAGTCGGTCGTAGGGAACTCTGCAGTCCACATCTGAGGTTCCCGGCCGGAAACGGGTCTTTTTCGCCTTTCGTCGTCAGGCTGCGGGGCGGACCGGGAGACCTGGGAGACTCACGCCCTCTCGGTCGGGAAGGCGATGACCTCGTCGAGGCGGGATGCACCGGCGGCCAGCATGACGAGGCGGTCGATGCCAAGGGCGACTCCGGCACAGTCGGGCAGGCCGTGATCGAGGGCGGCGATCAATCGGTGATCGATGGGAGGTAGCCCCAGGCCGCGTGATTTCCGTATCTCGAGGTCGTGTTCGAAGCGGCGCCGTTGTTCCTCGGCATCTTTCAGTTCGTGGTAACCGTTGGCCAGTTCGATTCCTTCGACATAGACTTCGAAACGCTCGGCGACTGGGGGATCGTCGTCGCGGATTCGAGCCAGCGCCGCCTGGTCGGCCGGGTAATCGAACACGATGGCCGGTGCGCCGCGTCCGAGGGAGGGTTCGAGGCATTGGGTCATCATCAGGCTGAGCCAACCTTCACGGTCGAGACCATCGATCGGGTCCAGGCCGTGCTTGAGGGCTTGTCGTCTCAGGGTCTCGGCATCGTCGTTGTGGGGATCGACCCCCAGTTCCGTCGTGAAGACTTCGCCATAGGTCCGGAGGATCGGCGGGGGTGTACCGAGAATCTCCCCGAGCAGGTCCCCGACCTCGTCCATCAGTCTCAGGTGGTCCCATCCGGGGCGGTACCACTCCAACATCGTGAATTCTGGATTGTGAAGACGCCCGGATTCCAGGTCCCTGAAGGCCTTGCAGATCTGGTAGATCGGACCGGCGCCCGAGGCCAGCAATCGCTTCATCGCGAACTCCGGCGAAGTCTGGAGATGCAGAGGAATGTTCTCACCGAGAGCGGGGATGTCGGCCCGGGTTGACAGGGTATGGAGATGAAGGTCGGTCACGGTGGCACGAGACATCAACGGGGTTTCTACTTCGAGGATTTCCCGAGATGCGAAGAACGCCCGGATCCGGGCAAGGATTTCGGCCCGGAGTCTGAGGTTGGTATTCGAAGCCGTTGGGCGCCAGTCATTCACGGACATTCGGCGATGATACAACGGCGGTTGCTGTTGAGACTCCGAAGCCGGAGGGACGTCTGCCCGAATTCAAATTGGGCTGGTATCCTAGCCGCGTGGCAAAACTGGGATTGAGAACGACCGCATTGATGATCTTCCTTCGGGGAGGACTGCTGCCTGGAGTCGTGGTTTGTTGGTGCTGCCTGGGTCTTGGCGGCTGCGGTGCGGAGCAGGGACACCAGGATGCTGACGAGGCATCGATAGAGCAACCCTCCTCTCAAACAATTGAGCCGGGAGTGCAGAATCATGGCGACGAGGATCTCGATCGCCTCCGTGCCCTGGGGTATTTGGATTCTTCGGAGGAGCCTGAGCAGATTCCCGGTGAGGGGACGGTTCTCTGGGAGCACGAGGAGGCACAGCCCGGATACACCCTCGTCGTCTATGCCGGAGCATGCGCCTGCGATTTGATCAGGCTGGACGGCACGGTCGTTCAGAGCTGGGGAGATGGGGAGTGCCGCCGGTGGGAGCAGGCCCAACTCCTGCCTGATGGTGACCTCCTGGTCGTCGGGACGCATTCGACCAAGGACCAGCCGGTTGCCGAGCAAATGGAGGGACGGTTCCTCTTGAGACTCGGGTGGGACGGGAGTGTCCGTTGGCGGAGGCGGCTCAACGTTCACCACGATATCGAGGAGACGCCTGACGGCCGGTGGCTCAGCCTGATGATGCAGCGCCGCCGGATCGAAGAGATCGACCCGGACGTCGAGGTTTGGGACGATGTCCTGACACTGTTGGACAAGGATGGAAGGGTTGTCGAGACCCTGTCGCTCTACGACGTCCTGGCGTCATCCGAACTCCGTTTTCCCATCCAGATGGCCGGCCGCGCCAAGAAAAATGGCGAGGAGTGGATTGATCTCTTTCACTGCAACGCCGCTGAGTGGATGCGACACGAACAGCTCGTCGATCGGCATCCTCTGTATGGGCGCGACAATATCTTGATCACCTCGAGACACCAGGATGCGGTCATGGTGATCAACTGGCGGACCCGTCAACTGGTTTGGTACTGGGGACCTGGAGAGCTCTCCGGTCCGCATGCCGCCACAGTTCTGTCCAACGGGAATTTACTGATCTTTGACAATGGGCTGACGCGGAGGTGGTCCAGAGTGATCGAGGTTGATCCTCTCTCGGGCACGATCGTTCGAAAGTACACGACTCCCAAGAAAACGGACTTCTTCTCGCGGGTCATGGGTTCGTGCCAGAAGCTTGCCAACGGCAATGTTCTGATCGGCAATTCGGCTGCAGGTCAGGGGCTGGAACTGACCGTAGAGGGGCAGCCGGCCTGGGTCTTTCTTGGTACCCGGCGAACCGAAAATGGATTCAGAGTGAAAATTCCCAGGATTCGCAGGATTGCAGACGCCGATGTTGCGGCGATTCTGGCCCGTGTGGAAGCCCGTTGAATTAATGAAATTCATATTTGACGACTTCGTGCTGGATACTGAAGCCTTCACCCTTGTGCGAAATGGGGTCGAGGTCGGCGTCGAGTCGAGAGTCCTCGAGACGCTGATCTTCTTGATTCAGGAGCGCCATCGGGTTGTCTCGAAAGAGGAACTCCTCGACTCCGTCTGGGACATTGATTTCGCTTCCGAGGCAACGGTGTTCAAGGCCATTCAGCAGGCAAGGAAGGCCGTTGGTGATGACGGAAAGAGCCAGCGCCTGGTCAAGACGGTTCACGGGAAGGGCTACCGTTTTGTTGCCGAGGTTGAGGAGGACACCGGTCAAGGGTCGGTGCCGGCAGCTCCGCAAAAGAGGGAGATGCCGGTCGAGGCCGAGCGGCCCGGAGAGAGTTCTCCAACAGTTGGTCGTTGGCCCAAGGCTGTCGCCTGGTTGGCTGTGGGCATCGTGGTTCTGGGTATGGTTGGTTGGCTGATCGGTCACAGAGAATCGTCGTCGGAACGGGGTGTCCGAACGTCGGTTGCGATCCTCAACTGTGTTGGTGATCCCAGTTTGCCATCGACAGAGGCATGGATGTCAGAGGCCGTTCCGGAACTGCTCTTCCTCAGGCTTCGAGGCGCGGGAGGTCTCCGCATGATTCCGGCGGACGAGGTGGCCGGTGCTCTGCGTGACCTGACGGGGGACCCGCCAGTCGGTGGGGGATGGAACGGTGGCGCCGTTCTGGACCGTTTGGCCTGTGATGTTGCCGTCGGGAGTCGTTTGCTGCGTCGCAAGGACGGTGGATTGCAATTGGAGTTGACGGTATTCACCCGTGACGCCGTCGAGGATAGGGAGATCAAGAAGATCAACGCCCAGGGTGATCTCTTTGCATTGGCCGGCGAAACGGGGGCCGACCTGGCCCAGCACCTGAGCGGGGGCAAGAAACCGGATCAGGGGCTCGACTGGACCTCCGAGGTCCAGCCGGAGGCATTTGCGCGATACGTCACCGGCCTGGGTTGGTATCGTGACGGTGATCTCAACGAGGCGGTCTCCGTCTTGGCTCCTCTGGTGGCACAATATCCTCAATTTGCGCTGGCAAGAATTGCCCTTGCCAAGGTCTACCGGGCGATGGGATTGAAAGCGGCGGCTGGGCTGGAGGCCAGGACGGCCCTGGATTTCTCCGCTGATCTCCCCGCCGAGACCAGACTTCAGTTGGAGGCCCTGACCCTTGAGATTGACGGAGACTGGGGTGAGGCTGCCCGTATCTACCGTTCATTGTGGAGTGTCGCCGGGGACGAGGTCGAGTATCCCCTGGCCCTGATTCGTGCGCTCAGATGGGACGGCCGGAGTGCCGAGGCTCTCGAGGTTGCCAAGCGATTGGGTGGGGCTCTCGACACCGATCCGCGCCTTCATCTCGAGCTGTCCAGGGTGTACCAGATTCAGGGAGAGACGGAGAAGCAGCGGGCATCACTGGAAGAGGCCGTGGCAACAGCCACGGTCCGTGGCGCCACGGGGCGTCTGGCCTCGGCCACCCTGGGACTGGGCTGGGTCGATCTGTCGCAACAGAAGCTCCCCGAGGCCGAAGAACATTTCTCACAGGCCGAGGAACTCTTCCGTTCGATCGGAAACCGGCGGGGTGAGGCTCGGGCCTTCAAGGGAAGGGCGACGGTTCTCAGTTATGGTCCGAACCCCGAAATCTCCCTGCCCTTGTTTGAGCAGGCCGCCCGTTTGCAGCGAGGCTGGGGAGATTTCGAGGATTTGGGAAAGACGCTCTACTCGGTCACCGGTATTCTGGCCTATCTCGGGGACGTCAAGGGTTCGCTCGAAACCGGTCTCGAGGTTCTGGAGATCGCCCGAAAAACTGGAGATCGTGAGGTCGAAGGGGCAGTTCTGGTCAGAATAGGTGACGCCCAGGTTGATCTCGGCGATCCGGTCAAGGGTATGGAAACCTATCTCGAGGCCTTGCCGATTCTCGAAGACCAGGGTGCGACCAGACGGCTGGCCGGTCTCTTCAACAGCATGGGATTGGCCTGCGAGTACTCCGGAGATATGCCTGCCGCAGTTCGGCATTTTGGGCATTCGGCCGAGATGTGGCAGAACCTGGGCAGGATTTCGAATTGGTTCGACACCGCCTACAACCTGGCCTGGCTCCATCTTCGGAGCGGTGATCTGCCGGAGGCCGCAGCCCTGCTGGAAAGCCTTCGGTCCACCCAGGATGATGATTCCCAACGGGCAGCCGTGTCTCACCTTGATGCAGGCATCAACTGTGTAAAGGGTGACTTTGAAAAGGCCGAGCGTGAGGTTGGGAAAGCGATCTCCCTCCGGGAGAGAACCGGTGAAGGGGGCGCACTGGATAACTCACGAGCCCTGATGTTTCAAATCCATCTCGGACAGGGTCGTCACGAAGAGGTTCTTGCCGCAGTCGAGAGCGAGATGGCACGGCTGCGGGAAGACGACGATGTCCCGGGTCTGGCGACGGCCCTGCTGATCGAGGCCGAGGCCCGGGGGCAGGCGGGGCGGTGGCGAGAGGCTCTTGAATCTGCCGAAGAGGCCCGGAGTCTTCAGAAAGACCAGTCGCAACCGCAGACCCAGGCCGAGACCGCCATCGTTGCCGGTCGAATCAATATCCATCTTGGGCGTTATGAGCAGGCAGCTCTTCACCTGGATCGGGCTCGCCAGGCTGCGGAAAGGTCGGGTCTGGCGCTCCTGGTCATGGAGGCAGAGATTGCGCGTGCCGAGCTTCGACTGACACTGGACCACAGCGACGAGGCTCGTTCGGATGTCGTGCATCTTAGGCGCCAGTGTGAGCGACGGGGCTGGGGGAGGCTGGCTGCGCGAGCCTCTTCAGTTCTCATCGGTGATGACAAGGCTCCGGGTTGACAACCAGCAGTAGGTCTTTGCCTCGGTCCTGATCAGGCAGAGCCCCCTCGGGTTGTCATCATTGACCAGGACCTCGACCCTGTCCCCGGGGGCGATGGTGGCGGTGACCTTCGTTTCTTCAGGCGCCACAGAGGCCCGGACTTCGGCCAGTGTTGCACTGAGGGCGAGGGCATTCTCCGGAATGACGATTTCATGCCCGGGCCCGGCGGCCGAGGGGAAGAGGCGCCCGGTCTCGGGCGCCACGACTGCCTCGACCACCGTCGGCATATTCCTGAGAATTCGAAGCTCGGGCTGCCTCGTACACGCCTCCTGCAGGGCCGGAACGGCCACGAGGATTCCGAATACGAGCGCCCTCACTTCTCTCATTTTCAGTTTCCGGAGACTGACGACCACTGACCGAGGTCTCCATCTTCGAATCCGGTTCGCATCAGCTGGGGCATCTTGACGAAGTAGACCAGATTGGCGATGGGATTCTTGGAGAAATAGGAGGCCATGAAGCCGCCCTCGGGTGACCAATTCAAGCCCATTGTGGATCCGACAAAGTCGGTATCGTGCGTGAAAATAATCGGGGATGGGCTCCAGTGTTCGCCATGCTGGCGTTCGACCCAACCCCACTCCTCGGTGCCCGCATCGTCATCCTTGACCATGAAGGTAACGACGGTCTGGTCCGAGCCGACGGTGACCGTGGGATACCGCATGTGGATGCCAACACCGTCCCATCCCAGGGCCAGAAGGTCCTGGTGCCAGTTGATCGCGTCGTCATCGCTCCACATCTCGTAGACCTTTGTCGGATTGGAGTCGTATGGATTGGCGGTGACCACCGAGACCCGGTCGCCATAACTGGAGACGGTGATGGTTTCCCATTCCGGGAAGAGATCCTCGTCCGGCGTGATGTCGATGGTGGCGGCGCCGATACCGAGTTCCCAACGCCACCCTTTCAGTTCCCCCGAACCATCCTTGAATGCGGCGAAGAAATCTGTCGGATGACCGCTCATTGCAACGGCGTCGAGGGATCCAATCGCGGTGGTCGCCGGAAGTGAGGAATGGGTGACTTGCGTGCTGCCGCCGGAGATCGAGAAGTAGGAGTGCTGAAGGGTTGAGTCCTTGATCCAGAAGACTTCGAGGTATCCGCCGTTGGCAATCAGGGATACGTCGGCGAGGACGGATGTCGTCTGCCCCGAAATCGACACCGTCCCTGTGCCCCCGAATGTCGTATCTCTGACACCATTGATGTCGAAACGTTGAACCAGCAGTTCGTATTCCTCGCCGGAGGCGCCATCCCAACTGTCGATCCGGGCGACGTACACGGAGCCATTGCCGAAAACCGCATCAAAGTGGAAGTGATCCTGGCCCTGGTAGTTGTTGTAGGTCTCGGTCCAGGTCCATCCGCCGTCCTCGCTGACGTTGAGTACGAATCCCCAGCCCGGGTTGTCATAGTGTCCCGTGACGGAATAGTGGTGGATGCCGTCATCGGCGGACAGCAAGATCGGGTCCATGACGGGGAAATTATCGGCCGTAACAACTCGATGGTCGAGGGCCGGCACGGTTGCCGCCGAGAGGGCGATCAGGCATGTCATGGCGAGGGTGGTCAGGCTTCGGGTCATTATGTTCCTCCTGCAGCTGGTTGCCGCATCGACACAATGACTCCCTGGACGAATAGAGTCTTGGAAAGAACCTGAAGATCTTCTGAAGAATTCCTGAAGTACTGAAAAACAAGGACTTGGGGGG
>CAYSHZ010000118.1:1823-10316 GCA_964430905.1 uncultured Thermoanaerobaculia bacterium | reverse complement strand
CCGAGTTCTGGAGGGGTGTTCCCTTCCCGCATCCAATCTCTGTTTGGAAATAACCGAAGGCTCGATCCTCAGGGACACCGAGATCACGGCGAAGGTGTTTGCCGGTCTTCATGCCCTTGGTACGCGGTTGGCACTCGATGATTTTGGAACGGGTTTCTCGTCTCTCAGCCATCTGCGGCGGTATCCGGTCGATTGTTTGAAGATTGATTGCTCGTTCATCGAGGGCATGACGACTGATCCAAACGGGCGCCAGCTTGTGGAATCAATCATTCGGATGGGCCAAGGGCTGGACTTGCAGGTCGTCGCCGAGGGTGTCGAGTTTGCTTCCCAGCTTCAAACCCTGCAGGGGCTGGGATGCGGCGGAGTTCAGGGATTCTTTCTTGCTCGGCCAATGGATTTAGGGATGCTCAAGAGACTCCTGATCGACGAGGCAGGTCCGGCTCCCACGATTCCGCTCCAAAACTAACTTTCGAGACTTGTCACCAGATCAATATACTGCTGCATCGCATCTTCCGAACTGATGCCCCGGCATTCTTCCCAGGCGGCATACTTGGCCTTGGCCACGAAGTCGAACATTCCTGGTTCGTCACCCGAAACGTCGCCCTCCGTCCCCTGTTTGAAGAGGCTGTAGAGTTTGAGCAGGACATCGTTGCCAGGCTTCTCGGGCAGTTGCTTGGACCTGATCACGGCACTTTCAAAGTCTTCCTTGAGACCCATGGTGGTTTCTCCCTTCGAGATGCCAGGGTATCCGTTCCGAAGGGGACTCGCAATGAGAACACCCCTGCTAACCAAACCATAGGCGTTGCGTTGTCATCAGTGAAATGGAGGCTGAGATGGACGTAATGGAAGCGGTGGCAATGATGGTGACCCTGCCGGTGTTTTTCGGTGGGACGGCCTGGATGTTCAAGACACTCCTGGATTTTCTCAGACAACGACGTATGGCGACAATGATGTTCGAGTTGCAGAACAAGGTAATCGACAAGTTTGGAACGGCGCCCGAGGCCTTGCACTACCTCGAAAGCGAGGCGGGTCGAAGGCTTCTTGAGACAGCCTCGACCGGTCCGACCCATCCAAGAATGCGGGTCCTGTCTTCGGTCCAGATGGGTGTGGTTCTCTGCGCAATCGGTGTGGGATTCTTTCTGGTTCGTGGAGTGATGCCGGAAGCCGTTCAGGGGTTCACCATCGTGGGAGTCCTGGGTGCATGTGTCGGTGGGGGTTTCCTGCTCTCCGGCGCAGTGGCCTACTGGTTGTCGAAGACTTGGGGTCTGATCAACGGTGGTGCGGAGTCGTCGTCTGCCGATCTGGGCCTGTAGGCTGAATTCCGAAAAATTGAGATGATTTCGATGGCCACGGTCGCCTCGGGTGTTTCTGTTACTCAAGCCGGGTTAGCATCGGTCGTGATGGATGAGGCCGTGTTTTCCGTCTTCTACTCTAGAACCGCTCGGCGGCTGCGAGCCTATCTGATCCGGAGTCTGGGCGATCTGGCTTTGGCCGATGATTTGATGCAGGAAGCCTACCTTCGCCTTCTTAGATCGGGCCTGAAGACGGACGACGAGGACCACCGAAGGGCCTACCTCTTTCGGATCGCCACCAATCTCGTTCGGGATCATTTCAGGCGCCGACGGTCGGAGTATGAGCTGCCGCAGGATCTTCCAGGCGAACCGGGCCTGCAGGATGCCGTCGAGACTCGCTCGGATGTAGCCCAGGCGATGAGCGGTCTTGCGCCTCGAGATCGGCAGATGCTGTGGCTGGCCTACGTCGAGGGCTCCAGTCATCAGGAGATTGCCGAGGCCATGGGTCTGAAGACGGCAAGTCTGAAGTCGATGCTGTCGAGGGCCAGACATCGGATGGCCCAGCGACTGAGGAGCATGGGTCTGCAGCCGGAGTTTGGTCAGAGAAATGGGCAGAGAGGAAGTGACAGATGAGCGGATGCCGGTATGAAGCCGAAATAGCTGCAGCCGCGCGGGGCGGGAATTGGACGGAGACCCTCCGAGACCACGCGGCCTCGTGCCTTATCTGTGCAGAGACTGCAGTGGTCGTGGCTGCACTGGCTGAGGATGTCGGAGTCCTGATGGGTGATGACATACCCTTGCCGGATCCTCGGATGATCTGGATCCGGTCCCGCCTGACGGCTCGCCAGGAACGATCATTGGCGGCAACCCGGGTGATCACCTGGACCCGGAGATTGGCCCTTCTTTGTGCCGTTGTTGTGGCATTTCTTTTCGAGCCTGGACTTTGGGGACTGGTCTCGGTGTTGAAGCCCGCTTCTCTTGCCGGCGGGTTGGCCGATCTTCCGGTTCTGATCTCCGGGCCCGCTGCCGTTTTTGGATTGACCTTCGTCGTTATGTCCCTGATGGTCATGTGGAACGAGCGGTCGACTGCAGGTTGAATCAGAAGGCAAGCGAGGGGACAATCGCCCTTGTGCTGGTTGAACCCAAATGAGGTTGTTTTCCACTTACTGTTCGTCAGCCCTTTTTTCTTTTGAGGAACGCGGGCGGTGTTCAACGATGGCGATGCCCTGGTTGATTCTTGTCCTGGCGGTCCTTGTTCCGGCGAGTGGTCGAACGACGGAGGCGTTTGATCTCCAGGTGAATGCAGGCAAGGAGAGTGAGCTCCAGTTGGACTCCGACTCCAGAGCCCTCGATATCGGGGAGGCATTCTTCGAGCACCTGACGGTCGACGAGGGATTGCCGGGGAATTCGGTTCGGGCCATGGTGCAGGATCGTTTCGGTTTCCTCTGGATAGGGACCCAGAACGGACTGGTTCGTTTCGATGGATCCGAGATGGTCCAGTACCGCCGATTGGGCGCCGAGTCCGGAGGATTTGGAGGGCGGATCATCGAAAGCCTGTATGAGGACCGGGCCGGTGATCTCTGGATCGGAACCTTCCTCATGGGCCTGTGGCGTCTTGACCGGAGCACCGGGGTGTTCAGCGCCTATCCTGTGGCATTTGGGGAGGATGGGGATGAAGGTTCCCCCCCGGTGTGGGATATCTGCGAGGATGCCGCGGGCCGGATCTGGGTGGCGTTGGCCCAATACGGAATTGCCCGCATCGAGCCCCGGAACGGGACCATCTCGCCCTTCCTCAGGCCGGGAACTGCGGGCGGCCTCTCTCCCGGTGACGTTGTCACTTCGGTGCAGGCAGTCGACTCGGGGACTCTTTGGGTTGGAACGACCGAAAGTGGAATCCTGGTGATCGACGATGCGGGACACAGGATTGAGGGATCTGCAGATGCAGCGGGAATATCCGGGAGCCTCCCCAAGGCCGACGTCAACCAGATATTCCGTGATGCCGGCGGTCAGATTTGGGTGACGACTGACGATGGACTCGGTCGTTGGGAGGCCGGCGCCCGTCGATTCACGGTGTTTCGTCCGGCGCCGGGCGCCACAGGGAATCTTGTCAACCACCTCGGTGACGTGGTCGAGGACCGGAGGGGTCGCCTGTGGTTGAGTTCGTTTCAGGGCCTCTACTTCTTTGATCCGACCCTTGAGGTCTTCAGGCGATTTTCCAATGATCCACAGCGATCGAATTCGTTGACCATTGGTCCAATACTGAGTGTTCTGGTGGATCGAGGGGGTGTCGTCTGGGCAGGGTCATGGCATACGGGGCTCAACAAACTGGTTCCCGACAGGCAGATCTTCGATATCTGTCGAAGGGAGAGTGTTGATGCGGCAGGTCTTTCCGATGAGACGGTTGTTCCCCTGCATCAGGACCTGAAGGGTGTCCTTTGGGCGGGCAGCAGCATCTCGGGAAGTGGGGGCATGAGGGCGTGTCTCAACCGCCATGCCGACAGGAATTGCGGTTTCACGAGGTTCCCGCTGCCTGATATCGGTCCCGGAGGACCGAGAGCGGTGCAGGCGATCAGTGACGATCCGGATGGTGGACTCTGGCTCGGGACGGATCGTGGTCTCTGGCATTTCGATTCCGGGAGTAGAGAGTTTGAGGCCCGTTCACGGGAAGCTGACACGGAGATTTCCGTGGATTCGACCTCGATCAGATGTCTTCTGACCGATGCGGCGGGGGACGTGTGGATCGGTACGATCGGTCGCGGACTGTATCGCCGAGACCGGTCGACCGGCCGCCTTATCCAGTTCACCAACGATCCTTCAGTTCCAGGGAGCCTCAGTCAGGACATCATTATCGCCCTTGACCAGGACCACCTGGGGCGTGTCTGGATTGGGACCGATTCACGAGGGGTTGACCTGTTCGAACCATCATCCGGTAGTTTTCGGCATTTCTATGATCCCGCATTGGGCCTCTCGACGGTTGTCGATATTCTTGAGGACTCGCGAGGGAGAATCTGGCTTGCGACCCTGGCCGGTCTATTCCAGATTGATCCCGAAGAGGGAGTGGTGGCGGTCTTTGACAGTCTGAAGGGCCTCCCCAACGACATGATTGCGGGTGTCCTGGAAGACGAGCGGGGGCGACTGTGGTTGTCTACGGGAAGAGGTCTGGCATGGTTGGATCCCGAGAGCGGCAGGGTCGGGATCTTTGACTCGGCCGACGGACTGCATTCCGATCAGATCTACTATGCCCACTGTCGGCTCAGTGACGGAAGGATGGTCTTTGGCGCCAACAGGGGCCTGGTCTTCTTTGACCCCGCTCGAGCCCAGCCATGCGCCTTCGTTCCGCCGGTGGTCATCACCGGGGTGGCTGTTGCCGATCGGCCATTGGCCGTTGGAGGCGAATCACCCCTGCAACACCCCCCCTTTCTCGCTGACGAACTGGTTCTCGGCGCCCAACAGAACGATCTGTCCCTGACCTTTTCGGCCCTGGATTTTGCAAGGCCAGGGAAGAATCGCTACCGCTACCGATTGGTACCCTACGATTCTTCATGGAGGGATTCCGGCCCGGGACATAAAGCGGTCTACACCAACCTGGACCCGGGGTCCTACCTGTTCCGGGTCCAGGGCAGCAACATGGATGGACTCTGGAACGAGGACGGGGCGTCACTTCGCATCGTCATCCGTCCGCCCTGGTGGCGAACGGCATGGGCCATCGGTCTGTACGTTCTCGCCATGTGTATTCTCCTCTGGACGGGGCATCGACTCCTCCTGACCCGCCAGCGAATGCGTGACGAACTCCGTCTCCAGCAGGAGGGCGCCAGGCAGTTGCAGGAACTGGACGAACTCAAATCGCGGCTGTTTGCCAATATTTCCCACGAGATCAGGACGCCGCTGACCATCATTCGGGGCCAACTGGAACGCCTCTTCGCTTCGTTGAATGGGGCCGACCGTGAGGTCGTCGCGATGGTGGTCCGAAATGCCGAGCGCCTGGGTCGCCTCCTGGATCAACTGCTGGACCTCTCTCGGTTGGATGCCGGCAAGTTGCCTCTGGAGTGGCAGCGCGATGAGGACCTCGGGGCATTGAGGCGGCTGGTTTCGACCTTTGATCCATTGGCTTTGCTGCGTGATATCACCCTGGTTATGGATATTTCGGATCAGCCGATGACGGTTTGGATCGAACCCGATGTATTGGACAAGGTCGTTGGGAATCTCCTGGGGAATGCTCTCAAATACACCCCCTCCGGTGGTGACGTCAGGGTCACGGCTGTGTGGGATCAGAGTGTGAAATGGGTGGTAGCCGAGGGAACGGCGCGAGTCCGGGCGGCCCCTGGAGCCGATGCCGAAGGGGCGATCAGGGCCAGGACCCTGATTGTTTCCGTTGCCAATAGCGGTTCCTTCATTCCTTCCGACCAGATGGATCGGGTCTTCGAACGATTTCACCAGATGCACACCCAAGGGTCGAATCTCGAGGGCAGCGGTATCGGTCTTGCCCTGGTCAAGGAACTGCTCGAGGTGATCGGTGGCAGTGTGACGGTTGAAAGCTCCAAGACAGCAGGGACGAAGTTCATTGCGAGACTTCCGTGCCTGGCGGAAGAACCGGTTGATGGGCGCCGGAGAGACCCCTTGGGGGAGCGGGAACTACTTCAAAGCGGTCGAGAGCCCTTGCGGAAGGTCAGAACGGTCGAGCGAGCCTCCGAAATAACTGAGGAGGAAGAAGGCGACACCGTGATGATGCGTCCCCTCTTGCTTCTCGTCGAGGACCATCCGGACATGAGGGCCTACATGCGAGACGTGTTGGCATCGACCTATCGGCTGATCGAAGCGCCGGACGGCGAGCAGGCACTGCCGTTGGCCGTGTCCGAAAGCCCGGACCTGATCGTCAGCGATGTGATGATGCCCGGCATGGACGGTTTCGATCTGTGTCGACGCCTTGCAGCGACGACTTCGACAAGCCATATCCCGGTCATTCTGTTGACTGCGTTGGCAGACAGCCAGAGCCGAAGAGAAGGCCTTCAGGCCGGCGCCGTCGAATACCTGTCCAAGCCCTTCGATGCCGAAGAACTGCGAGTTCGAATCCGTAACTTATTGGAACGGCAGTGGAGGCTTTCGGAGAGACTCACCCGGCTGATCCTGGAGGTTGAACGTCCCGTCCTCCCCGGGGAAACGTCGGACGAGAGATACCTGCGACGCCTTCGGCAGGCCGTCGACCACAACCTGGATGATCCCCTCCTTCGGGTCGAGGATCTGTGTCGTGAGATTGATACCAGCCGTTCCCAGTTGCATCGCAAGTTGAAGACCCTGACCGGGATGACTGCGACCGCGTTCATTCGGCAGCATCGGCTGATGCGGGCTGCGGAACTCTTGGCCGGCGGTCATGACTATGTCACTGGGGTGGCCTATGCCGTTGGGTTCCGAAGCCTCTCATACTTCGCCCGCAGTTTTCGGGAGCAGTACGGGGTTCTGCCGTCGGAGTATGAGGGAAATCCAACGATTGGCACATAAGAGCGCCTCGTCGGCACATGTGGGCTAGAGGGTCCCCCTGGGCCTCGCAATACTGGCGTCTGAGATAAGCGATTCTCAGTGGTATCCAGGAGGCGCGGCATGAAGAAGACGGTGTTGGCGGCAATGATGGCGGTCCTTGTCATGGGTTCGGTCGTTTCGGTACAGGCCGGTGACCGTGCGATGTGGGACATTCTCTTCAGTTTCTCGACAACATCGTCGTCGCAGGGTGGGGTCGCCACCAACGGGGACTTCATCTTCACATCCTCGTTCAGTGGCGAGCTCTTTCGGAAGTTCGAGATGGACGGGACCTTTGTCGAGGAGTTTTCGATTTCCGGTGTGCCCCAGGTTGGGTGCATGACCTATGACGGCACGTACTTCTACGGTGCCGAGGGCAATACCAGCAGCGGGATCTATGTCCTGGATCTGGAGAACCACTCCCTGGTTCGGACGATCACCGTCACGGCATCGACCTTTGTGGCCATCGGACATATCTCATACGATCCTGAACTGGACGGTGGGAATGGTGGATTCTGGGTCGGCTATTGGCAGGAGTTGGCTGCGGTCGACATGGACGGGAACGAGATCATTGCCAAGACCGTTCCTCCGGGAGGAATCGCCGGATCCGCATACGACAACATCACGGATCCCGCCAATCCGTGTCTCTACCTCTTCATTCAGAGCGGCAGCTCGAACCGTGAATTCTATAAATTCGACATCAACTCTCAGACGTATTCCGGGGTTCTTCATGTTGCAACCGATATTCCCGGAGGTTCGACGAACCCCGTCGCGTCGGGGTGCAATTCCTATATCAACAATGACGGCAAGCTGGTGTTACTGGGGATGATCGATCACTTTCCGGACAACGAAGTCGTCTTTGGATATGAAATCTCAGATGCGTCCCAGTTCACCCATGACATCAGTGTCCGTTCCCTCGTGTCTCCGGTTTCGGGAGACGGTTTGACCTCGAGCGAGAATGTGACGGTCAGAATAGCCAATAATGGGAGCGAGGCCGAGAGCGGCTTCGATATCCAGTACACGATTGACGATGGGAGTGGGGTTACGGGACCCTTCACGAAGAACATTGTGGCCTCGATCGCTCCCGGCGCCTTTGTCGATGTGACCTTCGATCAGCAGGCCGATCTTTCGACCCCAGGGCTGACCTACACCTTCGTTGTGGATTCTCTGATGGCCGGTGACGGGAATTCGGCCAACGACACCTTGACGAAGGTCGTGAGGAATACGATGGGTGTCTATTGCCAGGCCAGTGGCAGTGGTGGCAGCGAGTACATCGCCACCGTGGATTTTGCCGGTGTCACCAATTCGACCACGGGTGACCACTACTCCAATTACTCTACCGATCCCAGTCTTCTGATGATGATCGAGCCCGGAGTGGCGACGGAGTTGACCATTACCATCGGTCACCCCTACAACGCCGACGTCGGTGCCGTGTGGATCGATTGGAACGCCGATGGTGATTTTTCCGACGACGGCGCCGCCTTCGTCTCGGCCTTCGGGCAGGGGCCCTACGTGACGGATATCACCTCTCCTGTCGGCGCCCTGATGGACACTCGTCTTCGGATGCGAATTCGTCTTGACTACAACAATTCGAGCCCGGATCCATGTGGGACGACCTCGTTTGGCGAGGTCGAGGACTACTCGATCATGGTCTCCGTGCCGACCGGGATTTTCGATGACGGTTTCGAAA
>CAYSHZ010000118.1:0-1723 GCA_964430905.1 uncultured Thermoanaerobaculia bacterium | reverse complement strand
GAACCTGGGGGGCTCTCCGGAGCCGGGGACACAGCGGTTGCAGCAGTCGGAGGCGTGACTTCGACCGAGCTTGCAGGGAATCCTCTCGCCGGCTATCCCTTTTTCGAGTTCGTCAAGGCCTTCAACGAGGATGCGGGGATGGCGGTGGGGATCGACCCCTCGCGGTTCCCGGAGATCGTCGGTGTCAACGGTGATATCTACGTTGTGGAGGCCAAGACGGCGGCCGGATGGCAGGCCGACTCGACTCTTGTCGATGTTCGATCCGGAGGACCCCAGTCGGTATCCTTCAGCGGGGCGACAATAGAGGACAACACCTTTCCCCTGAGTGGCCTTGACGAGCTGGAGAGCGCTTCCTTTGTCGCCGCAACCGGCGCCGCTACCGGCCTCGGCCACGGT
This sequence comes from uncultured Thermoanaerobaculia bacterium, assembly GCA_964430905.1. Classification (GTDB taxonomy): domain Bacteria; phylum Acidobacteriota; class Thermoanaerobaculia; order Thermoanaerobaculales; family Sulfomarinibacteraceae; genus DAOWGJ01. Next base: position 1,327 of record CAYSHZ010000118.1, on the reverse strand, counting down.
TACGACATCGTCATCGACATCAACCACGATGGGCAGCTGGGTGCAGGAGATTTCATTGATGGTTTCGGTGATGAGGCCGGCGCCTACGTCATCGGTGATACCACTGCGCCTGGTCCTCTCGCGGTAACCGAAGTGGGTCCCTACAGTGTCGGGACGATCTTCGGAATTCCGGCGGACGAGACGCAGGAGATGCTGTACTACCCGACCGATATCGCCCAGATGGAACCGTTGCCCCTGGTCGTCATCGGCCATGGTTCCGGTCACGATTTCAGGTGGTACGGTTTCATCGGGCATCACATGGCCTCGTATGGCTACGTCGTCATGTCCCACGAAAACATGGATGTGGCGACGGTCCTCGGACATACCGATGCCATTCTTGAGTTGCAGGATACGATTGCGGGCGGAGCCCTCGACGGCAAGATCGACGCGAGCCGGATCATCTGGATCGGTCACAGCTGGGGCGCCATCAGTGTCGTCACCCAATACGACCGCCTCGTGACCGGGGGATATTCGCCGACACACTACACGGCCGACAGCATCGTATTGATCAGCAGCATGCTGCCGCCGTCCGGAACCGGGCTTGATGGCGCCCAGCCCCACGATGTCAATTATCACCTGTGGACCGCCTCGGGCGACTCGTTGGTCGACGGTTCGGCTGGGTGCGACATCTGCAGGACCTATCCATTGTATGAACGAGCCACCGGATTCCGGATGTCGACGACCGTGCAGGGGACCGGGCACGCGTGGTTTCACGACGGAACCGAACCCTGGGGTGCCTGGGTCGAGGGGCCCTGTCAGATCGGCAAAGAGACAACCCATCTGATTCAACTGGGCCTCTTCCTGCCGTTGATCAAGCACTTCGCGGAGGATAATATTCCGGCGACCGATTTCTTCTGGCGACAGTACGAGACCTTCCATCCGATCGGGATCGACCTGTCCGATCCCTGTATCGTCGTCACCAACGAATGCCGTTCGAATGCTGCGGACCGATTCGTCATCGACGATTACCAGGAGGCCCAGGGTCTCGAGCTCAGCAGCTCGGGAGGGGCGGTCTCCTTTTCGGTGCAGCACGTCGCCGAGGGGCGGCTGGACGACAGCAACGAGGATTTTGCCTGGTCGGCCGCCGATCCCTTCAACGGCGCCACCCAGGCCGGGGAGAACGACGACAGCCGGGGGGTGGTCTTCGACTGGGACGATTCGGACCTTTTCTACGAGTGGGCGATCGTTACCGGGGCTCGGGACATGAGCCGGTTCACCTTCATCTCTTTTCGGGGCGCCCAGGGAACACGGCACCCCTTCACCCTGGACGTCCTTGGAGACGAGACCT
>CAYSHZ010000117.1:0-10411 GCA_964430905.1 uncultured Thermoanaerobaculia bacterium | reverse complement strand
TGCTGAGCGGACCACTGAAGAAATGCCTCGATGAATGAGTCAATATCCCCATCGAGGACCCGGTCGGTATCACCAACTTCATGACCGGTCCTGAGGTCCTTGACCATTCGATAGGGCTGAAGGACATAGGACCGAATCTGGTGACCCCAGGCGATGTCTCCCTTGGGGCCCTTGATCTTGTCAAGCTCTTCTTCCCGCCTCTGCATTTCCAGCTCGTAGAGGCGAGCCTTGAGGACCTTCATCGCCGACGCAAGGTTCTTGATCTGGGACCTTTCGTTTTGGCACGTTACGATGACACCGGTCGGCTCGTGGACGACCCGGACGGCGGAATAGGTCGTATTGACACCCTGACCACCGGGACCGGATGAACAGTAGCGGTCGATCCGAAGATCCTTCTCGGGAATCCCGAGATCAACCTCGTCGTCGATCTCCGGATAGACGTGAGCCGAGGCAAACGAGGTGTGACGACGGGCCTGGGAGTCAAACGGGGAAATGCGGACCAATCGATGCACACCGTTCTCCGACCTCAGATGCCCGTAGGCATATGCCCCTTTGACCAGCAGTGTGGCCGCCTTGATACCGGCCTCGTCGCCCGGTTGTTCATCCATGACCTCGACGTCAAAACCTTTTCGTTCGCACCATCGCAGGTAGAGTCGGAGCAGCATCTGGGCCCAGTCCTGACTCTCGGTCCCGCCGGCGCCCGGATGAATCTCGATGAAGGCGTTGGAGCGGTCGTGTTCCCCACCCATTTTGGTGGTCAACTCGATACGATCCAGAGCAGGACGCAACTTCTTCAGAACGGCGTGCAGTTCCTCACCCGCCCCCTCCTCGCCCTCACGAATCATCTCCAGGAGGATTTCCAGCTCTTCGTCAGCCTGGGTCAGAATCTCTGTCGTCTCGACCGCCTGCTGGAGATCAGATCGACGCCTCATGACCTCCCGAGCCTTGTCCTGGTCGGACCAGATCTCCGGATCCTGGGCCTCCTGATCGACTTCGGCCAACTGGACCCTCAGACTCTCCTCGTCAAAGGTACCCCCGGAGCTGGTGGATTCGGGTGACCTGTTTTTCCGCTATTTGAACCATCTCTTCGATCATGATGCCCTCACTCACACACCGCAGATGCGGGTGGACCGGTATCCTAGCTTGGCCCCCCTCACGTGTCCAGTTAGACCCGACGATCATCGGGGAGATACGAATTGGGATACAGTGGTTCCATGGACGTGATCTATCTGGATTTCAACGCCACAACACCCTGTAATTCCAGGGTCATCGAGGTCATGCAGCCCTATTTCGGTGTCGAATTCGCCAATCCGGCCAGCCGGCAGCACGGGCCCGGGCGAGCGGCCTTCATGGCTCTGGAGACGGCTCGCAAGACGGTCGCCCAAGCCATAGGCGCCCGCTCGGCCACGGAAATCATCTTCACCTCCGGCGCCACCGAGTCCAACAATCTGGCCCTCAAGGGTGTTGCATATGCCTCAGACCCGGGAAGACGACACCTGATCACCCAGGCGACTGAGCACCCTGCAGTACTAGAGGTCATGGACCACTTGAAACACCAGGATTGGGATCTGACCATCCTCGGCGTCGATCGGGAGGGCCAAGTCAATCCCGATGCGGTCTCCAGCGCCATCAGAGCGGATACGGTCCTGATCAGCATCATGCTGGCCAACAACGAGACAGGGGTCATCCAGCCAATTGCCGAGATCGCCCGGCTGGCCCATGAGCGCGGTGTCACCTTCCACTGCGATGCCGCGCAGGGGCCCGGCAAGATCTCCATCGATGTCGAGAGCCTCGGTGTTGACCTCCTCTCTCTCTCTGCCCACAAGTGTTATGGACCCAAAGGCTGCGGTGCTCTCTATGTGCGGCGCCAAACACCTCCTCTCACATTAATGCCTCTGATGCATGGAGGAGGCCACGAGCAAGGCCTGCGCTCGGGAACACCCAACGTCCCCGGCGCAGTCGGACTGAGCCAGGCCCTCACTCTGGCCGCCAACGATCTCGATCCGACGGCAACAACTCTCGCAAGTCTTCGCGATCACTTCGAGGCCGAGCTCCAAAAGGGTATTGGAAATGTCATGTTCAATGGCGTCGGGGCTCTCCGATTGCCCAACACTTCGAACTGTGCATTCCCGGGCCTCGACGGCGAAGCCTTGATGGCATCCCTCCCCGACCTGGCCGTCAGCTCGGGTTCGGCCTGTGCCTCGGTTCACCCCGAACCTTCGCGTGTCCTGCTGGCGATGGGACTGTCAAAGGCCCTGGCCGCTTCATCCCTGAGGATCAGCCTGGGGCGAACAACCACTGCCAAGGAAATTCAAATTGCAGCCCAACGGATCACCGAGGAAGCCCGACGGCTTCGGCAAACTCTGTGATACGATCTCGCAATCAAAATCGCCTTCAACGGGAGGTTTTCAGCCCTCCCTGGGGAGGCAAAAAGGGGTCAAAAAATGGGTTTTGCCGAAACGATCGAAGCCATCGCCGGGCGAGCGGGATTGAAGGTTATGAAAAAGAACTCGGAATTCGTCACCTGTCATATGGGTCTGGCCGGCGGTCGAAAGCAAACCGTATTCCTCCATCCTGCAGGGGACTTGGCGGGACACCCCGTCGTCAATATCGCCACAGCAGTCAGGGAACTCCCCACGGGTTGCCTACCCTCGGAGGTTGCCGATGGTCTGCTGTGCGCCAACCAGAGTTTCAAGCTGGGATCATTCGGAATCCTGAATCAGGGGGGAGAACGAATTCTGGTTCTGGGCCACAACATGATCCTGGATCGTCTCGAGCCCGATGAGTTGGCCCTAGTCGTTGCGGTCCTGGCCCAAACCGGCGACGAGTGGGAGGCCAAGTTCGGCGGAGGTGACCAGTTTTGACGTCCTCGGCGAGGACTTGACAGGACAGTTGACGAAGCGGAGGACAACGTATGGCTGAGATGATGCGGACAGCAGTGGAACTGGCTAAAAGGGCTGTCATGATGGCAGGTGATCAATCCCTCGAACCGAAGCATTTTCTCGCTGCGCTCTCCGGGGACAAAGCACTCGCGAAAGCCCTTCGCGACGGACTGGCCCTTCCCGCCTTCCTGACGGTACCGTCGGACATCGAGGCCCTGGGCGATCGGTTGGAGACCGCATCCACCCCAGAAACAAAGATTCCATTGGGGACCGAAGTCAAGGCTGTCTATAGCGAAATGTTCACTCGGCACGGGGGAGAGGTGCCCTTCGTCGAATTCGTCACGGAACTGCTGAATCTTCCAAACGAACCCCTTATGCGAAGAGTTCGGGAAATGAACGAGGCTTTGGCCGATGCCCGACCAATCTCGGAAAAGGACTCTTCGTCCGGCCTGGACGGCATCATGAGTGATGTACTTGCGGTCCAGAACATGCTATCCCGAAAAGTCGTCGGCCAGCAGAACGCCGTGCAACAGATCGCCGACGCTGTGTTCCAGGCGAGAATTTCAACCCGAGAAGGCGAAGGCTCTCCCCGTGGCGTACTCCTCTTTCTTGGCCCTCCGGGGGTCGGCAAGACCTACACCGCCCAATTGCTCGCCGAGACGCTGACCAGTGGGGACGAAGGAGGCTTCCTCCGGCTGGATATGTCGGCATTCGCGGACCACGAGGGGTTCCGAGGGCTCGTCGGCTTCGAACCGTCTTTCCAGGGCGCCCGTCCCGGAATCCTGACCGAGTTTGCCAAAGAACATCCCCAAGGCCTGATCCTGATTGATGAAATCGAAAAGTCTCACACTTCGGTTCAGAATCTCTTGCTCCAGGTACTCGACCACGGCAAGTTGGAAGACAAGTACTCTCGGGAGAGCATCTCTTTCGCTGGTAACATTGTTGTTTTCACAACAAACCTCGGCAGGGAGCTGTATTCGACGTCGCTCGGCGGCAGCGCGAACGCCGAGGAAGGCGCCTCCCGTCCTGCGGTCCTCGAAGCATTAAACGGCGCCATCAATCCTCTGACCGGCAGGCCGGCCCTGGCCCCAGAACTGGTTTCCAGACTGGCCAAAGGCTACCCAATTCTCTTCAACCATCTGACTCCCACTGCACTTGAAGAGATCGCCGCCCTCGCTCTCACCGAACTTGGTGTCGAACTGGAAACCCAGCTGGGCCTTCGAATTCAGCCCGTCGATGAACGGATGCTGACCTTGCTGATCCAGCGACTGGGGCCCGACCTTGATGCACGGAACCTGACTGCCGGCGTTCCGCTGATGATTAAGGATGCGCTGAGAAGCGTCCTGTCGGAACATCGAGAGGAGCTTTTCGGCGAAGACGGAGGCTGGGGACGGATCAAGACCCTGATCCTTGATCTTCCCGACGGGCCGGGAAGAGAGGTGTTCGACGCCATGTATGCCGGAGGGGAACGCTTCTTGATGATCGGTTCCCAACCGGACACGGAAACAACCGGCGGGCGTTTCCCGGAGTTGGCTTGGTCATTTTGCGACCCCGAAGATTCAAAGGAGGCAATCGCTCGGAATTCCCCGGATATCGTGTTGGTCGATCTGGCATCTAAGCACGGTGACTCAACCCCGGGCAGACTGGGCCAATCGGCTCGCTTGATCCGAGAGATCCGGCAGGCTCGACAGGAAATCGCCGTCTACCTGTTTTCTGGCCGACCGATCGCCGGTGGCGCCCTGGAACGAGCCCGCGACCGCCTGGTTCGCACCAGTGGCGCCAGGGGCTACCTTTCGGGAACCCCCGAAACCTGGGAGACAGGCGAGGAAGGAACACTGGGCAGAATCCGTAGGGCAGTTCTTCGAGAAAGGTTTCTGCGAGAGACTTTCCGGACCCGGAAGACAGCCGGATTCCAATGGGAGGTCAGCTTTGACACGGGAGACAAGGAGGGAAGTCTGACCCTGCGCCCAACTGATCTCCACACCCGAACCGTGGTGGCCTCCAAGGATCGAACCGCCAAGTTGACTTTCACAGGTATTCCCGCAGAACGGTTCGACGACGTTGCAGGGGGAGGGGAGGCCAAACGGCGATTGACCGAGGTGCTCTCATGGATGCGGGATCCCGAAGCCCTGCGAAACCTGGGAATCCGACTTCCCTCGGGAATCCTTTTGGAAGGTCCTCCCGGCAATGGAAAGACACTGCTGGCACGAGCCACGGCGGGAGAGGCCGGACTTCCCTTCTTTGCGGTCAGTGCGACGGATTTCGCATCCAAGTGGGTTGGCGAATCGGAAAACAATATCCGGGAACTCTTCGAACGAGCCGCAATGTATGCGCCCTCGATCCTCTTCATCGACGAAATCGACGCAATCGGTAGCCGGCGAGGGAGTTCGCAGAACTCCGTTCATGACTCCATGCTCAATCAGCTATTGGTCTCAATGGACGGTTTTTCGGGGCGGGATCGACCGGTATTTTTCCTGGCGGCAACCAACCGTGCCGACATCCTTGATTCGGCCCTCAAACGCCCGGGCCGATTTGACTTGGTGATCACGGTTGGAGATCTCGACGTGGAAGCTCGTTTCGAACTCCTTAGCATCAAGACTGCCCAATTGCCCTTGGCCGAGGATGTTGATCTGAAGGCAGTCGCAAGGGCCACGATGGGCCTGTCAGGCGCCCAACTGGCTCGGGCCGTCCAAGAAGCAGCCATTCTTGCCCTTCGAAAGGCCCAAGAGAAACATGGAAACGATCAGGTTCGGGTCACGATGGAACTGTTCCGGGAGGCCGTGACCACCGTCCGTTATGGGCTCCGCCAAGAGGGCGCTCTGCCACCCGAGACTGAGATGCGGCGGACTGCCGTCCACGAGGCCGGACATGCACTGGTCGGAGAAATTGAACGGCCGGGAAGCGTCCACCAGGCGACCGTACTCCCCAGGGGACGGGCTCTCGGGTTCGTCGAATCTCTGCCGGACAGCGAGTTTGCTTCGATCACAACCTCCGACGTCCGTACCCGGATCCGAACAGCCCTTGCGGGGCGGGGCGCGGAGATCCTTGTGCTCGGCGCCGAAGAGGCATCGGCCGGGTGCAGTCAGGATTTGGCGATCGCAACACGCATCGCCACACTGGCGGTCGGTCACTATGGCATGTCGGTGGCAGTCGGCCCCCTTTCCATCCCGGCACTGAGAGAATTGTTACCGGATGGCACCTCCGTCGAAGCAATTCAGAACGAGGTTCACTCGATGCTCCGCCGAGAGGAAACGAATGTCCAGAAACTGTTGGAGAAACACCGGGACGCACTGGAGGCGGTGACCACATTGCTCATTGAACGTGAATCAGTTTCGGGCGAGTTGATTCGTCAGGTGCTCAAGGAATCCTTGTCGGAGACCCCAACGCCGCGACTCGAGTGAAAGGAGCGATCGAAATGGCAACCAGCATCAAACAAATCGAGGAGTTTCTGGACGATCGGAATCTCAAGTTCCAGCGAGACGAATCCCGCAACTCCATCCTGATCCCCTTTGGATTCAGCGAGACCGAATTCGACCAGATCGTCCTCGTCGTGCGGCTCCAAGAAAACGGTGAGTTCTTCGAGATCCTGGTCCCAAATCTATTCAAGTACCCCGACGGCCCGCACAAACTCCCACTGATGCAGACTCTGCTGAACATTTCATGGGAAACGAAAATGCTGCAGTGGGAGTACGATCCCTCGGACGGTGAAATCCGGGCAACCATTGAATTTCCCCTGGAAGATGCTCCAATGACGTCTCGCCAGTTTTCCAGGGCGTTAGACGGCATGCTTCAATTCGTCCAGGTCTTTGGTCCACGAATCCGTACGGTGATTGAGACCGGCGAGGACCCCGGAAGACGATCCGACGACGCAGCGCCCGACGAATTGGCGCGTTCGTTCCTTGACTATCTGCGCGGGAAGGGCGACGGCGACTCTGGAGGCACGGGGGGAGAGCCCCCGGACGCCTTGTAATTCGAGACCAGCGGTTTCGCTGAAGCCTCTCATTGGAAAAATACCGGCCCGGGCCGCCATCGCGTCCCGGGCCGGCTGATTATCACTTGATCAGCGTCGAAATCAGGGATTCGAATTACTCCATGCCGACGTCCCACCACTCTCGAAATCGTCATCGAAGATGTTCTCGGTCATGGTCTCGCAGGTTCCGGGAACCTCGACATTGGTAATCGAAATATCATCGACCCACCAACCATTCCCGTTCTCCGCAGCGTCGGAGGAGAACTCCCAACGGATCATGACATCCTGGTTGGCCCAGGTCGCCAGAGATGCGGTGTATTGCCCAAACGAAGCATCCGTGCCCGAGAAGAAATCACCGGAACCAAGATTGCAGGCATCAGAGGTATTGGTTGCCGTTCCAGGGTAGCCCACCTCGAGCCGCGTCCAGGAACCTCCCCCGTCTGCAGAGATCTGAACCTCACCCTTGTCCCAGTTGTCCTCGATATCATACGAGGAGTAGAAACTCAGCTGGGCATTGGCGCCCAGATGGAGGGACGGCGTCGTGGCGGCAACACAGAGATTGGCAGCATAGGCTCCGGTCTGATAGACCTTCGGTCCGAAATTCCCGCCGGTTGCATTGACCGACCACGGTGCCTCAAGGTTCAGCTTCGCACTTCCTGTGTCACCGGCGTCATCGGTCCATGTCCCAAGGGTCACGGGGCCGGTTGGCGTTCCCGCAACCTCGTCGAAATTGCCGTCCTCGTTGCCGGTTGATCCGTCCTTGGCACGTACGATGTAGTAGTGCTCCACTCCCGAGACCAGTCCCTGGTCATCGGCAAACGAAGTACTGGTCACACCGCTTTTGACGAGATTCTGCGCGCCGGGCGTGAACCCCTGTGTCGTCGATCGGTAGACCGAGTAGGTGATCGGCCCCGGGCAGGCGGTCGTCGCAGCACTCCAGTCGAGGTCGAGACCGCAGGTAGATGCCACGGCGTCCGTCACCGTTTCGAGGCCTGAGAAGACCGGAGCGTCCATCCAGGTCAGGGCAACATCGCTGGAATCTGCCGCATAGTCCGTGCAACCCGAACCCTTGACCCTGCAGTTATAGGTATGAGTGCCATTGTTCGATGCGGAATAGGCCGCGTTCGTTGCACCCGAAATCACCGAACCATCCCGGTACCACTGGTACGTGAAGGGCCCCGTCCCGCCGGTAATCTGGGCCGTCAGGCCGACGGCGGTACCGACACACGACGTCACGGGACCGTCCGGTGTCACGTTGACCGTCGGATTGTTCTCACAACATCCGGTCGCCGTCGCTGTTCCCAGAGCGTAATCCTTGGAGATGGCACACTGGTTGATGGCCCGGATCATGAACGCATGTTGGGTGCTGCACTCGGTCGCCTGCCAGATGACCTCATCGGTCACGGCCGAAATATTGTCCTGTTCGAGGGCCCCGTCGACCCACAGCTGGAACTTTCGAGCCGCCGGATTCTCGTCGGCATCGCCCCAGTAGATATCCGGGAGATCCCACTCGACCCTGACGTTCTTGGAGCCGATCGCGGTTGCGGTAACGACCGGCGCCGTGAAGGTCGGCGCCCTCTCGCTCCAGTGGCTGGGCTCCGAGCAGAGTTTACGGACGACGATCTCTTCCTCTCCGGCGGTATCCCTGCGGTCGACCCACACCGGCCATGCAACGCCGGCGTAGACGTCCAGACGGTTGTAGTCGCCCCGCTCGAAGGAGTTGCCTCCCGCCAGCCGTTCGTTGCCCTCAAGCGACGATGCCTGAAACTGCTGCCATGTGGCGCCGCCGTCGATCGAGCGCAGGACAAAATAGTGGGTCTTCTGGCGGTCGGCCAGCTCGGTTGGATTGAGGCGGGACCGATGGTGGGCGATATAGATCGAACCGTCGGCCTCGTCCACACGCATATATCCCATGAAGTGATCGACCTTGTTGCCGTCCCCTGCCGTGATGTTGGTCGGAGTTGCCCACGTGGCACCCTCGTCATCGGAGTATGTGAACCAGATGTCGTAGTTGCAGGCGCTATTCCAGTCAGAGCATCCCGGGCCTGAGCCACACCCTGCCTGGTTGAAGTCGAACATCGTCATGTAGACCCGGCCGTAGAACTGCGATTTCGGCGCCCGGTCAACGTCAACGTTGGGCATGGTCGAAATACCACGCTGGCACTGGGCCGGAATATTGTTCTTCCAGTCACCAAGTCGATCCTTGACGGCCTTGGCCGCGGGAGCATCCCAGGTCACACCACAGTCGTCGGAACCGGCTATCTTGAAGGTCGCATTGCCCTGATTCTGCCACACAGCGTAAACGTGCCCATCGGCGGCGACGTTGATGTCCGGGGTGATGGCCTGGTATGTGCCTGTCAGGTTGGTCCTGCTGGACCATGTTGCACAGTCGTCTGTCGAGCGGGCCACTTTTTGTTGGTTTGTATTGTGCCAGGTCACGTAGAGATTGCCGTAGCAGGTATTGGCCGTTTCCGGGATGCCGTCACCGTTGGCGTCGTAGAACTCGGTGTTGTCTGCGACATGCCACTGGCGATCCTCCGACGAGTCCACGCCGGGACGAGTCCCACAGTCCGACCAGGAAACACCGTTGTCGTCGGAGACCCGCAGCTTCACCCAGGTCGAACTACAGTTGTAGTTGCATGCGACTTTCGAATGATAAACGTTGCCCGTACTGCTCTGATAATAGCTGACGGGGTCGCACTCCCAGCTGGAGCCGGCGTTGTTGCCGACCTTGGAATCGGTCCAGGTCTGACCCCAGTCCGAAGTAGCGCCGATGTGGTTGGACGACTCCCCGCCTCCGCCCGAGGGGCAGGACGAGGCCATCACCCGCCCCGGACTGGCGTGGTCGATGACCAGATCCACCTCGCCTCGGTCTTCGTGGTCCGGCTGAGTGATATTGAAATCAGTGGCCCATCCGCTGCCGAGGTCCCGACCTGCCGGCGGAGTGGCGCCGCTTCGACCCAGAATCTCCGAACAGTCCACTCGCTCACCCGACGTCTCGTAGAAATGATCCAGGGCCGGACGCAGGTGATGGGGATACTGTAAGGGGCCGGAAATTGCCATCGGCACATCGTTTTCGAGGGTTTCCAGTCGTGCGGCACGACCGGCCCGGTATTCCAGTCTTTCCGCGATCGTCAGCAGCGACTGATCGTCGAAATCATCCCTGGGCAGACCGTAAACCGTCGCGTCGATCCTCTCGACGTTGGCATGGACCCAGAGAAGCTCCTTGATCGCCTCAAGGTCGTTTCGTTCCATACAGGCCGCATAGTCCTCCAGAACCTCCTCCGGGTAGGGACTCTGGGCCTGAACCGAGAGAATGGGAAACACCAACGCGACAACGGCGGCAACGACCAATGAGAAACGAAACATCAGACCTCCTGGGGAATCAAGAAAAATGCCGAGACGGCACACCGCGAGAGAATACCACATGCCGGCCGGTGTTTCACCCAAGTCCCTCGCCACATCGACAGTAATTGCCAAGCTTTCTGCAGAAATACCATCTTCAGGCCGATGTGCCCGAAGGGTCAAAAACGGGAGGGGATAAACCCCTCCCCTACAA
>CAYSHZ010000116.1:0-10424 GCA_964430905.1 uncultured Thermoanaerobaculia bacterium | reverse complement strand
CCGGGAGACTCGATTGCCGGCGCGCTCGCCGTGCGTTGCCAAGCTCGAATTTTCCGGAGGCGTTCCAGAGATTGGGAGGCCTTCGGGAAAAATCCGAAGCATGGCACGCGCCGTTGGGGGTGCTGGGCGCTCGTGGTTTCCGACGGGGTCTGCAGATCACCGACGCCCTCCCTGTTCCTGCCCAGTGCGGATTCGCCCCAATGCCGGTCTGTAACCCCTGGCTCCGGCGGGTTACACTGGGCGCCAAATTGGAGGCCGATGGTATGGATTTTTCGCTCGACGAACAACAACAGATGGTCAAGGACATGGTGCGGTCATTTGCCGAAGAACGCATTCGGCCCGGCGCATCCGAGAGAGATCGCACGAAGGTGTTTCCAGAGGATATTTTCAAAGAGATGGCGGAACTCGGTCTCTTGGGAATGACGGTTCCCGAGGATTATGGCGGCGCCGGAATGGATCTGTTGTCCTACCTTCTGGCGGTCGAGGAACTGGCCAGGGTCGATGCGTCGGTCGCGGTTGGGATGACGGTTTCCAATTCGGTCTGCTGCTGGCCGATCGTTACTTTCGGCACCGAGGAACAGAAGAAGGAGTTCCTGCCGCAGTTGGCCTCGGGCGAAGTCCTCGGTGGTTTCATGTTGACCGAACCCCAGGCGGGATCCGACGCCGGCGGGCTGGCAACCCGCTACCGTGACGCCGGTGACCATTGGGTTCTCGACGGCAGCAAGGCCTGGATCACCAACGGGGTCGTTGGCCGGTATTTCGTCTGTCTTGCGACGTCAGATCCCGCGCTCGGGGCGAAGGGTATCTCGGCATTCATCCTGGATGCGGAGCAGGAGGGGGTCGTCTTCGCCAAGCCCGAAGAGAAGATGGGGCTTCGTTCATCCAAGACCTGCATGGTGGCTCTCGAAGGAGCCGTAGTGCCGAAGACCTCAATGCTCGGGTCCGAGGGACAGGGACTCAAGATTGCCCTGGCGACCCTGGATCACAGTCGGTTGGGCATTGCCGCCCAGTCGATCGGTATTGCCGAAGCGGCCCTGGAAGAGGCTCTTCGCTATGCCCGGGATCGTCGGCAGTTCGGCAAGGCGATCATTGAGCACCAGGCTATTGCTTTTCGGCTCGCGGACATGGATACCGAGATCGAGGCGGCTCGCGGGCTGCTGCAGCGGGGGGTCTGGGCTGCAGGCCGGCCCGGGCGCCACTCCCGGGAGTCGGCCCAGGCCAAGCTCTACGCTTCGGAGATGTGCAACAGGGTGGTTGCCCACGCGATCCAGATTCATGGCGGTTACGGTTTCTCCTCGGAGTATCCGGTTGAGCGTCTCTTCCGGGATGCCCGGGTCGTCACCATCTACGAGGGAACCTCCGAGGTGCAGCGGATGGTGATTGCCCGCGCTCTCGGTGAGAGGGCCAGAGGCCTGTGAAAGGCCGACTGAAGGGAGAGACGATGAGTGTCAATTCGATGACCGGTTTCGGGACGGCTCGGGGCCAACTGTCCGATCGATTTGCCGTGGGCGTGGTCGTCCGGGCGGTCAACAACCGCCATCTGGACATCCAGGTGCGCCTGAGCTTCAGGGAGGAGCTGCCCGAGGTCGAGGCAGCCGTTCGCCAGGAGGTGGAGCGGGTGGCCAAGAGAGGACGCATCGTCGTCCAGGTGGATTTCCGGCGTCTCGAGGCCCCGCACTCGAGGGTCCTGGTGGACCGGGGCGGTTTGGAAGATCTGATGGCCCAACTGGATGGGCTGGATGTTACGCCAGGTGACCTCCTGGCCGTGCCTGGTCTGGTCAACATCGCGGCCGAGTCGGCCGTACTCAACGACGACGAACTGGTCACCCTGAGGAAGATTGTGGCGGAGGCAGCCCAGGCCTTCGCCCGGATGCGCTCGGAAGAGGGTGCTCGGCTGGCCGAACAGATTGGTGTCGATCTCGACGAGATCGGGGTTTTTCTGGGCTGGTTCGAACCCCAGATGGATGTGTTTCGGCGGCGTGTGTTCGATCGGCTCCAGACCAGGATCGGTGAATTGCTCGAAGGCCGGGGAATCGATGAGGAGCGGCTGGTCCACGAGGCCGCATTGCTGGCGGACAAGGCCGATGTCTCGGAAGAGGTCGTGCGGCTCAAGACCCATCTTGAGAGTTTTTCGAGGCGAATGGGGGAGAGTGGCCCGATCGGACGGGCTTTGGATTTCCTCTGCCAGGAGATCCACCGTGAGTTGAATACACTGGGCACGAAGTGCAGGGAACTGGGGATTGCGGACCGGGTCGTCGATGCCAAGGGCGCCGTCGAAAGAATCCGGGAACAGGTCCAGAATCTGGAATAATCAGGAACGATAGGTCGCGCTGTTTCGGTCGGTCTCGTGGACCGTGACCCGGGACAGGGTGATGCCTTCCGGGAGAGCGTCTTCAACCCGTTCGAAGAAGGCCTGGGCGAGGTTCTCCGCACTTGGAATCAGCTCAGAAAGCCAGGGGACCTCGATGTTGAGGAAGCGATGATCGACTTCGTCGATGATCCGTTCCTTGAGGATTCTCTTGAGGACCGTCATGTCAATCAGATAGCCGATGGTCGGGTCGATAGGGCCCTCAACGGTGACCTCGAGGACGTAGTTGTGACCATGGCCGTGGGGGTTGTTGCACTTGCCGTAGGTTTCGCGGTTCCACCGGTCGGACCGGTTCGGGTTGTGGAGCCGGTGGGCGGCTTCGAAATATACCTTGACGGTCACTGATGTCGGCATGGGAACCATTATGGCATTGAAACCGAGATTGCCGGGATGAGGAATTCGGGTTACTGTTTGGGGCGATGGAACAGTACACGACGACGACCACCGGCCGGCAAGTAAGCATGAACCGACTCCGTTCTCGACTGCCACCGCCTCTGCCGGACTGGATGTCCCGGCCCCTGAGGGTTGTTCCGATCATCATCGTGCTCAATGTTCTGGTCTTTCTCTTGTGGCAGGCGGCCCGGTTCTCCCCTGGGTTGGAACGATTGATGATCAACAATTTCCTGGTCAGCTGGGTTCATCTGGAGCACGGGCTGGTCTGGACCCTGCTGACGGCGGCCTTTTCCCACTCCGAGCTGTGGCATATCGGCATCAATATGGTGGTTCTCTGGAGTTTCGGTTCGTTGTTGGAGCGGCTGCTGGGATGGCAGGTATTCACTGCCTTTTATCTGACTTCGGCCCTGGTATCGTCAGTTGCCCACTGTGGTGTGTCGTGGGCTATGGGGACGCCGGAGGTTTCCGCACTTGGCGCATCCGGGGCGGTCTCGGCCCTGTTGCTGGTCTACGCATTGCTCTTTCCTCATGCACGCCTCTTGGTCTTCGGCGTTATTCCGGTTCCGGCTCTGGCGGGCGCCCTGTTCTTCGTCGGGCTGGACATCTGGGGTTTGGTGGCTCAGGGACAGGGGGGCGGATTGCCGATCGGCCATGGCGCCCACCTCGGTGGCGCCCTCTGCGGTTTTGTTTTTTGGCTGTTTGTTTTGCGGGGGCGTTTTGGACCTGATGCGCAGGGGACCAGTAGATCGGACGGGGGCCTTCAGCTGAGGCCTGATGAGGCCGAGCACTTTGATCGTTTGCGCCACAAGCTGAGCATCGAGGGTCCTGAGGGTCTCAGCCGGGAGGAGGCCGAGTTCCTCCGATCAATCCGGGAACGGGTACTGGGGTCTCCCGAGGACCGGCACTGACAACTGCAACGAACGGGACCAGGCTACGTACATCAGTCGAGGAGTCGATGATGATGAGATCGGTATGGGTCAGATGTTTCATGGGATTCGTGATGGTTGCGGCGGCTTTTTTGGTGTCGGCGGAGGCCCCCGAAACCTTTCGTGGTGAGACTGCGGTCAACGTGATCGAGGTGCCGGTCAGCGTTCTTGATAAGGAGACTGGATCGGCCATTACGGGGTTGAAGGTCTCGGATTTTCGGATTCTGGAAAATGGTGAGGCCCAGACCATTACCAATTTCTACGAGGTGGGCGGACCAGGTTCCGTCCCTCAGGGCCAATCGGTTGTTCCCGCCGCCGATCGCGCAACCCAAACCCGTCAGCTGGTCTATTTCTTCGATCTCTTCTTGATGATGAAACGGGATCGAGACCGCGCAATCGAGGCAGTTCGGCAACAGTACCTTCAGGGAGTCGGGCCCGACGAGGAGGTCTCGATCGTGTCGTTCGATGGGGTCTTGAGGACGCACATCGACCGCAGTCGAGACCGCCGCCGAATCGGCAGGGCCCTTGACGAGGTGGCGGAGCTTCGAACCCGAGGTATCGACCAGACGGTCGCATTCACCGAAGCTCTGTCCGGACAACCGGCTTCAAATCAGCGAGATATCAAGTATTACGAGCATCGGCAACGCAGCAGGGAATATCTCGTTGAGCTGGAACGACGGGTCGGGCGGATCGGAGATGCACTGTCGGCAACCATGGCCCGTTTTGCCCGCGCCGAAGGCCGCAAGGTCGTAATCGCCTTCACGCCGGGCCAGCCGGCAACCACGTGGTCTCCGTCCTATTCGACGACCAATTTTTTCTATGGTGACGTTGCCTATCCGGCCCAGGACTTGTGGAACAGGGTGGCTCTTGAGGCTGCAGACCTCGGATTCACTCTGTTCTTTGCGGATTCTTCAGGGATCGACGTCGGGGGAACGGGAGACGTTTCGTTGGGAGGACCTGGTGATGTGGTTCAGGGTTTTAACGAGCGGAGCATTGCCGGTGGTGTGACGATTCCGGGGAAGGAAGGCCCGGAAGGCGCCGTCGGCGATTTTGGCGGATCGGGCGATCTGGCGAATCAGCCCCAGAATCTGGGTTCGTGGTTGACCAGGACCCGAAAGAACATGTTGATCTCTGCGGCCGATCTGACCGGTGGCAAGGCGTTCTTCGTTGGGGAGGTTGATGCCGCCCTGAAGGGGATCTCCGACGAGTTGGGACATTGGTATTCCCTGGCATTTGCGATTGATCACGGTGGCGACGGCGGAACCTACGATATCAAGGTTGAGATTCCGGATCATCCGAATGCTCGTCTGGTGTACCGGAAACAATATGTCAATCGGTCTGTCTCCGAACGCGAGGCCGAGGGAATGCGTTCGGCAATGCTCTTCGGCGCCGATGCCAATCCTCTGGGGATCCTGGTTGAACTCGGCGAAGCGGATTCACACTTCCGTCTGGGTGCGGCTGGATCAAAGAGAGTCCAGATTCCTTTTGTCATCAAGATCCCTATCGGGCGATTGGACATGATACCGCGCGGCAACGTGTTCTGGGGCAAGGTCTTGATCACGCTCTTCGGCAAAGATGAGACGGGCAATCAGAGTTCGCTTTCCACGCACGTTCAGCCGATCACCGTGCCGACTGACCAGTTTCACAAGGCTGCAACCAGTGGATTTTTCAGTTACAAGGTGACCGTGGAAATCGAGGGCGGCCGGCAGACCGTCTACGTAGGAGTCAAGGACCAGATCAGCGGCAAGATGTCGATCGTTGCGCACGAGTTCTAGCCTCTTCTCGAAGAGGCTGCTGAAAATTGTATTGACACTAGGTCTCCGTTCCCAGAGGATGTCCCCCATGACTGATTCGACCTCGAAGACCGGAGTCCTCCGCCTTTTCCCCCGTTCGTTCTGGACCGCAAACGTCATGGAGATCTTCGAGCGCATGGGGTGGTACGGTTTCTACGCTGTCTCCACCCTCTACTTGACGGGATCACCGGCCGATGGCGGCCTGGGTTTTTCCTCGGCAGACCGGGGGGTCATCCAGGGCCTCGCTACCTTCTTCCTCTACCTGTTTCCGGCGGTGTTTGGGGCCTTGGCTGACCGCTACGGCTACAAGAAGATGTTCCTGGCATCGGGCGTCGTGATGGCGCCTGCGTATATCCTGCTGTCGGTTCCCAGGGGATTCTGGCCCTTCCTCGGGGCGTATTTTCTGGTGGCCGTCGGACATGGGATGTTCAAACCGGTTGTCATCTCGACCGTGGCCAAGAGTACCGACGAGAAGACCGGGTCAATGGGTTTTGGCATTTTCTACATGATGGTCAACATCGGAGGTTTCATCGGGCCTATTGTCGCGGGTGTCGTCCGGGGCTGGAGTTGGAATCTGGTGTTCTACGCATCGGCCGGTTGGATCGTCGTCATGATGATCGTCTGCATGGTGCTCTACCACGAACCGCCCCGGGACGCCGAGGCCGAGAGCCGACGATCGCTCGCAGAGGTCTTCAAAGGCATGGTTGCCGTTGTCGGAAATTTGAGATTCTTCCTCCTGGTTGCCGGCCTTCTCGTCATGTTGGTCATGGGTTCCAAGTGGTGGGAATTCTCCCGAGTCGCAATATTTGCGGGCGTGTGGATCGGCGGGAACCTGATTCTGGATGTCGTGTTTCGAGGTTTGAAGATAGAGCACGGGCACCGCCCCTGGTTCCTGCAGCCGATGGCCATCGGGGAGGGTCGCTATCTGTTGTTCCTCCTGTTGATGGCTGGCTTCTGGGTCTCCTTCAATCAGATCTTCATGACCCTGCCCGAGTACATCCGGGACTACGTCGACACCTCCGATTTGATTGCATCTGTGGGACCGATTGCCCACTGGTTCACCGGCGTGGCCGAACATCTGGGTTTCGATACGGCCAACTGGTCACGGGCGGTTCTGGAACATGGTCAGGTCAAGCCCGAGCATCTAATCAACCTCAACGCCTTCGGTATCATCTGTTTTCAGATCGCCATCTCGTATTTCCTTCGAAAAGTCTCGCCCTTGAGCAGTATCATTGCCGGAGTCGTGGTCACCATCGCCAGTTTCGGCCTCTATCTGCTGGGGATGACCGGATGGGTGGTTGTGACAGCCATCCTGGTCTTTTCGGTGGGCGAAATGATGGCCAGCCCGCGGTCGAAGGAGTATGCCGGACGGATTGCGCCGCCTGAGAAAGTCGGCATGTACATGGGCTATTTCTACTGGTGTGTTGCCCTGGGCAATCTCTTTGGGGGATTGCTCTCGGGAGTTGCCTACCAACACTTCGGCCCGCAGGGTGTCAATCGCCCCGATCTGATGTGGATTCTCTTCGCCGGATTGGCGGGGACGACGGCCGTGTCGTTGGTGATCTACAACAAGTGGGTCACCCCCAGGAGTGGTTAACGCCGGCGTTTCGGTCGATAAACCCGGGACGGTTCATCGTCTGGCGGTTCTTCCCTCTCCGAGAATAGGTGTTCCCAGTCACGGACCTCGTTGGGTCGAAGAGGGGGTTTGGGGCGGACCTTGGTCAGACGGCGGGATTTGGTGCCGCGACGGCCCATCCACTGGGCCACGGTGCGTATGGACGCGCCCCTCTCCCGGGCTCTGGCCGCGAGGCCGCGGTCATTGGTGACGACCGACCAGGATTGGGCCGAGTCGGTTGAACCCAGGATGCCGATAATGACGTCGTCGGCACTTTTTGATTCGGAATAGAGGACGGTGACCCGTCCAAGGTGTTCGGTTGTCGGAACGCCGGAGGGTGGAGGGCCGTCAAAGACAACGGTCACGGACATCTTCTCCCGGCGACACTGGTCAAGAACGGCTCGACGGACCTCGTCCCTGGATCGATGAGGATGGGGCAGGGTGTGAAGGAGATTGTTGCCGTCGATTGCGATTGGCATCGAAGATTCCAGTTTGACTTTCTGCGATCAGTGATCCTTCTTGAACCGAAACATGTCACGGAGACGCGAAAGGGGTCCCTTGTCAATGGCAACGATTGGACTCTTGGCAACCCTGGGATGATAGGGGTTCAGGGTTGACACCCTCTCGAGGGCTTTCTTCAGACGTTCAGTTTCCCCCCGTCGTTCCCAGAAATCCGCAAGTTCCACCCATCCGTCAACAAAATTGGGATCGACTTCCAGTGCCTTCTGGAGAGATCTCAAGGCCTTGGTATCCCATTTTGGGTTCTTCAACTGCAACTGTGCCAGTTTCAGGAGGGCGATGGGGCGGGCCTCGATGGCACACGCCTGCTCCAGCATTTGGAGTGCACTGAAGATCTCGCCGTCTCGAATCAACTCGTCGGCACGCTTGAGATTGGCTTCGACCAGGGCCGTCCGTGCTTCCGGATCGACTTCGGGAATTCTGGGTTCTCCGAGCTTACGGCTGCGGTCCTTTTCGACATCGGCCAACACGGTGTTATACCGACGCCGAGTCGCTGGCTTGCCCAGGACATGGAATGCGTCCTGTGCCCGGTCCTGGATCGTCTCCAGCCAGGGACCGGCATCTGCAAGATGGGGTTCCGAGGTTCTGGATAATGCATATCGTTTTCTGATCGAGGTCCAGGCGTCAATGATCTCCTGATCCGTCGCCGTTCGAGGTAGGTTGAGTGCCTGATAATGATCGGTTCGAGGCGCCTCCTTGGCCAACGCCTCGATTTCAATGCGCTCCTGCTGCTGTCCGTCAGTCAGTTCGGATTCCGGGGACTCGGTCGGTTCGTCCTGGAGTTCAGGCTGTTCGGGAGTGTCCTCTTCGATTGTGATCAATCCTGCGATTGCCAGGGAGTATGTCGTGGCAATAGCCTGGTCCTCGGGGAGCGAAGCGCCCTGAATCAGGTCCTGGAGTCGGGGTTTGGTGTCGGCCCGGCTGAGAAAGAATGCCTCAGTGGGGGTCACCTCGAGGTCTTCCAGCGGAACGTCAAGATCCTGGCCCCGATAAACGCGATGGGTTCGGTCACCGAGATACCTGGACTTGGCTTCGTCATCTTCAAAGGCTCTCGCGGCATTCAAAAGCACCTGGGTGGTCGTCAGGAACGTCAAGGTATCCAGATGAATGCCTTCCGGGTCGTCGAAGAACTCGGCATAGGCCGATTGATCCGACGCCGCCCGCCGGATGATCGTCAGAGCCAATTCCTGGAGTTCCTCTTCCAACTCCGATGCACTGATGAAACCCCTGGAGACCAGAACCTCTCCAAGGGGGGGCGCATCGGCAGTCGCCTGGGTTAAGAGGGCCTGTGCTCGGTCTCTTTCATCCAGCCAATGTTTGCCGACAAGGAAGAGCCCCAGTTTTTCTTTCTCCAGGGTCGAGCGGGCGGCCTTGACCTCTCCATTGACCAGGACGATACCGCGATGGGCCTCGACGCCCATTGCGGTCAAGATTCCCGAAGCCTTGCGGTGAACCAGGTCACTGAGAAACTCCGGCAAGGGTGGAGCGACATAGTCGTCGAAACGCTGGTCGACATCCACGGTCAGGGGCTCCCTTCCGTTTGTTCGTCGACCTCAACGACATGAGGTTCGAAGCCGTCTCGGAGTACTCCACTGGGAACCGAGTGGATGGCACTTTGAGCTTCAGATTCCAACGAGAAATCACCCCAGACCAGGCGCCAGCAGGTTCCGTCTCCCGTTGCATCATCTCCCGTCAGGGCGATGGGCCGGACGTTGTCATGGCGCCGGGCCACCTCCAGAAGGCGACGGTATTCGTGGGGTTCGCAGCCGAGATCGACGGCAATTGCCCAGTGGCCTGCGACCGTTTCAACTGGCGTTGGTTGTGGGGCCTCCCGAAATACGACCCACCACGTCACGACCGTCGCCGCAGCGATGGCTACGACTATGGCCAGTACGAGGAAGGGCGATAGCTTTCTGATGATCGGTTCCCGGTCGAGACCAGCCTGAGGCTCCGGATCTGCCACGAGGATTGGAACTTTCTCGGGCACGGCGGCATGGACGGCATCCAGCATGCCCGCGGCAGTCAGGGCGGCGAGGAGTTTGACAACGTCATCGTGGTGCTGGGGAGAACGAGAAACGATTTCCTCCGCAGTTCGCTGACCGGTGATCTTGGCGACGATCAGATCGGCATCTTCCGCCAGACCCAATGGCGCGTAGAGGTCCAGGAAACCGTCGGCTCGGCGCAGGAGAACGTCAAGGCCCGGCAGAATAGCGTCAGTGGTGGCTCCGTCGGGGTCTGAGAGGACCATCTCCACGAGAGCGTGAGTCGCTGAGATTGAGTTCTCCGATTGGATTATTGGTTGGGTATCGATCAACTCCAGCTTTCGGTCCTGGTCGAGGAACCATGTTTTCAGGTGATCTTGCAGAACGACCTTGGCGGCGCCCATGACTGTTGATTCGGGAATGTCGTTGGCGGCTGCAAGCGCCAGGGCTTCGGCCATCAGATCGGCTTCTCCCCGTGGTTCGAGGGTCAAGGCCCGTCCGAGTACCGATGTGTCGATGCCTGTGATCCCGACTATCAGTCCGCCATTGAGATCCATCTCGAAGGTTCCTTCGGATGTGCTCAGTCGAGCCCTGCCGGGTTTGCGCATTGCAACCCATCGCCCGAGGCGCCAGATCAGTCGTGAATCGTTCATGAATGAACAATAAACGATCGGTCCCGGAGGTGTAAAGCCGCAGAACCAGCCAAATCCCTCCATATTCGGAGGATCCGGGATGAGGTGAACAGTCGGAGGAGGTTATCCCGCCGGGTCTTCAGGGCTCAACCTCCTCGAGGAGCCCGAGAAACTCGTCGTAGGGCAACGCCTGCCA
>CAYSHZ010000115.1:0-10506 GCA_964430905.1 uncultured Thermoanaerobaculia bacterium | reverse complement strand
GAAACCGAAACCGAAGGTACGGGTGTGTTCGGCTACGCCTCTGTCATCGACAATGCAACAAACGACGCCTACTTCGTTCGGGGCGTCAAGATGCTGGAGGCGGACTGCCCCTGAAGGGTTCCTGTCAGGGAATCACGCACTCCCCACACGGACCTCCCGGGCGGGACGGCAAATGGTGCGTTTTGGGTTGATCCTCGGGCGCATTACACACACTGCGATCACAGAGAGACTTCGCTACCCATGGGGGTCAGGCTCGAAGTAGCCGGCTTGCCGGCGACTCAGCCACCACCACCCCCCAACCGAGGACGTCTCACCCCGTCGTTCAATCACTACAGGGTGCGGCTTGAGGTGATCCTCCATGGCTTGACCGACGAAGGCCGAGTAGTGCGGTCCCTCAACCCACTCAATCAGTCGCACGTACCAAGGGCCCAGCCCGGAATAATCAAAAATCAGTACGCCACCACGAGATAATCGAACGGCATTGTGCAGGGTGAGACCTCTCAGTTCAGGACTCAGACCATGGAGAACATAGGCGAGGCAGACGATATCGAAGGAATCCGCCTTCATCGACTCCAACTCGACAAAATCCATCGAACGAAAGACACCTGAAGGTACCCGCCGCTGGGCCTTTTTGAGCAATCGTTCCGCAAAATCAATCCCCGTCACCCGGTGGCCACGTTCGGCAAAAGCCGCGGCCAAGGTGCCCGTCCCCGTCCCGATATCCAAAACCGTGTCATCCTTTGGAAAAGACAACACATCAAGAGCAGCCCGGTACTCTGGCCCCAATCGACGGTCAATGACGTGAAACGCCAGGGCAACCCGGTTAAAAAACCGCCGAGTACGACGTCGTTCTTTAACCGTTCGCGCCGCATCGTCCTGGCTCAACAACCCAGTCAACTCCCGTCAAAGGCCGAAGCAATCCCCTCGACCAACGCTCGTGAAAAGGCCTCTCTCCACTGATGATTCATCAAATTGGTCCGATCTTCCGCGTTCGCCATATTTGTACACTCAACCAACACGGCATTCTGGGCCAAAGAGTACCGAAGTACGGCCGGAACAAAGGTAGCCCTTCCCCTTCGAACCCGGTCTCGAATCGGCTTGTTGGGATGAACCGGAATACCATTTCGTTTGAGGCTCTCGATGATCGCTCCTGCGAGGTGCCTGGACGAGGCCTCCGCTTTGGCGCTGAAGGTCGACGAGAAGGACACCTTCGGATGTTCCTTGTATTCCTGGTGCCTGTCCATTCCTCGGCTCTTGGCCTGGTAACTGTCCCGCCGAAGGTGCCGCGAAGGCACATACACCATCGATCCGCGCACGGATGCATGGAGCGAGTCGGCATGGATGGAAATAAACACGACCTTGGACCGCGGGACGCTCTTTGGGATTCGATCCAGAATGATGTCATTGGCCAGGTACCACCGCATATGCACCCCCGGAGCACTCTCCTTGAGGATGTGCGCCGGTTCGGTCAGGAGGAATTGATCCCGATCCTGCCGCAATACGTCCTTGTCGGGAATGGTGTACTGACGGCTCCGGTCCTTGATTGTCGTCCAGACAGTCGCCTGCGTGTGGCGGGCAAGGTTTTCTTTGACCCGGCACAGAATGTCATAGGCATACGTCGATTCCCATACACCACCTACCACGGCGCCTGTATCGCGACCACCATGCCCCGCATCGAGAATCACATGAACCCCACTGAGGTCGTTCGCCCGAACGACCTCCAGAAAGCCGGCCAGTTCTTTCTGTTCCCTCTCCCAGGCCAAACGCCGCGGGTGATCCGGAGACAAATATTCAGGCAACACCAGGTCGAGCGGTATCTTGATTCTGAAACCCACCGGAATATCGGTAACGTCCTTGATCCCTGACCGGCGGGCAATTTCAAGAGCGGTCGCGTTGACCTGAGCCGCATGAAGCTGCCCGGTAAATCGTACAACCACGGCCGAATACAGAGCTTCTCCCCGTCTCAGCCGGTAGAGGGCGAACTCACCCTGGGCATCCACCCCGAAACTCAATGCTCCACCGGAATTCTGCCCCGACGATGTGTGCCCCTCCTGCGCGACGGATCGTGCGACCTCAGCCGGAGCCGCCTCCGGAGTCGGCACTTTCCGGGGCCATGCACTGAAGACCGCGAGGAGGTACCGATCCGGGATCAGAACGACCTCACGCCGTACAGGTTCAGAGCCACCGACGGCCGTATTGGCTTTCTTGAGATCATCCGCCTTGGTCCCAGGCTTGGCAAAGAGCGCAGCCAGCCACCTCCAACTCTCGGCGTGATCCCCGAACGGGTCCAGAACCCAGTGCTCCAAACCGTTTTCGACACGTCGATCAATCGGGAACAGGCGTTCGACGGCATCTT
Organism: uncultured Thermoanaerobaculia bacterium; assembly: GCA_964430905.1. Classification (GTDB taxonomy): domain Bacteria; phylum Acidobacteriota; class Thermoanaerobaculia; order Thermoanaerobaculales; family Sulfomarinibacteraceae; genus DAOWGJ01. The sequence goes on along the minus strand of CAYSHZ010000115.1, from coordinate 8,150 downwards.
CCCGAAGATCCGCCCGGAGCAATTCCAGCGGGATTCGGACTCCACGATCGGTCATCGGTTGTCGCAATCGGGGATTGGCATGCCGAATCGTCCGTGCGACAGACGATGTTCCCCCGAACCGAGCCGCCAGGGAAATCCAGCCATCACCCTTCCTGACATCAACCATCAAAGCCGGGGTTCCTCCCTGGTCCCACCGAATGACACCATGCGGAGAAAAGTCGATTTCGAGCCTCTTCGGCTTGGCGCCTTCAAGCGCTCCAGCTTGAAGAAGAATTACAATCTGAACCTGAATAACGAGCCACCGTACCAAGACACCCAACACCTTGGTACCTGCCGTAACCTGCAGGGATTCTCTACCATCTTGCACGGATTGAAAGGGTAGCACGGGCGCCCGAAAGCGTTCCCGGAACGTCACCATTATTCACCAGAATGCCGTCCAGCGTCACCTTCATCCGGTCTCGTACCGGGCCCTCATTCAGTGCTGAGAACCCTCGGGCCATTGCGAAAACGAGCCCCCAACAAAAACAATATCGGTCTCAAATTCATGAGTAATACCGCTGGTGTAGGGCAGATCCTGGAGCCTGTTCTTGCCGAATGAAATCAGCGTATATTCCAACCCATTTGACTGGTAAACGATGGGCGTTGCCCACCCGTCCAAATCGGAGAAATTGCCAATATACATAGTCAGATAATCTTTGAGATCCGCGGCAGTTCCATCATTGACTACAGGGTAAAAACGGTGGTCGCTCTGATATATCGAAAGTCCGGACCCAACGGCTCTGAGGTCCCCCATCGTACGTTTCTGCCGTCCCTTGTTAATGGCATTCAGAAGATTGGGAACGGCGATAGCGGTAATGATTCCGATGATCGCAACGACAATCAGCAATTCAATCAGGGTGAAACCTCTCGACGATTGACGGAACCGTAAAGTCATTATGTTCGAATAATAAGCAAGGTTTATGCCAATTAGACTCTCCAAGAGAATGCCACCTTCAGGGTCTTCCGGCTTGTCCCCTTCGGCAGGCATGTGTTAGCCTCTGAGAGCTTGAGCGGGCATAACTCAGCTGGTAGAGTATCAGCTTCCCAAGCTGGATGTCGCGGGTTCGAGTCCCGTTGCCCGCTCCACTGAGAAAACAACAGGCAAGGAAAGCCTGTCGAGGAGTCCTCAGCATGGGCCTGTTCGGACGAGACGCACAAACACAAAACCTTCGGCCGTCTCAAGAGAAGACGTTCACTCCTGCTTCCAACCCCGGATCGGCAACAACGACGATCGCAAAAGGCGGGAAATTTTCCGGAGACATCACTGGATCGAGCGATCTTCGAATCGAGGGGGAGTTCGAAGGAACCGTCACAATCTCGGGCTCGGCCTTTGTGGCTGAATCCGGGCTGGTAAAGGCCAGTATTCGGGCGGCCAGGGTCATGGTTGCGGGCCGGATCGAAGGGAATGTCTTCGGCGACGAATTGATTGAGCTGGAACCGACGGCAGTTGTGAAGGGCGACCTTCTCGCTCCGAAAATCCTGATACGCGAAGGTGCTTCGCTGCAAGGTCGAGTCGAGATGGCGTCTCCCGTCTCCAATACCAACGGGCACCAGGTGACACAAACAGGGAAGAAAAGACCTGGACATCGGCGTTCCAAGGAAACGAAAAACGCCCCACTTTCTCCCTCGCCCGACAACTCGGACCCCAAGAGTTCTCGGTCGTGATAGCTGGACTTACTGAGCTGGAAACCTTCGGGCACCTCGAGTAGGGAACCAAATCAGTTTTGGTCTCTCCGGTTCCTGTAGAGATTTGGATCAACAACCGCCACCATGGCGTCAACATCCAACACTCCCCCAAAGAAATCATTGATCCGTTCAGCCTCGCGATGGGGGTTCTCGAGGACATCCCGGTAGTTGACGTACAAGACATCGAAGTACTCTCTGAAACGCAGCTGAAACTTGACCTTCTCAAGATGTTGTTCAAACATCTTCATCATCGTTTCGTCCTCTGATTCGTTGACTTCATCCCGCCTGTCCAGCATCTTCTGTTGTGATGCCAGAACCTCGCGAAGATCACGGATCACGAAAACAACCTTATAGAAGTTATCGTTCGGCAAATATTGCAGAAGGGACGATACGACCTTGATGACCCGCCCTCTGAGGTCCCGAAACCAACTCGTGTCATCCATGTCGGCAAGATTCTTGACGCGCTCATCCTCGAAATAGCCCTTGGGGTTATCCTCATCGGCTGTTCGAATGCCGTCCTGAATCACCTCAAAACCACCCGCATCCAACATCTTCATCGCCATCGATGTCCCGGAACGCGGCAACCCCGAAACCAAAACCACCGGCGCACCATACTTCAGTTTCAATCTCAGACTCCCAAACCACGAGGCCATAGAACCCTCCACATTGAGCCGACCGATCAGCAGGCATGTCTCTCCGGTGATCTATCGGCGCGACAGTGTACACCCTCGGCATTACGAATTTCTGTATACTGCACAACCTTAGGAGATTCAACCTCCAATCGGAGGCCCTGAACTCACCCTGCTCTGGAGGACCCGAGTTGTCGAAGATACTGATCCCACGCCACAAAGAGGTATTCCTGATTGCGGCCGGAATCCTGATGATTGTATTGAGTTCTTCTCAGGCCGATGCCTACGTCGGTCCCGGTGCCGGGTTTGCTCTTCTGGGGTCGTTTTTCGTCATCTTTGCAACCATGATTTTGGCCGGTGTTTCCCTGATGATTCTTCCGTTCAGGACGCTGTGGCGCATCATCAAGCGGCGGACCAAGGTCAAGCCCCTCGTTCCTCGAGTCATCGTCGTCGGCTTCGATGGTCAGGACACCCGGCTGACGGAGAGGCTGATGGCAGAGGGCAAGATGCCAAATTTCTCCCGCTTGGCCAAAACGGGTTGCTACAGCCGCCTTCGGACAACGTTTCCCTCGATTACACCGGTCGCATGGTCGTCTTTTTCAACGGGAGTCAACCCGGGAAAACACAATATCTTTGATTTCCTGGATCGGGACCCCCGAACCTACCTGCCTCGTCTGTCTTCGGCCCACATCGGCTCGGTCGATCGATTCCTCAAGATAGGCAAGTACCGCATTCCGTTGGCCAAACCCGAAATGAGACTGCTGAGGAAGTCCAAACCATTCTGGAAAGTCCTTGGAGAGCACAATATCTGGAGTACCATCCTCCGTGTTCCCATCACATTCCCCCCGGAACGTTTCTATGGCGCCCAACTTGGTGCAATGTGTATTCCCGACCTCCTGGGAACCCAGGGGACCTTCCTGCTGTTCACCACCCGACCAGAGTCGGAGGCCTTCCAGGAAGGCGGCATTCGACTGGGGCTCGAAGGCGGAGACTCACATTGGACAGGAACGATCAAGGGACCCGAGAACATATTGATCGAGGGTAACCCCCCATTGGAGTTGGACTTCCAATTGGATCTTGATCGGAAAAACCATTCCGCCCATGTTGTCGTCGGCAATCAGCAGATCGACCTCAGCCTTGGCGTCCTCAGCACATGGCTCAAACTCGAATTCAAGGTCGTTCCGGGCATGAAGGTGGCTGGTCTCACTCGATTGATGCTGACCGAGATGGATGAACACATCTCCCTGTATTTTTCTCCCATCAACATCGAACCGGAGAAACCGGCAATGCCGATCTCTCACCCATCCTTCTACAGTACCTATTTGGAAAAAAGAATTGGGCCCTACGCGACCCTGGGCTTGGCCGAGGATACGTGGGCCCTCAACGAGAAAGTCACCAACGACCAGGCCTTCTGGACCCAAAGCCAGGATGTCGAACTTGAGCGGGAGAAGATGTTCTTCACCGCCCTGAAACGACTCCGCAAGGGGTGTCTGGTGACGGTCTTTGATGCGACAGACCGAATCCAGCACATGTACTGGCGCTATTCCGAGCAGGGACATCCAGCGGCGACACCCGAGGACAATCCCGATTTCACCGATGCTATTGAGCAGCACTACCTCCGCAACGACGCACTCCTGGGAAGGGTGCTGGACCAACTCAACGATAACGACGCCCTTTTCGTCCTCTCCGACCACGGCTTTACCTCATTCAGGAGAGGCGTCAATCTCAACGCCTGGCTGATGGAAGAAGGCTACCTCCACCTCAAGGAGGGCACAGATGGAACCCAGGGTTGGCTGCAAGACGTCGATTGGTCCCAAACCCGCGCCTATGCCGTCGGCCTGGTCGGGATCTTCCTGAACATCAAGGGCCGGGAGGACCAGGGCATTGTCACTGCGGGGGATGAGGCAACAGCACTGAAAAAGGAACTCCAGGAGAAACTGGGCGGTCTTGAGGATACGGAAAAATCAGAGGTCGGCATTAACGAAGCCTTCGATACCGACGTGATTTACCGAGGGCCGTACAAGGGCAACGCCCCTGACCTCCTGATCGGCTATAACCACGGATATCGGATTTCCTGGGACTGTGCCGGGGGCAGGGTCGCGGGTGCCGTATTCGAAGACAACGTCAAGGCGTGGAGCGGCGATCATATCGTCGATCCTCGCCTCGTGCCCGGGATATTCTTGAGCAACCAGAAGATTAACACCAACGATCCATCCATTATCGACCTGGCTCCGACGATCTTGACCCTCTTCGGTTTGCCGCCGGCGCCACACATGGAAGGATCACCTCTCTTGGACATCAGCCAAGGTTGAATGAATGCCGATGATGATCGGCAGGGAAAGGCATGGGGAGCCGACAATGTTTGGACAGGCAAAAATCAAACTGGACAAGTCACTGATTGACCGTATTCGAAAATTCTCGGAGATCGCCGGCTACGCCTCCCCCGAGGAGTTCATTACGCACGCGTTGGAGAAAGAGCTCGAGCAACTCGAGGGCGCTGATTCCGAAGAGGAGATCAAGAAGAGGCTTCAGGGTCTCGGGTACATGTCCTGAAACGGACGTCATTTATGGAAATGCTCAACGCCATTCTCCGAAAGGTTTTTGATGTCCTCATGGGCCCATTGGCCTCTGCTCCGGCATGGGTCGGAATCCTGTTGTGGTCGATTCCGGTTTCGATTTTTGCGCTGTGGGTCTTCAAGCGAAGTTCGAACCAGGACCGAATCACGGCCGTCAAGGCCAAGATCTATGCGTGTCTCTTCGAAATCCGGCTCTTCAATGACGACGTTCGCGCGATCTTCCGAGCCCAATGGGAGATCCTCGGGCATGTCGTCCACTATCAGGCCTTGGCCCTCAAACCCATGATCTGGATCCTTCCGCCACTGGTCCTGATCATGGTGCAACTCCATGCATTCTATGGATTCAGGGGGCTCGAACCCGGCGAAAGCGCAATTGTCACTGCAACGATGAGGACCGACAACACGGTCAGACCAGACCTTGATTTTCAGGCTCCCGACGGCATCACCCTTGAGACACCAGGCGTTTGGGCCCCGGATCTTCATCAGATGGCGTGGCGGATCAAGGCGGAGAACAGCGGTGATTATCTGCTCAGTATTGAGTATCAGGGATCGGCAGAAACCAAAAGCCTGAGGGTCACACCATCGACAGTCCGGCTTTCCCCCGAGCGCCCCTCTCGCTCCTTCTTCGCCCAACTGGAATGGCCATCCGAAAGGCCGCTCCCGGACGACTCCACCATATCCACCATCACGCTGGGCTATCCAGAAGCAGAGCTGGCCTTTTTGGGTCTGGAGATGGAAAGCCAGTGGGCATGGATGATTCTCTTTTTCGTCTTGACCATGGTTATTGCCCTGGCCCTGAAAAAGCCGATGGGTGTGGAAATTTGAGTTGAGAGATCCAAAGACCATTGCCAGTGCCGGCGCCATTTGCGTCGCGGCCGCCCTGTGGGGGCTGGACGGTGTCGTACTGACTCCCAGACTCTCGGGGATCCCGGTTCTGTTTGTCGTCTTTCTGATCCATGCGGTTCCCTTCCTGGTGATGCAACCCATTCTCTTCTCGACGTGGCACGAATTGGCTGCCATGAGCAGGAAGTCGTGGTTGGCCCTCGTCGTCGTCTCGACGACCGGTGGTCTCGTCGGCACCGTTGCCATCGTCAAGGCCCTCTTCCTGGTTCAGTTCGATATGCTCAGCGTGGTTGTCGTCCTTCAGAAGCTCCAACCGGTCTTCGCAATCTCCTTGGCTGCCGTTCTACTCAAGGAACGTATCACCGGCGGCTTTCTGGCACGAGCTGCGGTTGCCCTCGGCGGGGGATACCTCCTGACATTTGGTTTCCATGCCCCAAAAATAGGAGGCGGCAGCAATCTGGTTCCGGCAGCCGCACTGGCACTTCTTGCCGCCGCATGCTTCGGCGCCGCCACAACACTCAGCAAGATGCTGATTGGCGGCGTCGATGTCCGAACGGCTACCTTCGGCCGATATGGAGTCACGGCGGCATTGGCATTGGTAACCTGCCTTGTCGGCGGCGTCGGTCTACCCCTCAAAGAGGTCACGCAGACCCAGTGGTTCATCATCATCATCATCGGCATGACATCGGGGACGACGGCATTGGTGATCTACTACTGGGGTCTTCAAAGGATCCGGGCATCCGTTGCAACCATCTGTGAACTCTGCCTTCCCTTGAGTGCCATCATTCTGGATTACGTCGTTAACGGGACGATTCTTCGTCCCGCCCAGTGGCTCGGCGCGGCAATTCTGATGGCTGCCATCATGAGTATCACGTTGACAAAAAACGGGCAGAAACCCACCGCCTGACGACGAAGGACAAAAAAGGGCCGTTTCCGAGCTACACTGTCGGCACCATGGCACTCCCTCGTCTGGTCATCACCGGCGCTTCCGGATTCATCGGCCGACATATTTTGGACGGTCTCAAGGAGGAGTTTGAGATCATTGCGTTGGCCCGCCGATCCCAGAAAAGGTGCGGGGCGCCCGTCCACGACAACATCAGGTGGATTCAGGTCGATATCCGCCACGCCGACCTGGTTTCCGAGGCGTTTTCCAAAATCCGAGAATGGGGCGGCGCCGATTATGTCGTCCACCTGGCAGCCCATTATGACTTTACGGGTGAGGACCACCCGGATTACCAAAGAACCAATATCGACGGTCTTCGATTGGTCCTGGAGGAATGCCGAAACCTCAATCTGAAACTCTTCGTCTTTGCATCATCAATCGCAGCATGCGATTACCCGGCAAAAGGAGAAGCACTCGACGAGAACAGCCCGCCTGACGGGACCCACGTCTACGCCAGAACCAAGGCCGCCGGCGAAAGAATGCTTGCCGAATATGATGACTGTATCCCGTCCTGCATAGCCCGTTTTGCCGCTCTTTTTTCGGACTGGTGTGAGTACCCGCCACTCTATTTCTTCTTTGAGACGTGGCTCTCGAAGAGTTGGAACCGGCAGGTGCTGGGCGGACGGGGCAACACGGCGATTCCCTACCTCCACGTCCGGGAAATGCCGACCTTTGTTCGGGCGGTCCTCTCATCCTCCGGCCGGCTTCAACAGCGGGAGGTTCTGCTGGCGTCACCAGACGCCACCATGAGTCACAAGGAACTCTTTCGCCTGGTGCATCTCCACAGAGACGCCCAGAAAAACCCCCATCCAATCTTGATGCCCAAGGCTCTCTGTGCAGTGGGAATTCCCGCACGAGATATCCTGGGCCGAATCGGGGGAGAGAGACCCTTCGAACGCCCATGGATGGTGGCCCACATCGACAAGGACCTGCTCGCAAATCCGAGCAAGACCTGGGAACGGCTCAGCTGGCGTCCTCGCGGAAGACTCCTCGTTTGTCGACGATTGCCCTTCATGCTGGAGCATCGAAAGACTGACGCCGTCGAATGGAACCACCGCAACGAGGCCGCGATGAAGGAACCCTGGGTCCGCCCCAACCTGGTGATCCACAAGCTCCTTCAGCGCCACATGGAAACCATTCGACAAGAGAGCCTGCTGCAACTCAAGGAGCCCAAGGGCCCCAACGATTTCGAGAACTATCACCGGATTTCGGGCGATATCCTGGATTGGCGGGTTACGGTCACCTATCGCCACATCCTCAACGCCATTCGCACCAACGAGAAGGGGCTTTTCACCGACTTCTGCAAGGACCTCGCCGTCAAGAGACATGGCGAAGGTTTTTCGGCCGAGGAAGTGTGCCGGGCTCTCCGGTTAATCCAGTCCAATATCCTCAAGATCGTCGGATCCGATCCTGACGCAAAGACCCTGATGTCCC
>CAYSHZ010000114.1:1637-10514 GCA_964430905.1 uncultured Thermoanaerobaculia bacterium | reverse complement strand
GTTCGGAAAGGACTTTCACCTCCAAGTTGATCGCGCCCTCGTGGCGCACTGAGAAGTGCGGGTTAGAAGCCTGCATGGGCTGCATGACGTCTGCAGAATCTGCAGGATTCACCTGCAGGTCACTGATTCCCAGCTTTCGCAAATACCTGTTAAAACATTGATATTGAACAGTGTACAAAATTTCAAAAAATCTGGCACAGGCCTTGCTATTCCTCGAGGCGAAGCGGCAGAGACCGCGGAAAACACCAAGGAGGCCCCCAATGACCACGAAACACTTCACAACCACCATCGCAACCAGCGCCGTTCTTCTGATCGCGCTCGTCGTCTCATCCCCTGCCGAAGCCCAGCGCCGAGGCGGCGGCCGCACCGGAGGGATGCAGGCATGTGCCGAGACCGTCACGACCTACCTCGATCAACTGGAGCTGACAACCCTGACCCAGGCGGACATTGATGCACTCAACCAGATGAGAGAAGAAGAAAAGCTTGCCCGCGACGTCTACCTGACCCTTGGAGAACGATGGTCACTGCCGATCTTCTTCAATATCGCCCGTGCGGAACAGCAGCACATGGACCGGGTCTTGTCGGTCATGGATCTCTACGATGTCACCGACCCCGTCACCGATGACACCGTCGGCGTCTTCGTCGACCAGGGACTCGCAGACCTTTTCACCGCCCTGACCACTCAAGGAGACGTGTCGCTGGTTGACGCCCTGATGGTCGGAGCCACAATCGAGGATCTCGACATCGCCGATCTCTACGAGCTGATCAGTATCGGTTCCAACGACCACCTGCTCTTTGCCTGGCAGAACCTTGCCAAGGGGTCACGGAATCACCTGAAGGCCTTCATCAGCGCGCTGACGGCCCAGGACGGCGCCTACACGCCCCAGTACCTCGACCAGGAGACCTTTGACGCCATCCTGGCCGCCGATTGGGAGCGCGGGATTGTTTACGATGCCGCCGGTGAAATTCTGGCCGACTGCGGCGCCGCCATGGGTGGACGTGGAGGCCGCGGCGGTTCGGGCCAAGGCGGAAGCGGACAGGGTGGCAACGGATCCGGAGGTAGCCAGGGCGGCTCCGGAACGGGTACCTGCGACGGCAGCGGCAATCCCTGAACGACTCAATAGAATTCTTCATCATTCGGCCGGCTGCGCAAGCAGCCGGCCTTGTCGTGTGCCGACTACGGCGCTGGCAAAAATACCTTCCGGCTTCCAAAGCCTGATGTGCCCAGACAATCGAAGACGGGAGGGGATAAACCCCTCCCCTACAAAGAATAACGCTGGATCGGAGTTGATCTCCTCCCTGGTATTCCTGAAATTGCAAGCGCCTCAGCTGTCTCACGCTTGCGACTGGGTTGTCCCAATGCTGCAACCAGAGATACCGGCTCAACCCAAAGAACTCTCAGAGCATTGAATTTTGTGCCACCCGATGTCCCCATCCTCCTGGAACGCTGGTTGCATTGTCCCTGGTGAACGACGAACCCTTGAGTGGCTCCAAAGGCAGAATCCAGGGCGGATCTCCAAATGCGGCCAAGGTCACTCGGACAACGAGAGGGAGATCTCGAAGGGACACGGCATGGGAAAAGATCAGGTACGATGGAGGCGAGAACCGAAGCGGATCAAACCAGGACCATCGGGAGGCATGCTTGACCGCTCTTCGAGTGCAGCGTCAGTGCCGTCAGGGAGACAGGCCGTCATGACCTATCGGCTCGTTGCCCAGCTCGGTAGCCGAATTCTGAGGTTCCCTCTGTCCGAGGGAGAATCAACGGTCGGTTCAAAGAGCGACTGTGACATCAGACTCGACCACCCAAGCGTATCCAGACGCCATGCACTGGTCCATGTTGAAGACGGCGAAGTCAAGGTTTCGGACCTCGGATCGCGAAACGGAACACGAGTCGGGCGAAAACGGGTCAAAAGCGTCCACCTCCGGCCTGGCGATGCTCTCAACTTCGGCGCAGTACGAACCGTGCTCGAACAGATCGCGGACGATGATGCGCTGCCCGCCATCGAGATTCAGGAACACGTTGAGATTCCTCCATCATCGAAAGGAGATGACGGTACGACCTTGAGGTCCGGCCCGGCGGAGACCTTTGTCCTGGAACAGTTCCCTCTCCTGCTGGAGTCCATCAGAAAGCACCAAGACTCCAGCCTCGTCGCGCAGCTGATCGGACAGTCCATTTTCGAAGGAATGCCCTGTACCGAAGTCAGTATTGGCCCTGTTGAACACAACGGTGAAGCAATTATCTTTTCAGCCCGGCGGGATTCCCAACCCGGATCCCCGACATTTCAGGTTGTCGTTCAACGATCAGATCTGGAGTTCCGGATTGCTTTTCCTTCCGAGGCCCTCAAGGATTTGTATCAACCCCTGGCAATGGCTGTCACAGCCCTGGCGGAGGTCGTTGGATCTCCAGCAGGTGGTGCTCCGGCCCCCAAGAACCGAGCCACACCGAACGCGGTCCCGCTGCCAACACCACCGACAGTCGTTCACTCGATGAAAACCCTGTACGACCAGGCTGCCCGGGTCGCCCACAGCGACCTCGCCATCCTGATCATCGGCGAGTCGGGAACTGGGAAGGAGGTCGTCGCCCGTTTCATTCATCAGTCCTCACCGGTCGCCGGAGGACCGTTCCTCGCGCTCAACTGTGCGTCTCTTCCAAAAGACCTTCTGGAGAGCGAGCTCTTCGGCATCGAAAAAGGGGTGGCAACAGGAGTCGAGGCACGTCCCGGAAAATTTGAGTCTGCCGAAAACGGGACGCTCTTTCTCGATGAGATCGGCGATATGGCCCTGGAGACCCAGGCCAACATCCTCAGGGTTCTTCAATCAAGAGAGGTCTACCGCCTCGGTGCTCAACAACCAACGCCGGTTTCCTGTCGGATCATCGCCGCCACCAACCGCGATATCAAGAGCATGCTGGCAACGGGCGAATTTCGCGAAGACCTCTATCACCGCATCGCGGGCTGGGTGGTCGAGATCCCGCCCTTGAGGCAGAGGCGTGGGGATATCCCCAATCTTGCAGCCTATTTCCTCTCCACCGAAGCCTCCAAAATCGGGCTCAGAGTCAGGGGCATCTCGAAGGCCGCCGTCGACAGCCTGACGGCCTTCAGTTGGCCGGGAAACATTCGGCAACTCGAGCAGGAGATGGCACGCGCCGTCCTCTTTCTCGAGGATGGTGAACTGCTGGATTGTGGACGGCTCAGTGATGAGATTCGTTGCGAGGGGCCGGGAGAGCAGGACGGGATCCTCGCAAAGGCTCTTGAACGGGTTGAGGCCGACGAGATCACCCTCGCCCTGGCCCGTCACGGGTCGATTGATCTGGCCGCAGAAGCGCTGGGCATCAGCAGGGCCACGCTCTATCGGAGAATCAAGGCCTTGAACCTCGTCGGACCGCAGCAACAACCGGATCCCGATCCCCAGAAGTCCTGAGGAGTCCAATGTCCGAGACCCAACGCCAGATCATTCCCGGCACTACCCGAATAGGACACTACGAGGTCACCGATATCCTGGGCTCCGGCGGAATGGGCACCGTCTATCGCGGTATCGACACCCGACTCCGGCGAGTGGTCGCCATCAAGGTTCTCAGGCCGGAACGACGCCTCGACTCTTCCGCCGAAAGGCGTTTCCTTCGCGAAGCTCGTCTTCTGTCAAAACTCAACCACCCCGGCATCTGCCAGGTCTACGACCTCGTGGAAAACGACGGAGATCAGTTTCTGATCCTGGAGTATGTCGACGGTGTTTCTCTCAAGGAAGAGGCCACCAGAAACCTGGACCATCATCGAATCCTTCAGATCATCCTCGAAACCGCCGAGGCCCTGGAGGCAGCCCACCGGGAACAGATCATCCATCGGGACCTCAAGCCGGAGAACATCATGCTGACTCCGGACGGGCACACGAAAATCCTGGATTTCGGCATTGCCCGCCTGGCCGACCCGTCGATCGATCAATCTTCCCCAAACCAACCCAGCATCGACATCGAGATGACCGTTGAGGAAGAAACATCGACCTCATCCCAGACACAAGACTGGACCGTGGTTGATTCGTACCCCGACGATCTCGGCGGAGAACGGAGCTGCACGCTCCTCACGCGGCGGGGAACGATCGTCGGGACACCGGCCTTCATGGCGCCGGAACAAGTTCTGGGCGACGTCCCAACGACCGCCTGCGACATCTACTCTGTGGGCATCATCCTTCATCAACTCCTGACCGGATCGTCGCCCTACGGTGAGGGCCTGACGACGATGGAACTCCTGATCCGGGTCTCGGAGGCCAGGACCCTCCCGATCGAAGGCCTGGACACCGATGTAATCACCCTGATCACCGATCTGACCGCACAGTCTCCGGAAGACCGACCCTCGGCAGCCGAATGCGCCTCCAGAATCCGGTCCATCCTCGCCAAACCTGAGCAACTCCGGCGTCGACGCATCATTGTGGCCCTCTCTGTCGTTGCAGGCGCGGCCCTGCTGGTTGCTGCAGGCGTCACAATGAGCCAGCAGTGGCGGGTACGGCGGCAGGCCCGCCTCGCCCGAGAATTCGCCGAGAAGGCCTCGTCGGTTGAGTGGCTGATGAGGGCGGAACACCTGGCACCACCCCATGATTTAACGAACGCCAGGAGACAGGTCAGGACGACCATCGCCGAGTTGGAGGCCCGGGTCTCCGGAATTGACGACCAGAATGCTGCACCGGGTCATGCGGCAATCGGACGAGCCTGGGCAAGCCTGGGCGATGACCGCAAAGCCACCGACTCGTTGGAAATGGCTTGGCGCCTAGGCATGAGAACACCTCAGCTGTCCTGTGCGTTGGGACGAAGCCTCGGCGCACTCTATGACCAGGCACTTCGGGAGACCTACCGGGTCTCTGATCCTCAGCTACGACAGGAGGCCGTCGAGGAGGCCCAAGGAAAGTACCGCGAGCCGGCACTGAATCACCTGAAGAGATGCCGAGGGGACCCGAACCTGCCCCAAGGCCTCGTCGACGCGATGATCGCCATGTTCGAGGGGAGGCTGGACGACTGCAATACACTCCTCGACGGAATCGGCGACGTTCCGGCGTGGAACTATGACGTTGATGCCATGAGATTCCGTTACCTGGCGACCCGGGCATCAGTAGAGGCACGGACAAATCTCGACCTCGAGGTCTCGTTCCTGCAGGAGGCCCTCGAGCCTCTCGGCCGAGCAATCGAGATTGGAAGGAGCGACCCCGTCCTCCAAGACCTCTACTGCGACACCGAGGTCGAAATCCTCAACAACAAGATATTTGCCCAGCATCAGCAAGGGTCAGACGAGGAATTCGAACGTGCCCTCAAGATCTGCCGTGCGGTGTCGGCCATTGATCCGGCGATTCCGGGAGGTCCAACAAGGATCGTCGAAATCTTTTCCCTCAGGGGACAGGCCGCCTTCCACGCCGGGAAGGACCCAGAGGACGATTTCCGCCAAGCCCACAAGATGGCCGATACCTTGATTGTCTCCTTCCCCGAATCCCATTCCGCCTACTGGGTTCGAGCAAAACTCAACCTCTTCGAAGCCCAGTCCAAGGTCTGGAGCGGCCAGGATGCGACCACATCCATCCACCAGTGCATCGCCGACAATCGCATGGTCAAAGAACTCTACCCAACCTCCCTGGAGCAGGTCGGCAACGACATCGGAAACTGCGCCTTCATCGGCGCCGTCCAGGATTATTGGAGCGGCAAGGACCCCTCTCGATGGGTCTCCACGGGCATCGATGCTCTCCATCCACTCCTCGACGACCCCGACCACCTGGTCTATCCACACACAAATGCGGCCAACCTAGCCTTCCTCCAAGCCCTTTGGGAACACGGCCACGGGATTGATCCGACGTCTTCAATCGACAAGGCGATCACCAGTTACCGCATCGTCACAGAGAGCAACCCGTCCGGAATCAACATCGCCAATCTGGCAAACGCCCTCACAGAAAAAGCGACGGACAGGATGAGAGCAGGCCACAACCCCGGCGAGACCTTCGACCAGGCCGAGGCAGAGATCCGCCGTGCAATTGAAACAGGTCCTGCCCTGGATCTGCCCTACTTTCTTATGGGAAATCTCATGAGCGGACGAGCCGAACTCGTTCTCCAACGGGCCGGCAACCCCCAGTCTTTCCTCAGAAAGGCGTTCGAAAACTACGCCAAGGGCCTCGAAATAAACCCCGGAAATATGGAGGGATATACAGAGGCCGCCGATTCACGAATTACCGAAGCTCGCCGGCTGATCACCCAAGGGAAGAATCCCGTCCCCACTCTCAAGAGATGCCGTGACCTTGCCGGTGAGACGCTCAAGCTCAACCCCTCCTTCTCTCGTGCCCGGCGAGTCATCGTCGAATCACACCTAATCCAAGGGCTTTGGTTGGCATCCCGGGAACAGTCACCACTCGAAATGCTCGATTCAGCTCAGGAGGCTACCCTCGAACTCCTGGAAACGGCTCAAGGGGAGGCGGACAATCACCGGCTTCTCGCCGAAATTCACCTCGCCCGGGCCAGGTGGTTCAGGGCACACGACAACCAAATTTCCGTCGACGTCGAAGACGGGCTGGCAGCGGCGAAACGATCGCTTGAAATCAATGACCGGTCGATGGCGGCCCGGCACATTCTCACTGAGTTGGAGGCTCTTCAATAAGGCAATTGTCACACGATTGTAAAACTTCCAAAAAATGCCGCGATGTGACTTTACACAGGCCCCATTCTCCCCAAAACTGAATCGTCATTCAGTCAACCGACCCGCAACGGTCAAAACATTGGATTCTTTGAAGGGGGAAGAGATGCATTTGAAACGTCTTCTTGTCATCGTCTGTGTGCTCGCGGCCCTGCCGGCCTCGGCAGCCACGGGAGTCGCCCTGGTCCACGGCACCGGTCACCAGACCGACGCCGCCTCGGACTATTGGACCTGGGACTTCGTCAACACCGTCCGCTCAGGCCTGCCCAACAGCTCGAACTACACCGTCATCAACTGTGATTTCGAGCAGTACATGTGGAAAGCCGATGCCGCGGGATGTCTGGCCGGGTATCTCTACGATTTCATCACGACGAAGGGCATCGACGACCTGGTCGTCATCACCCACTCCAACGGTGGCAACGTCATGCGTTGGATCCTCTCCAACCCGACCTGGGACAGCCGCTATCCGACTATCATCAACTCGATCCGCTGGGTCAACGCCCTGGCGCCGTCATCCAAGGGCACACCCCTGGCCGACGCCGTCATGAACGGCAACGTCTTCGAGTCGGCCCTCGGCTGGCTCCTGGGCTACAAGAGCGATGCTGTCCGAATGCAGCAGACCAGTTGGATGGCCTACTACAACAGTTCCTGGCTCCTCGGAACCTCCGGTCGGCCATCGCTGCCGGTCGGTTTCTGGAACGTCGTCGGCTCCGACGTCGAAACCGCGATCTGGGACAGTGATTCCTACTGTGGTGGCTACAGCCTCAATCTGGGACTGGAAGTAACCCAGGCGTGGCTGGATTCCTGCTCCGACGGTTTCCTCAACTGTACCTCCCAGGCGGGCGCCGGTCGGCTCTGGTTCTACGACACATGGAGAACCGATGGCGACGAACCGCTGTCCCACAACCAGAGCCGGAGGCCGTGCTTCGGTCTTGAAGATATCCTGCGGAACGATCTGTAAGGAGTAGAAGATGAAAAAACACAACTCCATTCTGTCCTGTCTCCTGCTGGTCGGCCTGATGGTCTCCCCCATCGTGTCCGCAGAAACCATTCATTTCCTCAATCCCACCGCCGGTGATCTGGTTGCCGTCGGTCTTCAGGCGCCCGCCGAGGGCAAGATGGCAGGACCTGCCGTCAGTACCGAAAGCGTCACCTTCTCCTGGGCCCTGCCTGCCGATCAACAGATCGAAATGCGTCCAGCCACTTTTCACGCATCGAGCCGTGAATACAGCCTCAGCGTCACCGCTGCCGACCTTCAGTCCGGTGTTGCGCTGCCCACAACGGCCCCCGGCGCCTTGGTCAGGCTCAATCCCGCAGGGGCCATGCTGACCGGCCAAACCATCGACCCCATCTCGCTGGCCCTGACGGACCCGGCAGGCACCGACCACGTCGGAGGCGAGGGAATGTTGAACCTGGCGGACGCAGACGCCATGAAGGCCGCAGGAACACCCTTTGCCGAGGGTACTTCGGCCTTCCGGGTCGATCCGAAGCTCGGCTCGGGTCTCTTTATCCTACGCTCGACCGGTTCGGTCGCGAATCCGTCGACCCGCTATGCGATTCACGTCTTCGAGAAAGACTCACCGGTGACCCTCGATGCCACGACCGATACAACAACATATTTCGTCGGTGCACCCTTCAGCGCGGACTTCAACCTGTTCGGAAACGACGTCGTCATCGGCTCCATCGAGGGTCGGTTGGTCGCGCCTTCCGGCATAGCTTTCCCCGTGACGATCCTCCACAAGAACGGAACCGCGTTCGCAGCGACCACAACCCTCAAGGATGCACCCCATGCCGACCAGGGCCTCTGGGAGGTTCACGCCTCGATCGTCGGTCACGGCCCATCGGGGGAAATCCGGCGCGATGTCCATACGGCCTTCGCCATCGCAACTCCAACCGCCCGTCTGCTCGGCCATGCCGAGGTCAAGAGCGAGGCCGGCCTGGTGATCGAAATTCCGGTCGAAACAGCGGCTCCGGGACGCTATGAAATCAGGGCAATCCTCTTCGGTACGGACTCCAGCGGTATTCTCAAGCCAATCGGCATCGGTGACACGGCCGCATGGATGGCCCAGGGCGTCGGCAGTCTGGCCCTTCACTTCGACGGCACGATTCTCGAAGAGTCGGGGCTGGGAGCACCGTACGAACTTCACGACCTGCAGCTGCTCGACCAGGGCCGCATGGGTCAACTTCATCGACAAGCATTGGCGCTGGTTGTGGAGTAGCT
>CAYSHZ010000114.1:0-1537 GCA_964430905.1 uncultured Thermoanaerobaculia bacterium | reverse complement strand
GCTGTCGGCTATCAGCTCTATCGGCTGTCAGATACAACAAACGGCGGGCCAATTGGCCCGCCGTTTCTTCCTCAGTATCCTGCGTTCTTCAATACACGGCTATAATCGGGGCGGACTCGATCATGAACAACGACGAAATCGAAGAGATTGTCCGAAGGTACTCGCGGTTGATCCGTTCGGCGATTGCCCGAGTGGCTGGTCCTTCGACCGACTCGATTGCCGAAGATGTCGAACAGGAAGTGCTGCTGTCACTGTGGAAGGCGATGCCGGGTGAGCAAACACCCACCCATCCCTCCTCCTATCTCTATAGAGCGGCGATTCGAGAGACGGTCCGCGTCCTCAAGGGACTTCGGACGGAATCCCCCCTCGAGGCCGGCGCGGAGAAGTCCGCCAAGGGTCCGGGTCCGGATGTTCTCGCCGAAGGAAAAGAACTCGGGCACGCAATCCGGACCGCCCTTGCGGAGATTTCCGGTGATCGGCGCCGGGCTGTTACGGCTCATCTTGCCGGCTATGAGGTGAAGGAGATTATGGAAATATTCGACTGGCCCTACAACAAGGCCCGGAACCTGCTGGCTCGGGGCATGAAGGATCTCCGATCCCGACTGGATATGCGAGGCTACCGTGACTGACATCGAAGAACTCAGAGAGGCCTTCAGAATCACCGAGGAAGAGAGCGGCAAGGCGCATCTGACCGAGCAACAGTGGGAGGCCCTCTCCACCGGCGACACCAGCAGTTCTGAGGTGGAATCCTTTCTCGAACACATCTTCTCGTGCGGTCAATGTCGCGAGATCCACAAATCCATCCTGGTCCTCAAGGACCAGGCTCATACCTTCGATCCCGGCGCTCCTGCCCCAACGAGGTCAGCCATAACATCAAGAAAGACCTGGGTTTTCTCGGGGCTGGTGGCCGTCGCAGCCACCGTCCTGATCGTCGTTCTTTTGCCTCTCGGTTCTTTCTCTCCCAAGGAGGCTCCGATCCCGACCGGTACGAATACCACTTATCGTTCCGCACCGAAGTATGTCGACGCTGTACCGTTGAGTCCCAAGGGGCAGGTCTCCCAGTCGGAAATCCTCTTCACCTGGAGGCCCTCACCCTCCGCGCCCACCTCAATCATCCAACTGATAGACACCGATGGCGAGATACTCTGGACCAGTCCCGAGACAGAGACCGGCTCAATCCGCCGGCCCGGAGAAAGACTTCCACCGGGCCAATACTACTGGCGAATTCTTCCGGTTGGCGGTGTCGGCAATCCAACGCAGGAATCCGAAATGCTCGCCTTTGAGGTCATTGAGCCCTCCCTTTCCAATCCCCCATCACCTGGAATGCCGCCCAGTTAAATGGATGGGCCCGCGCCCCACCGTGAGCCACCTGATCCGCCTGTGCCTCCCTCAGGGCAACCGCCGGCCCCTCTCCCTGGTGGAGTCGACGGTAATATTCGACCATCAGGGGAACCGTATGTTCATCGTTGACAGGCCACAACGTCGCCACAACCGAACGGGCTCCGGCAACCTGGAAGGCCCACGCGAGACCGACGAC
>CAYSHZ010000113.1:0-10546 GCA_964430905.1 uncultured Thermoanaerobaculia bacterium | reverse complement strand
GAGGCAGGGGAGAGGGGGAGCAAGGGAGAGGGGGAGAGGGGGAGGCAGGGGGGAAAGGGAGAGGGGGGCAGGGGGTTAGTTGATCTCGGTCATCGGGATGGCAACGGCGTCTCCGGTTTGGCGGTCGACAACCGAAGCGAGCGCGAAGAACGAGCCTTGGCCGTCGACTCGTTCGAGGTCAATCCGACAGTTCCGGCGAGGCATGACTCCGAACGCAGAAAACACATCATTGACCTGAATCAGTCCGAAGGCCTCAATCGTCAAGGAGACTGGAGTGCCCAGCAGGTCACCGTGTTCATCTCTCAAGGTGGTTTGGATTTCGATGGCCTCGCCGAGTACCTCGTTGACCAGCAGGTTGGACCGTTGCTCCGGGGAGCCTTGGATACCGATCAGGGTGGCCCTGTCCCTGCAACCTCCGGTGACTGCAGGAATGTACTGGCCGAAAGTACCCTCATCACTGACGTTGTAGGTTCTTGATGCAATACTCAGGGGCGGAGTTCCCGGCCCGGGGATGATGCGGAGTGAGCCCGCAGTCTCAGTCAGACCGAAGAGGTCTCCGACGATGTTGGTCAGCACGGCAGCCGTTTCGGGGTCCAGCGAAATTGTCGCCGTCAATGGCGGGGCGTTCTGGGTGTCGAGCGGTCGAAGCTCCAGTTCAAGCTCAGCTTGATCATCCCCCGATGCGACGATTCTGACATCCGATCGCCAGTGGGTTCCCGCAGTGCCTGAGGTCGAGGCGACGACCGGGATCATGACCGGGCCCTCGTTGATCGGTTCGGCGCCCATGACGAACACCGCGTCCCCGGTTCCCTGGTCGACGACGGAGGCCCATGCAGAAAGTGCGCTCTCTGTTTCGACGACCGCATACGCCTCGGTGGTTGACGGAGCCCCGACAGCCTGGAGGATACCGTCGATTCGCCGAATCGAGAAAGGCTGAACCTCGATGTTCATCGGAGGGGCCAGAATCTGTCCGGTGCCGGTATCTCGGAGCGTCACGGTGGCTGCCGCCGGCGTGCCGCCGGTCTCGGAAAATCCTATGTTGGTTCTGAAGTTGGGTCCGCCGGAGATATGGGGCAGTACCAGTCGTCTTTCGGTGGAGCTGGAGATCCCGTGTTCGAATTGACCAAAGGCGCCCCCGGAAGTCGCCCGTGTGGCGACGGTACCGCCGGCGATCAGGGGCATCGATGAAGAATCAATCAGTACCTGACCGGCACCCGCACTCAAACCGAATGTATCACCAACAAGATCGGTCAGGCACATCTGGGCTCCGGCGGGGATGAACAAGGGGCGCCGGAGAAAGTCCTCAATCCCATTGACTTCCTCCTGGATCAGAAACAGGGAGCCCCGGAGAGGTGTCGAGACCGAGGGGTTGAGGAGCTGGAGGTCGGTCGTCCATTGGGTTCCCGCTGCACCGGGACCGCGGGCGGCAACGGGGAGGAACGTCATCTGGGGAGATCGGCCAACGGATGGTGGGTTGAGATCCTCGATTTGAAGGCTCCACATCTCGATCTGGGCTTGATGAGGTTCGGACATCAGATCCTCGACCGACAACTCCCAGGCTCCGTTCCGTTCCTCGCCGATGAAGGCATTGAAGCTTTGGACGGGTTTGAGGTCAAACGGGAATGTGCCGATCAGTCCGTTCTCCAGTGGGTTTGGGGTCGTGCCGTCGGAAACCAGGATGCTCGTTCCCCCGGGACTGCGGAGCCGAATCTTGAGCAAGGTCGGATGGGGGTGGGTGATTCTCAGGGTCAACAGGATGCCCCCGACCGGACCCTGGGAGTCAACCATGGCGAAAGAGGTCAGCGGTCCGGACTCCTCGGGCCAGAGGTCTGTCGCCAGAGCCTCTCCAAGAACAAGCCCGGGGGGGTGGAGCGCAGTCACCAGATCGGTCAAGGGGAGTGTTCGGTGGTTCTTGGGGTCGGTGATCAGCATTTCGGATGCGACCAGGAAGGCACGCATATGGGCCGGCGGTGCATAGGGGTGGGCTCGCTTGAGGATAGCGATACCGCCGGTGACGTAGGGGGCCGCCCCCGAGGTACCACCGAATGCGGTCGTTCGCCCCCCGGCCTCTGCGACCCTCAGGTACTCCGACGGTGCCAGCAGGTCCAGCATGGGCCCCGAGTTGCTGTAACACACCGGTTGTCCGACTGCCTTGTGCTGGTCATCGCAGAACTTGGTACAGGTGGCATTGAGGCAGAAGAGAGACCCCGTCGGCGAGGGATTCTGGTCCCAGACCGATCCCACGGCCAGGACGTTGTCGATACATGCCGGGGAGTTGATGCTCTCGCTGAGACCCTCATTGCCTGCGCTGGCAACGACGGTGATTCCGGCTGAGGTTGCCGCGTCAACGGCAGCCGACAAGGCTGGGTTGTCAGTGTCGCATGGGCCTGTCCAGGCACCTCCGCCGCCGGAGATGTTGATCGCCGCAAGGCTGTAGTCGTCCCCGTCTCGATGAAGAATGGCGTCTTCAATTGCGGCGATGACGGCACTCTCTCTCATGGCGAGACAGTCGTCGTCGGAGGCTGCCTTGTAGGCCAGAATCTTGGCTTCCGGCGCAACTCCCCCGGCGAAATACCGTCCCGGGCTCCATTGAACCGAAACACCGGCGGCGATCGAGGCTACGGCGGTTCCGTGTCCCGAGCAGTCCGACGGATCGTCATCGCCATCCGCAGTGTCCAGGCCCAGAACAACCTTTGGATTGGGGATCTCTCCACCTCCGAGGGCGGGATGGAGTGCGTCGATGCCGGTATCGATGATGGCGACCGCCCAGCCCGCTCCACTGAATCCATAGGTCTGCAGAACGTCGGCGCCGATCAGTGCCATACCCTCGGCGGTATGGAGAGGCCATCGGTCGTCGGTCTCGACCGAGAGAATTCCTCCAAGAGACAGGAGCTTCTTCAAACCCTCCGGTGTGACCTTGGCGGAAAAGGTGGGTTGAAGTCTGAAGGGGTGAACCCGGGAGATGCCTTCCATGCCTTCGATGGTTTCGAGGGTTGGTTGAAGAATTTTCGGTACGATCTCCGCGACTGCCTCTGGTGTCATTGAGACAGGGGGTGCGTGTTCGAGCCGAACAATCACCGCAAACGAAGCAGCTTGATCAGAGGTGTTGGCCGTCAGGGAAGGATCAATGGAGGGGCCGGGGCCTGAGCCGGTCGTTGCTCCGCTAGCAACACTTCCAGCGAGGCTCGCGGCCAACGCAATCAATAACGGGAATGATGAAAATCGTCTCAAAACAAACACAGTCCGACGTTCCAGTCTACCGCCGGGAAAGATGATGATCAACTTTGTTTCTGCCTCGTGATGTGAGCCGGGTTACCATCAACGGATGAAAGTTGTATTTTTTGGAACCCCGGACTTTGCCGTTCCCAGTCTGGATCGGTTGATCGAGAGCGATCATCAGGTGGTTCTCGTTGTTACGCGGCCGGACAAGCCGGTCGGCCGGAAGAAGATTATGACGCCGCCCCCGGTTGCCGTCGCGGCCGGGCGGCACGATCTCAAGGTCTGGCAGCCGCCAAGCCTCAAGGGTCCATCGATCGCAGCGAGGCTCAGGGAGACCGAGGCGAATGTCGCGGCAGTGGTGGCGTATGGAAGGCTGATCCCTTCCGAGTGTCTGAATGCTCTTCACCGAGGTATGGTCAACGTCCATCCCAGTTTGTTGCCTCGCCACCGCGGCCCGTCGCCGATTCAGTGGGCCCTGGTCTGCGGAGATCGGAGGACCGGAGTGTCGACGATGCTGTTGGACGAGGGTCAGGACACCGGCCCGATTCTGCTCCAAGAGACGGTGGATATTGAACCTCGGGAAACCGCGGAGGATCTGTCCCCCCGCCTGGCCTCGATCGGCGCCAATCTGCTGGTCAGGACTCTTGACGGAATGGAGGGGGGCACACTGGAACCACGACCACAGCCCTCGGACGGCGTCAGTGAGACTCCGATGCTGAGACGGGAGTTTGCCCGCATTGAATGGTCCCGTCCGGCAAGGCAATTGGCCAACCGCCTTCGCGGTTTTACGCCCTGGCCCGGGCTCTACACGATCTTCAGAAAGGACCGGTTGAAAATCTTCGGGCTCGAGGTCGTCGAAGGCTCACCGGGCGGCGACGAGCGACCCGGTGAGATCCTGTCTGTCGATGGCGCCGGTATCATCGTCAGATGCGGGAAGGGAACAGCCGCTCGGATAACCGAGGTCCAACGTGAGGGGCGTCGCCGGATGCCTGTTGATGCCTTTTTGATCGGCGAGAGAGTGGCGTGCGGTGAGCACCTCGGCTGACCGCCTCAAGGCGGCATCGTTGTTGGTCCGGATTGAGGGTGGCGCGTTTGCGTCCCGATTGCTGGGCGATATCTCCGCGCCGGGGGTTCGTACGAGAGTGCTGGGTGTCCTGCGGCGCCTGCGCCCCTTGGATGCAGCGATCGAGGCGGCCGCGCGGCGAAAAACTCCGAGCCTTGACCCGGAGGTTCGAGCGGTTCTTCGGCAGGCCCTGTTCGAGATCAAGGGCTTGGGCGTACCGGCGCCGGTCGCCGGTGACGGCGCGGTTCGTTTGGTTCGCAAGATGGGTCGACCCAAGGCATCGGGTTTGATCAATGCCGTGATGCGGCGAGCCCCTGGGCACTGGGATCGCTTGATGCGGGAGGGGGACGACGGTCTGAGGAACTCCCATCCAGACTGGTTGTGGCGGCGATGGGTCCGGTTCTTTGGTGAGGAAGCGACGGAAAGGGCGATGGCCGCCGCCCAGCTGCCGGCGCCTCTCTGGGTCTGGTTTGCAGACGCCGCCATTGGGGACCGGTTGATCAGCGAAGGTCTCGAACTGCATGAGCATCCGTGGATGAAGGGAGCGTGGCGGGCTGCCGGCAGCCGTTTGGTTGGAAGTCTCCGAAGTGGTGATGCCTACGCACAGGATCCGGCATCACAGCTGGTCGCTTTTCTCGCGGTCGCTCTGGGCTCCGCTGATGGAAGGGTGGTTGATCTGTGCGCTGCGCCGGGCGGGAAGATCGCCCGAATGGTTCGGGACGGCCGTTGGACGGCTGCTGTCGCCGGTGACCTCAACTTGGGGCGGCTGCGGCTGGCCGACCGTCTCCTGGACCGGTGGAGTCCTCGGATCATGCGTGTGGTTCAGGATGCGATGGCCCCGTCAGTTGCTCCAAGCGCTTGGGATGTCGTTGTCATTGATGCGCCATGCACGGGGACGGGAACCCTGCGTCGCCACCCGGAATTGCGTGATCGTTTGCGGCCCGAAGATATTGGAGAACGGGCCGCTCTGCAGGCCGGGATTCTCGAGGCGGCACTGGGCCTTCCGGCCCCCGGCGGGGTGCTGCTCTACAGCACCTGCAGTGTCGAACCCGAGGAGAATGAAGAACACTTCATACGTCTTCCGGAGGGTTATGAAAGGCTGGACCTTGTGCCTCATCTTCCGCCGGGTACGCCGGTGATTGAGACGGCTGCCGGTGGTCTGCGGCTGCTCCCCCAGGAGAGTTGCGACGGTTTCACAGTCCACGCGATGAGGAGAATGACTGGAATGACGTAGGGTCGGCAGTGGCTACCGCGGTCGGATGACTTCCGCCAGGGCAGTCCTGTGGCCCCGGATGATCGCCCGGATCTGGCTCCGCGCCGAACGGCCGTGCCGGAAAAACAGCCGAAGGATCCTGGCTGTGTTGTAGAGGGTGTGGATGCCCCCGAGGTAGAGCTGATAGGCCCGGGGTTTGAAGGGTCTGAGGCGGCTCCGGGTGATCTGTTCGAGGTAGAGGGCCGATCTCCGGCTGGACCCGGTCGTCTCTCCCAAATCATGAAGACACGCCATACCGGGTTCGAACATGAGACGCCTTCCGAGTCGTCGAAGTCTGAGACAGAGGTCAATATCCTCGTTGTAGAGGAAATATTGATCGTCGAATCCACCGATTTCGGTCCATGCGTCGGCTCTGACCGCGATGGCCGTCCCGGGAACAAAACCTACCTCTCGCCGGGTCTGAGCGTCCGCCCGGGAGTGGCTTTGCCGAACCGTGCCGGTTAATCGACAGATGACGCCCCCCGCATACCAGAGAGATGGAGTATCCAGTCCGACCATGATAGGGCCGCCGACCGCGCCGACGTCTGGAGGCTGGAGGGCCGTGGCCGCCGCATCGAGGAAACCGGGACGGATCACGAGGTCGTTGTTCAGGATGATGAATCCGAGGCAGTCCCGGCAGTCTTCCAGTGCAGCGACACCGGCGTTGGCTCCGCCTCCAAACCCGGGGTTGTCCGGCCTCTGGATCAGGATCGAGTGTTCGGAGAAATCCTGCGTCTTGAGGTTGCCGAAATTATCGACAACGGCGACCAAACGAGAGGTTTCCGACGGGTCATCGAGGATGCTCCGGAGGCATTGGAGGGTCGGTTCCGCCCTCCCGTAGTGGATGATGACGACACCGAGAATAGGCGCGAGAGAATTCATCGAGGCCTCTCAGTCCTTGAGATGGTCAGTGTCAGGATCAGGAGAAGGAGAGCGCCGGCCGCGTGAGAGACGACTGCTGCCTGAGCTGATCCCATGGCGCCCATTGCCGGAATCCAGATGACATTGAGAATGATGGAGATGGCAAGGACCACGATCATCGCTCCCAGGGCCAGCTGTTGGCGCCGCCATGCGGCCAGAATCAGGCCGAGGAAGGTCATGATGAATTTCGTCGGGAGGAGCCAGACCAGCCGGGAGAGCAGGGCGACGGCGGGTTCGAAGTCCGCGCCGAAAGCCGCTCTGACCAGTGGTTCTCCAAGGGCTGAGAGTCCTGCAGCAAGAACCAAACCCAGAGCCCCTCCAAAGATGATTGTGGCGGCAATGGCGCCCAGTGGTGATCGACCCTCAGTCGCCCACCGGGAGAGGGTCGGATAGAGAGCAATCGCCAGGAGCATCGGCAGGGCGAGGATGCCCCAGACCAGTGTGCCGGCCGCACCGTAATAGCCGATCTCAGGGCGGCTGACGCCGAACGAGGCCAGCAGAAAGGTGTCGGCGCGCATCAAGAGTTGAGAGGTGACTGCGAGGGCGAGAAAGGGCATGCCCTCGTGCCGGAGAGAACGCCATGCCGCGGTTTCTTGGCGTCCCAACTCTGCGGTGGGATCTTCGATTGGCCGATCGAGGTCGCGGGAGCGAATGGAGAGCCATGCCAGGGCGGCTCCGGCGCCTACGCTGAAGACCACACCGGTGGTCCAGACTGGAAGTCCGGCCCAACCGATCGCGGTCAGACCCGGGAGAACGATGACAACCTCGATTCCTCGGGCACGGACCTCCATGTCCATGCGGTCTTGTCCCTTGAAGGCCGCACCATGGGTGACCAGAAGGGTTCTCAAGACGGCGTAGGGCACGAAGGCCAGAAGGGCCAAGCGGAGATCCCGGTCTTGGGTCAACAGTGATCCCCCGATCATCAGGGGAAGAGCCCATGTGCCCAACCGGTTTTGAACCTTTCGTGCCGCATCGAGCAGTGTACCGGCCCGGCCCGGGGAAGCTGCCACTTCGCGAATCAGGACCTCCTGCTGGCCGGCGGCCAGAACCATCACCGCAATCAGTGCGGCGGCAAACGCGATTGAAAACACACCCATCCCTTGAGCACCGGTGGATCGAGCGATGATGACGGCAGCAAGAATCAGGGTGCCTTTGACCGCGCCCTCACCGAGGGCCAGCCACAGGGCGTTTCGCGTCACTCGTCGCATGGTGTTCGACATCGCCCCAGTCTAACCCGTGCTCGGATAGACTGGGGCGATGATGCGGGTCACCATTGACGGTTTATGTTTATTGCCCCCTCGGGCCGGGGTTGCCCGCTATCTGGAGGGGCTCCTGGGTGGGTTGCGTCATCTGGCGCCGGCCGATCTGGACGTGGAAATCGTCCGGCCGGAGGTGAGGCGACCAACGGCACGTTGGGTCTTGTGGAATCTTCAACGGGCTTCTTCCGCTTTCGACCTTCTCCACCTGCCCTTCTACTATCCACCGCTGGCGCCTCACTGCCCTGTGGTCTGTGCCATTCACGATGTATTGGTGCTGGAACATCCCGAATGGTTTCCCCGGCCCTGGGTCGATGTGACGGCTCGGTTGATCAGGCGTGGAGCACGACGAGCGGATGCCATCGTCACTGCTTCGGAACACGTTGCCCAGAGGATCGAGGTGCTGTGCCGGATTCCCCGAAGCAGGATTGAGGTCATGCCCTACGGTGTCGACCCTTCGGTCTTTTCATCGCCGACGGCCCAGGAAATCAAGGCGGTTCGGGCCCGATTTGGAATTGAGGGTGCCTACCTCCTTCAGATGGGTTCGTTTGAACGGCGCCGGGGACTGGATCTGACGATGGAGGCCGCCGCCGAGATCAGACGGGATCATCCCGCCATCAGCCTTGTGCTGGTTGGGGAGGCCCGGGACAGTGTCCAGGAGTTGGAGAATCCACCCGAGTGGGTTCACCTCTTGGGCCGAGTGGATGACCGATACCTTCCGGGTCTTTTTTCCGGCGCCGCAGCGGTAATTTCGCCATCGAGGGACGAGGGATTCGACTTTCCCCTGCTGGAGGCATTGGCCTGCGGGGGGCTGGTGGTCGCATCGGATATCGGGGTTCATCGTGAGCATTTCGAGGAAGCCGTCATTCTCTTCGAGAGCGACCGGGCTGAAGCCCTTGCGGCGGCCCTTCATCGGGTCCTTGGAGGTGACGACGAGAGTGAGATCAGGCGTCGGGCTGTTCGGCATGCGGGCCATTTCTCATGGTCGAGCGTGGCTGAACGTCACCTTGAGCTGTGGAGGGAGGTCGGCGCTTCTTCTCGCGGGGAATGACCGTAACCATTTCGGGGTTTCGAGAACAGTATGGGTATGAAGAACCGAATGACTGTTGTTGTCTTTCTGTGCCTCGGTGCCGCCGGCGGTCTCCTGATCGCGGGGGCGGGCGGAGGATCGGATGCATTTTCCCTGGAGGGTTTTCCCATGAGTGACGCCACCAAAACCACGGATGAGGAACTCAAGGCCGAGTTGACTGAGATGCAGTTCAACGTCACGCAGTGTTCGGCGACCGAACCGCCCTTCGCCAATCAGTACTGGGACAACAAGGCGCCGGGAATCTACGTTGATGTCATCTCCGGCGAGCCGCTGTTTTCCAGTCTCGACAAGTTCGAGTCCGGCTCGGGGTGGCCCAGTTTCACGAGGCCGCTGGTGCCCGATTCAGTCGTCGATATCGAAGATCGCGGTCACGGCATGGTTCGGACCGAGGTTCGGTCCAAGGGGGCCGACTCCCACCTGGGACACGTCTTTGATGACGGTCCGGGCCCAGGGGGGCAGCGGTACTGCATCAATTCGGCCTCCCTGCGCTTCATTCCCGCCGAGGACCTCGAGCGTGAAGGCTATTCCCGGTTCGTGGGGGCCTTTGTTGAGGCCGGGATCCTGGAGGCCACCGCCGAGGGGACCCAAGACGCCACGGCCTCAGAGCATCAGATCGATCCGGGAACCGAAGAAGCCATCCTCGCGGCCGGGTGTTTCTGGGGTGTCGAACACCTCTTTCTCGATCTTGATGGTGTCCTGTCGACCGAGGTTGGATACATCGGAGGCCACACGAAGAATCCGACCTATCAGGATGTCTGCACAGGCACGACCGGCCATGCCGAGGCGGTCAAGCTGATCTTTGACCCCTCCAGGGTCTCCTTTGCCGAGATCCTGGACTATTTTTTCAGACTTCACGACCCAACGACCCGGAACCGGCAGCACAACGACATCGGCCCCCAGTATCGATCAGCGATCTTCTATGTCTCGGATGCCCAGAGGGCGACTGCCGAGAAGGTCAAGGCCGAGGTTGAACGGAGCGGGGCCTTCAAGAGACCCGTGGTCACCGAGGTCGTCGAAGCCGGCCCCTTCTGGTCGGCAGAGGAACACCACCAGGATTACCTCAAGAAGAATCCCGGTGGCTACATGTGTCACGTGCTGAGGGACTGAAGACTCCTCGATCTACTGGCCCTGCTGGTCACATTTGAGGCCCTCGACGAATTCGACATACCACTTGTGCGGCCCGACGATGTGTTTCTTTTCGTCTTCGCCGGCGATTTCAACTCCAAGGGAGAGGATGCCGTACTTGATGAAGAGGGCGCCCTTGTTGTTGTTCTTCTTCAGGCAGAGATCGCCGAGGAAGGTTGCGCGACCGCCTTCCGCGTGGAGGTCCGTTATCCGGGTTCCGTTCTTGCCGACGACGAGGTGGGCGCCGCCCTCAAGGTCGTTGATGGCGAGGACTCGATCCAGACGGTCGACCGATTTTCGGGTCTTGGCGATCAGAGCCAACAGGGGATCGACATCTGCCGCCTTCAATGTGACGTTGATGTCGAGGTCCAGAGGCTGGGTCAGTTTGAGCTTTCCGTCGGGGATGGAAATATCACACCACCAGTCCCGGGGCGGGGCATCCCCTGGATCGACCTCCTCGGGCGTTCCGACTCCGGCGTTGGTGATGGTGATCGTCGAGCCATCGACCGAGAACGCCTTGGAGCCAAAATCGGTGATCGTGATGGGGAAGAGGAAATGGGTGTCCGCAACGATGTCCCGGCCTTTCAGATTGACGCTCACGTTGGTTGTCGTGACCTCAA
>CAYSHZ010000112.1:6656-10804 GCA_964430905.1 uncultured Thermoanaerobaculia bacterium | reverse complement strand
CAGCATTTCCGGAGCCGCCTCGGGGAACCGGGCGCCGGAGACTGGTTCATCCGAAAGGTCAGGTTCCTCTTCCAGGGCCTTGGCGTCATCCCACAGCGGGAGTCCTCGTGGGTCCAGCGGAACCATCCAGAACTCGTTGACGGACCGGACCAGCGCCAAGGTGCGTCGCTCGATGGTGATCCGGTTGTGGATCAACAGGGCTGGGGTCAAGGGACCGCCCACCGGAGCAAAGAGCTGCGGAATATCAATCGGGAGAACCGGCGGCCTTATAATTCTTGGCTGGACATTCCCGGTGGCCTGAGGGCTTTTCGGTTTGACGCCGGCTTCGGAAGCATGAACAGGCTTTGGCCTTGACTCCTCCTTGTGAAGCAGAGGCGCCATCTCGCTCAGGGCGATCGGGCCCCGAAGGTAGCTCATCGCCCAGCGGGAGGAAAAGACCTGCAGTCGGTTTTTTGCCCGGACATCGTGGAGAACAAATTCCCTTTTTGAGAGCGTACTGACGATGTTTTCGATCTCCCTGCCTTCATCCGTGCCGGAGAGTCCCAGACCTTCAAGGGCGCGTTCGCGATCTCGTTCGGTGATCAGACGGCCGATGATCTTCAGACCGGCGTTGCCTAGAGCCTTGTAGTCCAGATCCACGGGATTCTGGGTGGCCAGCCAGACGCCGGTTCCGAACGCCCGGCCCTGTTTGAGCAGCGTCAGCAATGGACCTTTGGTTGGCGGATTGGCAGGGTAGGGCGGGAGAATGCCCTGAACCTCGTCGATGTAGAGGAGGGCCCTGAGGCCGGAGGAGGCCGGTTGCCGCCGCATCCAGGCGACCAACTCAGATATGACCAGCGCCAGACAAAATTGCCTCTGGCGGTCATCGAGGTGGGCCAGGGTGATGATCGTTCCGCGGGGGTTTTCGTGTGAACCCAGGATTTCGTCCATGTCCAGTGGAACGCCCTCGGTCCAGGCGGCAAATGACGGGCTGGCGATCAGTGTGTTGAGGGCCATTACCAGTTTCATTCGCCGTTCTCTGGGATAGAAGGTCTCCATCGGCAAGGCGCCGAGATGATCCATAGGTGGATCCGCGATGGATCCCAGCAGCGTCGCCAGGTCGAGTCCCTGGCCCCGCCTCCAGTGTTCGAGAATGATGGAAGCCAGCAGAACATGGTCGGGATCAGCGAGGGGATCCCCGCCCCGGTCAACCAGGGACAGCAAGGCCGACGTCAGGCCGTTGACCCGATCTCGGGCGGCGTCGGGGTCGGAGTCCGGTTCCCAACCTGCAGGAGGCGCCAGGCTGGGCAGGATGTCCAGGGGAGCACCCGAGGAGATTCCTGGAGTCACGAGCCGCCACAGAAGACCTTTGCCGACCGCTGCGATATCGCCACCATCAAGTCCGCTTCCCTTCAGACCCTTGCGCCAGAGGTTCGCCAGGTCGGCTGCGGCCGTCGGCGAGTCCTTGGCGTCGGGAGGCAACCATGGCTCAAAATCCGGAGGATTCAAATCGGGGAAATTGAGGAGCAGATCGAGCATGTCACCCTTGAGATCAATGATGAGGAGAGGCACACTTCGTCGGGCCAGTTCCTCCAGGGCGACGATTCCCAGTCCGGTCTTGCCCGAACCCGTCATTCCCAGACACACGGCATGGGTCGTCAGGTGGTCGGTATCGAGTTCAACACGATCACCACCCTTTCGGGCGGTACCGAGATACAGTCCGTCAGTCATCAGTCAATTCGGTTGTGCGACTCGTCGCTATTCGGGAATTCTGAGTTTTTGTCCGACCTTGATCAGATTGGGATTATCCAGAATGTCCCGATTGGCCTCGAAGATCTTCATGTAGGAACTCGCATTGCCGTAGTACTTCTTGGCGATTCCGCCAAGGGTGTCGCCCGAAACGACCTCATAGATGCGTTCGCCGGCTTCAGCAGCTTCTTCGACGACCGGTTCCGGCTCAACTTTTGGCTCGGGCGCCGGAATTGAGATCATATTGAAGGTGTTGTCGGTGTCGACCATCTCGTTGAAGAGCTGCATGACCTTGGCCTTGGCCTCCATGTCGGGCGCAGAACCAGTAAGGGTGACGACCTTGTCTTCGACCGAGGCCGAAAGACCATCCACTCCGAGACCCATGTTCCGGATCTTCTCCACAGCTTCTTGCACCTCATCATCGAAACTCTTTGTGAATCTATCAAAAAAACCCATGTTCCCCTCCAATTTTCGTTGAGCGATTGTAACACTGCCGGGGAACGATCATTGGAGTGTTCCCGCGAACCCCATTGATGTGTCTCACAACGTTCGGACCATACATCCCTCTGGTTCGATTCCCCGTGGCACAAGGATGCCGCTCGGCAATGCGTTCATCAGTACCTGTCCCAACGCCGGACCGTGGCCCGACTGATGCCAGACGATGACGCTGCCGCCACCACCGGCGCCGCATGCCTTGAAAGCCAGAGCGCCGTTGTTCATGGCCTCGGATTCCAGCTTTCGAAGTTCGGGAGGACAGATCTCGGGCGCCAACCGGCGTCGGGCGGCCCATTCCTTTCGTAGGGCTTCTCCCACAGCATTTTCGTCTGCGGTGAGCAGGCCCTGTCGACAGTGAATGGCGGCATCGGCGATAGCCTGAAGGCCTCGTATCGTGGCTGGATCATTCTCGAGACGGCGGCGAATCACCTGCCAGTTAACCATCCCGGAATGGTGGGTGATTCCGGTGAAAAATACCGTGAATCGTGACTCCAACCATTGGGGATCCACGTCCAGCCGTTCGAGAGTGTTCCCTCCTGGCTTCAGATGTATGGCATGGACACCACCTCTGACGGCAGCCCAGTGATCCTGGCAGCCGGCGAGGGTGCCGAGCAACCGCGCCTCGAGGTCCCGAACCAGGTTGACGAGTCTTTCGTCCGACAGTTCCTGTTCGGAGATTGCGGCAACGGCCTTGGCGAGGGCAACCCCGAAAGTCGAGGATCCCCCGAGACCGGATCCCATCGGCGCCTGCTCCCGAACGTTGACCGTCAGGCTTCCCTGGGGCGCCAGATGAAAACAGATGGCGGCCGTCAGATCGGATGATGCGTCGTCCGGCCCCAGCTCGCGCCAGGGCCCATCTGCAACCCGGTGGCGTACGACGGCTGGCGGGCCGTCGTCCGACAGATCGAGGACAACCCTGACAGGGAGGGCCATGTTGACCGTCAGGGCGCCGGGATGAAGAAGGCCCAGAGGCCAGATATCCAGGGTGCCTCCGGCCAGATCAGCGCGGCAAGGAGCGATTGCCCTAATACGCACGTCGCACCATCATCCCTTTCGTGGTCGCCATCATCCGCCAAGCCTAGCACTTTGATCCCGGTGGATCGAAGCCGGGAATGCCGGTGAGAAAGGCGCCCATGACCAGGGTGTGAATGTCGTCGGTGCCCTCGTAGGTGCTGACGGTTTCCATGTTCATCAAATGGCGCATAATGGGGTATTCGTTCGAAATTCCATTGGCACCGTGGATCTCCCGCGCCAGCCGGGCACACTCCCGCCCTACCCGGACATTGTTGCGTTTTGCGACGGAGACGGCCTCGTGCCGCATCGTTCCCTTGTCCTTGAGCCGGCCCAGTTGAAGGACCAGGAGCTGTCCTTTGATGATCTCATCGAACATCCAGGCCAGCTTCTCCTGGACCAACTGGTGGGCGGCGATCGGTTTCCCTCCGAACTGAATACGGGACTTGGCGTAGGCCAGGGAAGCCTCGAAGGTTGCCATCGCCGATCCGAGGGCGCCCCAGGCAATGCCATACCGGGCCTGGTTGAGGCACTGGAGGGCATTTCTGAGTCCCTTTGTTCCCGGCAGGAGGGCTGTTGAGGGCACACGACAGTCATCCAGTATCAGTTGGGATGTTACCGATGCTCTCAGCGAGTACTTGCCGTGATGATCGACGGTTGAGAATCCCGGGGTATCCCGCTCAACCAGGAAACCTCGGAAGCCTTCCGGAGTTCCGGCCCAGATGACGGCGATATCGGCCATGCTGCCGTTGGTGATCCAGGCCTTCTCTCCGTTGAGGATCCAGTCGTTGCCGTCCTTTCGGGCCCGGGTTCTCATCCCTCCGGGATTGGAGCCGAAGTCCGGTTCAGTCAGCCCGAAACAGCCGACGGCCTCCCCGCGGCCCAGGAGGGGAATCCAACGGTCCCTGTGCTCC
>CAYSHZ010000112.1:0-6556 GCA_964430905.1 uncultured Thermoanaerobaculia bacterium | reverse complement strand
GATACATCACCAGGGAGGTCTGGACCGACACAAATGAGCGGAGGCCCGAATCGCCCCTCTCCAACTCCTGGTTGATCAGGCCATAGGCGATGTTGTCCAAACCCGGAAGGCCGTATTCCGAGTAGGGGGAACCCAGGAGGTCCATTTTGCCCAGTTCTCTGATCAGCTCCCTGGGAAATTCCTCGTTCCAGGCCCAGTCCTCGATAAAGGGCATAACACGATCCTTGACCCATGATCGGGTCGTGTCCCGGATCATGCGCTGTTCGTCGGTCAGAAGGTCGTCAAGATCATAGAGATCGAGGGTGTGCTGAACAAACATCATCATCTCCCGGTACCGGGTCCAAAGGATTGCTGGCCCACGGTCGACCGCCGGGTTACCATCGGTTCATGGAAATGAACCGAACGGCGGGCCTCGGATGGTACCACGCAGTAGGAGTTGCCGTGCTCCCGTGGGTGTGGTTTTTCCGGCCTTCGTGGACGGCGGTTGCAGTCATCATGATCCTGGTCGCACACCGGCCGGCGGTACTTTCGACTGAGGGTGAGCCCTGGAGGTCGATCGTCGTGATCCTCTCTGCCTTGATCGTCCTTGTGTTTGGCGGGGGATGGGCAATTGCCGGAGGGTGGCTGGTTTCGGCGTTGGCCGTTGGAGTCGCGGTCTGGTCCTTTCCGAAGACTGCCGGTTGGCGTCGGCCCGATGCTATCGACATTGCGGCAGGGGCCGCTGCTGCGGCTGCCTTCGCCATGCGACCGGAACTGCTGATCAAGACCGGTGGAGGATGGTTGGCGCCGATCATCCTGATCCTGGGCATCAGACGCCTGGTTCGGGTGGCCCCGGCCTTGGCAGTCCGGGTGCCAACCTCCGAAGGGCTGAGACCGCCGGCAAGGGACGTTCGAGGCACCGTCAGTTTCTCGGGTTCGGTCGCCGGCTCGGACGGTCTTCCCAGGACGGTTCCGTTGGATCTGGAGATCAGGGCGGGCACCTCTTTGGCCATCCTCTGTGACGACGGAACCGAGAGCCGGGACCTAGCCGAAGCATTGGCAGGCCACCGTCCACCGGTCGAGGGTCAGTTCTGCATCGACGGCGTCCCGCCTTCAGCCGATGAAGGGCTTGTGGCCTTCGTCGGCCTCGGAGAGCCCTTTATCATTGGTGATCTCGGGAAGAATGTTGCGGTACTGTGTGACGCGTCGCTGGATCCAGACCAACTGGCTGCAGTCCAGGAGGCCTGTGGCCTGTCCGATGTCGAAGATAAGTTGCAAGGTGATCCTTTGCTTGAGGACGGCCGGCCTCTGGATCCGCACCATCGTCTGATGGTCCAACTGGCCAGGGTGCTGGTATCGCATTATCGAATTCTGGTCGTCCTGGACCCGATGGTTTCGGTCAATCCGGTCCGGAGCGAGATGTGGAAGGCCGCGGTGGTTCGTGCATCAGTTGGGCGAACGGCGGTGTGGGTCACGCCGGATCGCGATCTGGCCCAGAGGGCCGAGCAGGTAATGGTTCTGAGACATGGCACCCTGAGACCATTCGTTTTCAAAGAAGGTGGTGACTGAATGGGAAGTTATATCGGCGGTTCCGCTCCGGCAATGGCTCGGCAGGTTTGCGATGGCTTTACCCTGCTGTCCCAGGCGACTCTCAAACGTTTGGACATCGGCCAAATGAGGACGCTGGAGTTCGAAATCGACAAACGTCTGAGGGAGACCCGCTCCGAACCGATGGATCTGCAGGACCAGGTGGCCCTGACCAAACGCAACCGAAGGTTGTCGAGGATCGAGGGCGCTATTCGTGTCCTGAGGCATTCGATCCAGCTCAAGCAGAGCGGCAAGTTGTAGAAAACCAAACTTGAGTCGAAACTCCAATAAAAAGAACCCGGCCTGTCGGCCGGGTTCTTTGTTGGAGAATCGTGGCGATTATGGTCTCTCGAGGATGTAGGCGAAGCCCATGCCCCCGCCGATGCACATCGTCACCATGCCCCGCTTGACATCCCGGCGTTTCATTTCGCCGAGCAGCTTGACGGTCAGAATGGCCCCGGTGGCCCCGAGGGGGTGGCCGGTGGCGATGGCGCCGCCGTTGACGTTGGTCTTTTCCGGGTCGAGCCCCAGCGTGTTGACGCAGTAGATCGACTGGCTGGCGAAGGCCTCGTTGATCTCGATCAGATCGATGTCATCGAGGGTCAGATCCGCCTTCTTGAGGACCTTGGGGACCGCGGCCACCGGACCGATCCCCATGATGTCGGGATCGACGCCGGCGACGGCCCACTGGCGAACGTAGGCGATCGGCTCGAGGCCGCGTTTCTTTGCTTCCTCTTCGGACATGACGACAACTGCTGCGGCGCCATCATTGATCTGGGAGGAGTTTGCGGCGGTCACCGAACCCTTGGGATCGAAGACCGGACGCAGCTTGGCCAGTGCCTCGACGGTCGAATTGCCGCGCGGTCCCTCGTCGGTGTCGAAGGTGAATTCCTTCCACTTTCCGTTGGCCCTGGTGCGAACCTGGATCGGGACGATTTCTTCGGCGAATTTCCCGCTTTCGATAGCTGCTGCGGCCTTCCTGTTGGAGTTGACGGCGAACTCGTCCTGCATCTCCCGCGTGATCTTGAACCTGTTGGCCACCTGCTCGGCGGTCGTGCCCATACCTGCATAGGCATTGGGCATCGTCTCCATCAGGGTCGGGTCGGCGATCAACTTATTGCCGCCCATGGCGACCAGAGACATGCTCTCGACACCTCCGGCGATGACGATGTCGTGGCTGCCGGCCCTGATGCTGTCGGCGGCCAGGGCAATGGTCTGGCTACCCGAGGAGCAGAAACGGTTGACGGTCATTGCCGGGACCTCGACCGGAAATCCGGCTGCGAAGGCGATCATGCGGGCGAGGTTCATGCCCTGCTCACCTTCGGGCATGGCGCAACCGAAGATAATGTCGTCGACCTCCGCCTTTTCGAGGCCGGGGGTTCTCTCCATCAATGCCTCGAGCATTCGCGCGGCGAAGAACTCGGGGCGAGTGTCTTTGAGGCTTCCTTTTTTTGCCCGCCCGACTGGCGTACGGGCCATAGAAACGATGACGGCTTCTCGCATCGTGTTCTCCTTCCTAGTTTCTCAGTGGTTTGTTGTTGACGAGCATGTACTTGATGCGGTCCTGGGTCTTGGGTTCGCCCAGGAGCGAGAGGAAAGCCTCGCGCTCGAGATCCAGGATGTCCTGCTCGCTGACGGGATCGTTGATCGTTGTGTCGCCTCCAGAGAGGATGCGTCCGAGATGAGTGGCAACCAGTGCGTCGTGGGACGAGACCCAATGGGTCAGTTTCATGTTGTGGAGCATCATCTTGAAGGTTGCCAGACCCTCGGCGCCTGGTAGTTTGTAGGTCTTGGGCTGGGGTGGCTGGTAGCCAACCATGTCCATTCCGATAGCCATCTGCTTGGCGGTGTAGAGCTGCCGGTCGCGGTTGATTTCGACGACATCCCACGGCCGCAGATACTTCCGGTCCCTGGCCTCCTCGCCCGAGGTGGCAACCTTGGCCATGCCGATGTTCTCAAATGCGATCTGAAGGAAGGGGAGGTTGGAGAGGACCGGCTTGTCGATGCCCTCAAGGACCCTTTCCAGCATGTAGAGACATCCGCCGCCGGCCGGAATCAGGCCGACGCCGACCTCGACGAGACCGATGTAGGTCTCGGCCGTGGCGCAGGCGCGGTCGGCGCCCATCGTCAGCTCGCAGCCGCCTCCGAATGCAAAGCCGAAGGGCGCGGTGATGACGGGGACCTTGCAGCGTCTCTGCCCGATCGTCATGCCCTGGAAACGCTGGATCATCTGATCGATGATGGCCCACTGGCCGGATTGCACGCCCTCGAGCATCGCCAAAAGGTTTGCGCCGGCGCTGAAATTCTCGCCCTGGTGGTGGACCACCAGTCCGCGGAAGTCCTTCTCGGCAATCTCGAAGGCCTTGTACATCACATCCATGATGTCGTCGTCGATCGGGTTCATCTTGGCTTGGAGGGCCGAATGGAACTCGACGCAGGCGATACCGTCGCCGATATCGACTACCGAGGCGCTCTTGTTGCCGTAAATGACCTTCTTTTCGTCGCGCTTGATGTCGGCCAGAACCAGGAAGGACTCCGGCTTGGGTTCACGGACGTAGGATTTCGACTGGGGATCCCAGTACTGCCTGCCGTCGGCGCTCTCGAGGTAGAAGGACTCGTGGCCGCCCTCGAGCATCTCAAGGACCCATGTCGCCGGGGCAAAGCCTTCGCCCTTCATGCGGTCGACGGTCTCCTGGACGCCCAGGGCATCCCAGGTCTCGAACGGCCCAAGGGCCCAATTGAAGCCCCACTTCAGGGCGTTGTCGATATCGACAACCGTGTCGGAAATTTCGCCGAAACGGTTGGAGGTATAGATCAGCGTGTCGCGGAGAATTCGCCAGGCCAGGGCGCCGCCACGGTCGTCGGCAGCCGCAATGTCCCGAAGACGTTTCCGGACGTCATGCGTCTTCTTGGCCTTGCCCAGCGAGGGGATATTGGGACGCTGTTTCTCGCGGTATTCGCCGGTCTTCCAGTCGATGACCAATTTGGTCTTGGAACCGTCGGCATTTTTTTGGATCTTGAAGAATCCGCCCTTGTCGCGGGTCTTGCGACCCAAGGCGCCGTTCTCGATCATCGTCTTGACGAAGTCCGGCATCGTGAAGATGTCCAACTGCTCGTCGTTGGGACACCCTTCGGCGATCGTATTGACCGTGTGCGCCATGACGTCGATGCCGACGAGGTCCACGGTTCCGAAAGAGGCCGAACCCGGGTGACCCATTGCGGGTCCGGTGATGGCGTCGACCTCGTCCACCTGGTAGTCCATGTCCATCATCGCCTTGAAGGTCGACTGGATACCGAAGACGCCGATACGGTTGCCGACGAAGTTCGGGGTGTCCTTGCCGAAGACGATGCCCTTGCCCATGCGGAAGCGGCCGAAATCCGTGAAGAAATCCATTACTTCCTGTGAGGTCTCGTCACCGGCGACCAACTCCAGGAGGCGCATGTATCGGACCGGGTTGAAGAAGTGGGTGACCAGGAAGTTCTTCTTGAAGTCGTCCGAACGGCCCTCGACCATGCCGGCAATCGACAGGCCCGAGGTGTTCGAGGAGATGATTGAACCCGGCTTTCGGACCTCTTCGACCCGGGCGAAGACCTGTTGCTTGATGTCCAGACGCTCGACGACGACTTCGACGATCCAATCGCAATCGGCCAACTTGTCCCAGTCGTCCTCGAAGTTGCCTGTCTCGATCAGGGGCAGGAAACGCGGAGAATAGAGTGCGGCCGGTTTGCTCTTCTTGATGCCCTGAAGTCCGGCAAGTGCGAATTTTGAGCGAAAACGGGGATCGTCTTCCGTCAGACCCTTTTTTGCGTCGCCCTCGGTGAATTTCGGGGGCACGATATCCAGCAGCAATACCGGAATTCCGGCATTGGCCAGATGTGCCGCAATTCCGGAGCCCATCACTCCGGCGCCCAGCACGGCGGCCCTTCTGATTTCTCTAGTCATGGATCAACCTCCCATTGTGTTTCGGATGCGCTGCTCGGCGC
Source organism: uncultured Thermoanaerobaculia bacterium (assembly GCA_964430905.1). Classification (GTDB taxonomy): domain Bacteria; phylum Acidobacteriota; class Thermoanaerobaculia; order Thermoanaerobaculales; family Sulfomarinibacteraceae; genus DAOWGJ01. Next base: position 1,006 of record CAYSHZ010000112.1, on the reverse strand, counting down.
CCGCGTGGATTTCAGGCCTTCAAATGCACTCTGTCGAGGATCATGAAGGGTGAGGTGAATGAACACTCATTCATTTTGCACGAATTGCCGCACTTTGGCAAGAGGGAAGTTGGGCCGAGAGGGAAAGGTGCCGGATCAGGGACCGTTTCCGTGACAGAAACTGTCGGCCGGCCCTCTACTCCGGCAGGAGGCCCCTGACCCAGCTTCTGAAATCGGCATTGAGTCCTTCCCAGTCGATCGGAGTTAACAACTTCAGTGGGGCTTCATCTCCGGCGTCTTCGAAATAGGTCAGGCTGCGGAGGACATGGCCGGTGTCTCGGTTGACGAATTTCTTCTTGAAGGCATCCAGGCAGTATTCGAGGGGAGTTCCACCCCGTGCCGATTGAATCAGTCGGAATTTTTCCGTTTCCGGCGAAACAAAGGTGACGTCCGCAGTCCAAGGTAGAACCCGCTGAGCACCGTCAGAACCGCGAGGGCCGCGGCGATCCGGAGGATCCAGTTGTTGATGTCGTCCCGGTCCTCAAAGTCCAGGATGTGGAGCATCCACAACCAGTCGAAGATTCTCCAGCGGGTGTTGCGTCTCATGATGACGTGGCCGGAATTCGCGGCGACGTAAATCCGTGTCCCCAGGGGATGGTCGAAAGTGATCTTCCAAAGGGGCAGAGGTGCGCCCCGGAACTCTGAACCGGCGGCCCCCTCCTCAATCAGTTCCGCCGAGTTAATTGGCGCGTCGGGAAGGAAGTCCGCCTCTGCCACCGCCCGAGCCTCGGCCTCGTCGAGGGGCGGTCGGAGTCTTCCTGTCACGGCGTCCACCAGAAAGTCCCCGTCAGTCGTTTCCAGACGGTAGACCGGCGCCCCAAGCAACGTTTCGAGGGTCAGTGAACGGGTTGCCGTGCCGGGTCTTTGCTCATGGAACAGGTTGATCACATCCGACGGGGATACGAGGTCCGGCAGGGGCGACGGCAGGCCCTCCTGCTCGGCAGCCTCGGTGGCGCCGCGGACCTTT
>CAYSHZ010000111.1:0-10891 GCA_964430905.1 uncultured Thermoanaerobaculia bacterium | reverse complement strand
GCAAAGGCCTCGGTCGATCCCGGACCCGCCCGGTGCGCGGCCCTGGGCCATCTCGACAGTGACGGTGTGATCGATCTTGTCGTCGCCCACGGCTCAAAAGGACGGGGCTTCGCCGTCGTCACCCTCGGGGATATTCGATTCCGCAAGGGCCCCCACCACGATCTCGAGAGGGAAAAGCTGGGCCTGGAGCCGGAGCATCCCTTCCTGGACGAGGCAACCGTCTATCAACTGCCCTTCGCGCCGGACTGGGCCGCGGTCGGGGACTGGGACTCCGACGGGGACTTTGATGTCGTCTTTGCCGCGCGAGGTCTCAACCGCCTCTACTGGATGGCGGGCGACGGACAGGCCCACCTGAGTCCCGGTGGATGGATCGAGCTTGAAGGCGGCGTGACGGCCTTCGCCCCGGGCGAGGTCAACCGCCGGGACGGGCTCCAGGATCTCGTGCTTGCCGTCGACGGTGCGTTGGGACCCGTCCTCCTGGTTTTCGAACACCCCGAAGGCGCCCTGAGCCGCGGGCCCGAGCGAATCGGGATGCCGACAGCTGTGGGCAGCGTGGCGATCAATCTTTTCGACGGTGATGGGTGGCGGGACATTGCCGCAGCCTCCGGCGAAGCCGTAGTCATCGTCTCCGGTCGGGACCGCCGGTTGGTCTCGACCCGGGCGAAGCGCGAGGCCGTGCTTTCGGCCGCGATCACGCCGCTGGACTTCGATGCGAAGGTGCTCGACCTGGCTTCGGGATTCTTCACCCATCGTGACCACCAGGCCCAGCTGGCCGTGCGACTTGAGAGCGGCAGGGTTCGCCTGGTCCGCAATCTCGAGCGCCGCTTCGAGATCTCCGATCTCGGCCGGATTCCGGTCGAAGGAAGGATGCTGGCGGCACGCGCCTCGGGCCTGCCGGGCCACGATCTCCTGCTCCAACCCGCACGCGAAGGGCGTGTGGAGATCTTCCACGCCGAGGCCTCGAAGGCGTCCGAGCCGCGTCTGGAGCACGTACCGGCCCCGGCAGCGCCCGTGAACGGGATGATCGCCGGTCGTTTGAACCTCGACACGCGGGACGATCTCGTCCTGCTCGGGTCCAATGGAGGGGTCGAGATTGCCGCTTCGAAAAGTCGCATCGCCATCGTCGTCGACACGACCGACGACATTGACAACGGTGGATGCCAGTACCAGGGCTGTTCGTTGCGGGAGGCGATTATTTCGGCCAATGCCCAGCCGGCAGGGTCGACAATTACATTCGACCTTCCGATCGGCGCGACCATCGAGCCGACAAGCGAGTTGCCCGCCCTGACACAGACTGCGGCGACAAGCATCGACGGGACGGTCGGCTCGGGTTTCTTGACCGGATTGTTAACCCTCCAGGGCGCGTCGGCCGGGGCCGCCACCGATGGATTGGAGATCAGGGGCGGGAATACAACCGTAATCAAATTGATCGTACGAGGGTTCTCTGATGGAGGCATATCGTTCCTGTTCGCCGACAACAATACAATCGAAGGATGCCGTCTGGGACTTGACGGCACCGGGACGGATTCAGATCCAAATTACTTCGGAATCCGGGTGTATGGTTCCAACGACAACACGATCGGTGGTACGGCTGCCGGTGCCGGAAATATTTGTTCCGGAAACTTGGCAACTGGAATCAACATCGACGATTGGTCTGACACCAACGTCATCCTTGGGAATAGGATCGGGCTCGATGCAGCCGGTGAAGATTCAGTTTCCAACGGAAGCAGCGGTATCCAATGCGTCTATTCACTTCAGATCCAGATTGGTTCGGGGATTCTCGGCGGAGGGAACGTGATCTCCGGTAATCGCGGCTACGGTATCAATCTCCGGGGAGAGACGAGCGAAGATTTCGGAGGCTCACTCGTCCTGGGGAATACCGTCGGTCTCAATGCTCAGAGAACGGCGGCCGTTCCAAACGGGACTATGTCTCATACTCCCGCGATCGAAATTTGGAACGAGAAGGACATTCAGATCGGTGGAACAAATGCTGCGACGAGGAATGTCATTTCGGGAAACTCGGGAGTGGGAATCGTGCTCAGAGAAGGGTCACCGGGTGCACAAATATCGGGGAACTACATTGGGACCGATGGGAACGGTACGCTGTCAATCCCAAACAAGGGTGCAGTTTCTGTGGAGAGTGCCGAGTCTTTGACGATTGGGGGCTCTGTCGCCGGTGCGGGAAATGTGCTCAGTGGAAACGAGGGACCGGGTATCACCATTTCGATGTCAAACTCGGTTGATGTTCTCGGCAATCTTATCGGTCTCGCTGCTGATGGAGCTGCCCTGGGAAATACGGAAAGCGGGATTTATTTGATCGATGACTCAACGGCGGTGATCGGGGGTTCCGACGAGAGTGCATCCAATACCATCGCGCATAATGCATACTTTGGAGTGAGGGTGGTGGATGATGGTTCGCACGTTGAAATCATGTCGAACTCCATTTTCGATAATGGGTCCCTGGGCATCGATCTCGGGAATGACGGTGTGACCGCCAACGATCCTCTCGATGCCGACACCGGAGCCAATAACTTGCAGAATTTTCCCGAGATCGAGGCCGTCGATCAATCGACTGGGGACGTTGATTTCTCGCTGAATTCCGAAAGCTCGAAGACCTACACAATCCGGTTTTTCGGGAGTCCTTCCTGCGACGCCTCAGGCTACGGTGAGGGCAAGACCTATCTCGGTAGTATGGATGTGACGACCGGATCGGGCGGCAGCGTCTCGGATCAGATCACCCTGGGGGAGTTGACGCCGGGCGCCGTCATCACGGCCACCGCCACCGATCCCGACGGGAATACCTCTGAATTTTCACAGTGCTTCAGTGTGCCGAACCCGCAGGGCTACATTTTCGGTGACGGGTTTGAGAGCGGGAGCACCCTGAATTGGTCCGATGTGGTCGGGCAATGAACCTCAATCGGAGCGCATCACTTGACAGGGGAGTGCAGACTTCAAAGAATGGTTTGAGCGTTATCCGCTCTGGAGCCCAATTGATGCCATTTCGAATACAGATCGTCCACGGTGAACGAACCATGAAAATTCCCCTGGCCCAGGGTGAGTGGATCATCGGCTCGGCGCCGGATGCCGACATCAGAATCAGCCACCCGACGGTCTCACGGCACCATGCCAGGCTCTTTGTCTCAGCTGATGGGGTCGATATTGAGGACCTGGGTTCGAGCAACGGTACGCGGATCGATGGCGATCGGGTCAAGAAAAGAGAAGCGATGTTCCCGGGCAAGACGGTGCTGTTCGGGACGGCGGTCGCCCTGCTCGAGAGCCTCGAGGTCGAGGATTCCGAAACCGGGATTGCATTGCCGGGTGCAAAGCCCGGGCGCCTGAGTACGAGAGAATTGGAAACACAATCGTCAATGACGACGCTGTCTCCTTCGGTTCTGGAACATTTTTCCGGGGTCTTTCTTCCGGACATCCTCGAAAGGATCGCGAGCGGGGAGGCGGAGCTTGACCGGATTCAGGCGATCGGCAACGGCCTCTTTACCGGTTTGCCCTGCCGAAGGCTTGAAATCAGCAACGCGGCCAATGGTGCCGAGGCGGTGGTGTTCTCGGCCGAGCGGAAACGGCGGCGGGACGATCAGATCGAGGTTGAGCCGGTCGGAGTTTCTTACAGCGGTTGGACCATCCGGGTCCTCTTCCCGACTGAAAACCTGGCCGAGGCCTACGAGCCCCTGGTACGCAGTGGCGCCCTGTTGGCCGGGTTGGTCTGCGGTGAACGTGAAACGGTCGCCCAGCCAGGTCGGGGGCGGCAGAACCCGCCGGAACCTCCTGCCCCCTCCACCGTTTCTCCGACGGTTCAGAAGATCTACTCCAGTGCGGCACGAGTCGCCGCAGGAACGATCAGCGTGTTGATTCACGGGGAGTCCGGAACGGGAAAGGAACTGTTGGCTCGCTACATCCATGCTGCCTCGCCTCGAGCCGGCGCTCCGCTGGTGACGTTGAATTGCGCCGCCCTCTCGAGAGATCTTCTCGAAAGTGAGCTCTTCGGCGTTGAGAAAGGGGTGGCCACCGGTGTGGATTCCCGTCCCGGACGTTTCGAACAGGCCCATGGCGGGACACTGTTCCTCGACGAGATCGGGGACATGGCGCCGGAGACCCAGGCCAAGATTCTCCGGGTCCTCCAGGAAAAAGAAGTCTACCGCCTGGGAAGCGCGAGTTCCCGACCGGCCGATGTTCGGGTGGTTTCGGCGACCAATCGGAACATCGAGGAGTTGATGGAAAGGGGGGCCTTTCGGTCTGATCTCTACCACCGCATTGCCGACTGGGTCGTCCAACTGCCGGCCTTGAGGTATCGTCGGGAAGATATCCCGAATCTGGCCGTTCACTTCCTGACTGCAGCCTGCAGGGAGGCAGGGGTGGCGCCGGCCGGAATCTCCAAGGCTGCACTGAGTGTGCTGACGGCGGCATCGTGGCCCGGAAATATCCGCCAGTTGGAACGCGAAATGTCGCGCGTCGCCCTGTTTCTCGATGACGGGGACCTGCTGGAGAGCACCCACCTTCAGCCGTCTCTCTTTGAAAGCGGCGATGGCTCCTCACTTGAGGGTGCGAGCTACAAGGAGCTGATGGAGGCCGCCGAGAGGCAGGTGATCGAGGGCGCCCTGGCGGCAACCGCCGGCGACGTCGGTGGGGCCGCCGGTGAATTGAAGATCGGCCGCTCGACCCTCTATCGGCGGATGACGGCCTTAGGGATCGGGGAGTAGAATCCAGATCGACAGCTCCGACGATATTCCGCCCGCCGACGGTTGGTGACACAGGCCCTGAGGGATCAGCAACCGAAGGACGGACCAAGGCCGTTGGCCGGGGCCGGTCGTTGCCGCTGACCCTGCCGCTGATCCGCGACACTCCCCTTTCCCTCTGAGACGGCGGCGATGGCGACCGGTCCACTGTCCCAGACCCGGTCAACGGGAAGGGGCGAAAGATTTTTTGTTTCTACTCCGTAGGCGGGTTGATCACCCCTGGATGACGCTCCACCATGTCGAGAAAATCTTCTTCATCCCAACCGGCGTCGAGCAGCTCTTTGACGGCCGGTCGTGCTTCCTCCACCCGTCCGAGCCTGAGAAGTGCCATTGCCCATGTATCCAGGTACCAGACTTCCCTGACTTCAGAGATGATCGGCGCCATCAGAGCGATGGTCCTCTCATAAGCCCCCCTGGCCTGTTCGGCGTTGCCCAGGGCCTCCTCTACGATTCCAAGTTGAAGCCAGTCCCACGCCAAATCGTTGGTGGCGGTCGCCGAGGGCCTGCCGCGAGAGAACAACCGCTCAGAAATCTCAAGTCCGGAATCGAAACTGGCCTTGGCGCCTTCGGTATCACCGATGGCCAACAGGAGGCCACCGAGATGCGAGTAGATGACCGAGACTTCCCGTTCCCAGAGGGCGTTGGCCGGATCACGGCGGTTGAGGCTCAGCCCTTGTTCGAGGCCCCGCCGGTAGTGATCGACAGCGGCCTTCGGCCGTTCTTGATCTTCGGCCAGCGAACCCCATCGTTCTGCGGTCAGCACCCGTTGGAATTGGTAATCCATGTTCAATGGGTTCTGTTCGACCAGTTCTTCGAGGGTGCGTTTCGCTTCTTCGAGGTGGTGTTCGGCCGATTCCAGATCACCGGCTTCCTGGAAGACCTTGGCCGTGTAACTCTCGAGATGGACAACTTGCATCGTGAGATCGTTCGATGAAGAACTCTCTTCCGCAGGTTCGTCGGCGAGCATCCGTGCCTGTCGCAGTGGCGCCAGGGCGTTTGCCCACTGCCCGCGCTCCCTCTCGGCCCAGGCGATGTTGATGAGGATCTTGATCAATACTTTTCGCCATTGGGCCTCGTGGGGATGCTCATCGACCAGGGGTTGCATGATTTCGAGCCCCAAATGAAGTTCCCGAAGACAAGCCTCGAGGTCACCCTGCTCCTGAAGAAACTCGGAGATCTTCGAATGGGTGGTCGCCCGCTCGGCTTGCCACTCGGGAGATTGGTTGTCTCCGGAGTCGAGGATGGCTGCCGCCCTTCTCAGGCTGGACAGTCCCTCACCGAATACACCTTGGGCGTCTTCAACATCTGCCAGGTTGCGGAGGACCTGGGCCCGTCGGAGCCGCTGTTCCGGTTTGAGGTCTTCGTCTCCGAATCGGTTGTAGTAGGCGACCGTCTCCTTCGCAACCTCATCCAGCACATCGAGGCGGCCCAGCGGCTTCAGCCGGGAAAACAGATCCCGCAGCATGAAGCCGACGAGGCCCTCCGCATCCTCTCTGGCGGCCGAAGCGAGTCTCTGCTGGCGGCTGAGGTCAATGGTGTATTTGAGCCATCCTCCGATGGAAGCGATCAAAAAAACCGCCATCAGTACTGTTGCGAGCTTGTGGCGACGGACGAACCGAAGGAGAGGGTAGAGGGGGCCCACGCCCCGGACCAGTACCGGTTCTCCTCGGAGCCACCGGCCGAGGTCGTCGGCCAACTCCCGAGCCGATGGATACCGTTTCTCGGGTTCGATCTCCAGACACCGCATGGTGATGGCCTCGAGATCCCGTGGAACATGGGGCGCCCGCCGCCGGAGCATGTCCGGATCGCCCTCGAGTGTGTTGATCATGACCTCGATGGAGCTCGCACCCTCGAAGGGCTTGGTGCCGCTGAGGATTTCGTAGAGGATGACGCCGAGGCTGAAGATGTCGGAGCGTCGATCCAGGGTGGCGACCTGGCCCAGTGCCTGTTCGGGAGAAAGGTAGCCGGGTGTGCCGACAATCTGCCCGGTGACGGTCAGACTGGGCGCCTCCTCCATCTGGGCGATGCCGAAGTCCAAAATGAAGGGGTGGAGTTCTCCGTCGGTGTCTGTCACCAGGATGTTGGCCGGTTTGAGGTCTCGGTGGATCAGTCCTGCAGTGTGGGCAGCCTGGATCGCATCGGCGACCTGGGCGAGGAGAAGGACTTTCTGTTCCATCGACAGGTGGTGAGCGGCCACATCCAACGGTTGGCCGTCGACGAATTCCATGGCGATGAAGTGGCGCCCCTCGTTCTCCCCGACTTCGTAGATCTTGCATATTGAGGGATGGTCCAACCTGGCCTGGGCCTTGGCCTCTCGAAAGAGGCGCTCGACGAGAACCGGGTCGTTGCTGTGGAGGTATTTGAGGGCCACGAATCGTTCGAGGGAGGGATCCCATGCCTTGAAGACTTCTCCCATGCCTCCGGAACCGATGGGGACAGCCGTCTTGAAGTTCATGTGGTCCTTGTTCGAGTCATTCTCACGAGCTCCATCATACCGTCAATGACGTTGCTTTGAAGCCGACCGATGGATCATCCGAGATGTCGGTTCTCTCAGCGAAAAAAAACGGCGCAGATGCGCCGTTTTGATCAATCAGTCGAGTTGTTTCAGCCGATGCGATAGCGGGCGACGTCGGGGTTGATGCCGACGGGCTTGAAGTTCTCCCAGACGTAGAAGCCACGGCCGGACTTGGCGCCCAACTGGCCTGATTCGACCAGACGCTTGAGCAATGAGGTCGGCTTGTAGAAGGATCCGAACTCCTCTTCCAGGACGTTGCAGATGAAGACCATGACGTCGAGGCCGACGAAATCTGCCGTCATCAGGGGGCCCATCTTGTGGCCCAGGCACAGGGTGACCTTGTCGGCATCCTCGACGCCGGCAATGCCCTCTTCGACGACGCGGATGGCCTCGTTGACGAAGGGAACGAACATCCGGTTGATGGCGAAGCCGGCCTTGTCCTCGGCGGGGATCTCGATCTTGCCTAGGTCGTGACAGAGGTTGACGATCACATCGTAGGTTTCCTGGGAGGTGCCCAGGCCGCGGATGATCTCGACGCCCTTTTGCATCGGGACGGGATTCATGAAGTGCATGCCCATGTAGAGTTCCGGCTTGCCGTAGGCGGCGGCCAAACGGGTGACCGAGATTCCAGAGGTGTTGGTCGCCAGCACCTTGTCGTAGCCCAGGTCGGCCAGCTTGCGGTTGATGTCTTCCTTGAGTTCCGGGATCTCCGGCGCCGCCTCGATGATCAGATCACAGGGCACGAGGTCGGCCAAGTCGGTTGTCGTCGAAAGGCGGGCCAGGGTCTCGTTCTTGGCCTCCTCGGTGATGCCCTTGGCGCCCTCACTCTTGGCATAGGCCTTGACCAGTCGATCGAGAGAGCGGCTCATGTTGCTCATGCCCCGCTCGAGGACCTCGTCGCTGATATCCGTGATGACGACCTCGAACCCGCTCTGTGCGGCGACCTGGGCGATGCCGTTGCCCATGGTTCCGATGCCGATGACTCCGATTTTCTTCAGTCCGCTTGTGCTCATTGTGTCCCCTTTCTCTTCTTCTCCTGATCGAAACGACTGCTTTGCCGCAGCCGGACGATCATTCTAACCCGGAACGGGGTGATCATCGTTGAAAATTCCGACTCGACGGCTACGCCATCTTGACCCACTTGATCAATGTGGCGAAGTTCGGTGGTTTGCCGAACATCAGAAGACCGACCCTGAAGACCTTTGCGGCGAACCACAGGGCGCCCCAGACCGAGAGCAGGCCGATGCCGATCGAGACCCAGACCTGCCAGAGAGGTGGCGGCGAGGTCGAGGTCATGCGGAGGAGCATGACGAAGGTGTTGATCGGCGGGACGAAGCTGGTGATGGTTGCGAAGAGGGAGTTGGGGTTCCGGGTGATCGGCAGCCACAGCATCCAGGGGACCATCATCATGATCATCACCGGCGTCATCAGGGTCTGGGCCTCGCGCATCTCGTTGACCGCCGCACCGATGGCCGCCATCATCGAGGCCATGACGAAGTAGGCGATGACGTAGAAGATCAAAAGGTAGACCAACAGTGAGAGATCCAGAAGCCCCAGCATGGCAAAGGAGATCAGTCCGGCCACACCCATCCCGGCGTAGATCGCCAGGATGACCAGGCCGACGGCCATCTGGCCCAGGATCTTGCCGGTCATCAGTTGCATCGGGGAGACTGCCGACAGGAGGACCTCGACGACCCGGCTGCTCTTCTCTTCCACGGTCGTCGTCAGGAGGTACTGGCCCCCGGTCATTACCGAGATCAGGAGCAGCACCATGAAGCCGGCCGGGAGCAGCATGTTCAGGACCTCGTTGGTCTCCTTCTCTCCCTTCTCGGTGACGGTGGTCGACTTGATGCGCGGGACCCGGGTCAGGGCCTCGATCGTCGCACGGTCGAGATCGGTCTGCCGGATTCGGGCATCGACGATGGTCCTTCTCATGCCGCGCCGGATCTCGTCGATGATGCGGTCATCCAGCTTTTCCCGTACGAAGAGGTCGTAACTGCCGAAGGCCTCGTCGTCGGAAGTTCTCTCAACGGCGTCCGGGTGGACGATGATCAGGGCCAGCCGTGACCCGGGCCCCGGTTCGCCTCCGACCAGGCGGTCCTTTTCGGCTTCCAAGTTGTGGTTGCCGTCGATCTTGACGATGTCGAGATTGGGGACCTCGCCCAGAAGGGCGTCGATGCTCGGCTGGGCCATCGCCGCATTGGCGGCGCCGCCGGGCAACTGTTCCATCGCCTCTGTGGCCTTGGCCTGAGTCTCGCTGCGCCTCTCGGCAATCGCCTCGGGTTTGAGATAGTCTTCCAGCCCCTGGGTGACCTGGCCCGTCGGGTCGATGACGGCGACCTCGCCCTCGATGCGTGGTGGTTCCTCATTCATCAGCATCGGCATGACGATGATCATGAAACTGATCAGGGCCGGTGTGACCAGAACGCCGATAATAAAACCCTTGGTCAGAACGGTTGAGAGAAACTCTCGGACGGCGACGTGAAATATCTTCCTCATGACGCCCCCCCGGTCGTCGCCTCGTGTCTGAGTCCGGCCCTGAGGTTCTCCAAATCGATGCCCGCGGCGCCTCCCTCGGTAACAATCTGGACGAAGATGTCCTCCAGGGTCGGCCGGTGGAGTTCGACCCGAGATGTCGGAACGGCATTGACGATTTCCCGGATGGCTTCGGCGGGGTCGGAACCGGGTTTGAGGGAAATCTCGTGGTGGGCCGCCGTATGGGTGATCGTCTCGATCGAAGGCAGGTGGTCGAGCGGGCCGATATCGGCGCCGATCTCCAGGCTCTCGAACAGAATCGTACGGGGGTCAAAGCGGCGACGGATCTCGGCCAGGCTGTCGTCGAGGACCTTGTCTCCGTCGTTGATCATCACGACGTGGTCACAGATCTGTTCGGCCTGCTCCATGACGTGGGTCGAGAAGATTACCGTGGCGCCTCGCCGGCCCTGCTCAAGGACCAGGTCGCGCAGAAGGCGCATGTTGACCGGATCCAGACCGGAGAAGGGCTCATCGAGGATCAACAACTCGGGCTCGTGGATCACCGTGGCGATGAACTGGATCTTCTGCTGCATGCCCTTGGACAGCTCTTCACACTTCTTGTTCTCGACTTCCGCTAGACCGACTTTTTCGAGCCATTCACGGACTCTCGTTTTGCTGCCGGTGCCGCTGTCCCTCTTGAGGCGTTCCATGTACATCAGAAAGGCGCCGACCTTCATCTTCTTGTAGACGCCGCGCTCCTCGGGGAGGTAGCCGATCCGATCCTTGGCCTCCATGGCCGATTCGTGGCCCAGGACGTTGATCCGACCCGAGTCGGGAAAGAGGATCGACATGATCATCCGGATCGTCGTCGTCTTGCCCGCCCCGTTAGGGCCGATGAAACCGTAGATCGCGCCCTTGGGGACGACCAGATCGAGATCGCGTACCGCCACCTTGGTGCCGAAGGTCTTGGTGACGCCTTTGAGAGTGATCGCATCCATCATGTATTCCGCTCCTGGATGGGAGATTATCGCACAGGCTGGAATATCCTGAAGGCTCTTCGCCTTCTCTTCAGTACTCCCTGCTTGCCGTAGAGATTCTACGGGCCGGGACACACTTTGTTTTGGACCCACAGAGGAGATTTCATGGCATATCC
>CAYSHZ010000110.1:2610-10990 GCA_964430905.1 uncultured Thermoanaerobaculia bacterium | reverse complement strand
CCCCGACCGGGTCGGTTCGCCACGGCTGGTCGACGGCCATTTGCCCGAACGTGCGACAAGGGCGCCATTCAATCCACCGCCACCTCCAAAAAGCCGGACAAACCCCCGGCGAGGACGGGGACTGTTGGCCGTCAGGGTCTTGCGACCACCGGTCCCGCTGGAGGTGATTGTTGAAGAGAGCTCTCAGCTCTTAGCTCTCAGACCGCGCCACCCACTCCACGGACCATCAGTTTCTGAATCTCAGGCGGCGGAAGAGTCAAGGAGTCAAGGAGTCAAAGAATCAAAGGAAGGGAGAGCGGAAAAGGTCGGAGAACCGATCCATCCTCACTTCTTCCACCCCCAACGACCCATCTCGGTCGCATCGGAGAGTGGCGCCACGCCCCGCATCCAGGGTCTGGTGCGCGTGGCCGCCGGACCGTGGGGCCTCGAGGAAGGCTGGTGGAAAGATGAACCCGTCGTCCGGGAATACTGGGACGTCGAACTCTCCGGCGGGGGGCTCTACCGCATCTACCGGGACTGCCGATCAAACGACTGGTTCGGGGACGGTGTTTATGACTGATAGCATTTCATGATCTACCCCGAACTTCACGTCGCGTCGGCCTTTTCCTTCCTTGAGGGGGCGTCCTTGCCCGAGGATCTGGTTGCCCGGGCAACGGATCTCGGTTTGCCGGCGGTGGCGCTGATCGATCGCAATACGCTGTCCGGGGCGCCACGCTTTTTCAAGGCTGCAAAGGCGGCCGGTATCCGGCCCCTGGTCGGGGCAGAAGTGGTATTGGACAGGAGCTGTCAGCGATCAGCTATCAGCTATCAGAAAGAAGTTGTCAGCTCTCAGCTCTCAGCTGTCAGTGCACAGCGCAGGGGGCCTTTGGGGATTGTTCCTGATCCTCCTCCTCCGGGTACGCCGTTGCCGCGCCTGACCCTGCTGGTCGAAAGCCGGGTGGGCTACCGCAATCTCTGCAGGCTCCTGACCGAGGCGGCTCGTCATCATCCCAAGGGCCACGCCCGCGCCTCCTGGAAACAGGTTCAGGCCCACGCCGAAGGCCTGTACTGCTTAACCGGCGACATCGAGGGCCTGACCACCCAGAGTCTGATCCACCATGGCCTCGATCGCGCCAAACGCACCCTCGAACACCTGGGCCATATCTTCCCCAACCACCTCGCCGTCGAACTTCAGCGTCACGGACTGCGCGAGGAGGAACACCGCAATCGGGCCCTGATCAACCTCGCCCGCAGCCTTCGCCTCCCCATGATTGCAGCAGGGGGTGTCCGCTACTCCGATCGCAAGAACAAGGACTTGGCTGACGTGATGGCCTGCATCCGGGAAGGTGTCACCCTGGACACCGCAGGTCGCCTGCTCGACGCCCAACGGGAACGACATCTCAAGTCGCCTGAAGAAATGCAGCAAGTCTTTGCCGATATCCCCAGAGCCATCGGCAGCGCCTCGGACCTGGCCGACCGGCTGAACTTCACCCTGGACAATCTCGGATACCGCTTCCCGGACTATCCCTTGCCTCCGGGTGAAAGTCTCGACTCCTACCTCCGCCAGGTCACGTGGGCCGGCGCCCACAGCCGCTTCAGACCCTTGACGGCCCGCGCCCAGGCACAGTTGGAGAAAGAACTCGCCCTGATCGAAAAGCTTGGCCTGGCGGGCTATTTCCTGATCGTCTGGGACATCGTCCGTTTCTGTCAAAGAGAGAAGATCCTGGCCCAGGGTCGCGGATCGGCCGCCAACTCCGCCGTGTGCTACGCCCTGTCGATCACGGCCGTCAATCCGGTCAAGATGGAGTTGCTCTTCGAGCGTTTCTTGTCCGAGGAGCGCGGCGAATGGCCGGACATCGATCTGGACCTGCCCTCGGGCGCCCAGCGCGAAAAGGTCATCCAGCACGTCTATTCCCGGTACGGCCCCCACGGCGCCGCCATGACTGCCAACGTCATCACCTATCGTGACCGCTCTGCCTCAAGGGAGGTCGGCAAGGCGGTCGGATTTTCGCTGGAACAGGTCGGTCGGATCTCCAAGAGATTGGGCGGCCATGCATCGAGGGAATTCGACGAAGGTGCCCGGGACTTCGACACCGAACTCCGGGAACTGGGCTTCGACCCGGATGCCCGGCGCGTCAAGCACTTCAAGCGCCTGTGGTCCGAGATCCACCACATGCCCCGCCATCTCGGCCAGCACTCCGGCGGCATGGTGATCGCCCAGGGCCGCCTCGACGAAATTGTTCCCCTGGAACCCGCCGCAATGGAGAATCGAACGATCATCCAGTGGGACAAGGACGACTGTGCCGATCTCGGTCTGATCAAGGTCGATCTACTGGGCCTGGGCATGCTGGCCGCCCTTGAGGACTCCATCCCGATGATCCGTTCACATGAAGGTATCGATCTCGACCTGGCCCACCTGCCGCCCGACGATCCCGAGACCTACGCGATGATCCGCCGAGCCGATACCGCGGGCGTCTTCCAGATTGAGAGTCGCGCCCAGATGGCCTCCCTGCCACGCAATCGACCGGAATGTTTCTACGATCTGGTCGTTCAGGTCGCCATCATTCGGCCCGGCCCGATTGCCGGCAAGATGACCAGCCCCTACTTGCAACGGCGGTTGGGACGAGAGCCCGTTACCTACCCACACCCCAGCCTGGAACCCGTTCTTAAACGGACCCTCGGCGTGCCCTTGTTCCAGGAGCAGCTCCTGCGGATCGCCATGGTTGTCGCGGGTTTTTCCGGAGGTGAGGCCGAAGAATTACGCCGAGCCATGGGTTTCAAGCGTTCCCACGAACGCATGAAGGACATCGAGAAACGACTGCGACGCGGCATGCAGGCAAAAGGCATCACCACCGAGGGCCAGGAAGAGATCGTCCGGGCCATCACATCCTTCGCCCTCTACGGTTTCCCCGAGAGCCACGCCGCCAGTTTCGCCCTGATCGTCTACGCCTCGGCCTACCTCAAGTGCCACCATCCGACGGCCTTTTACGCCGGATTACTCAATGCCTGGCCCCTGGGCTTCTACCATCCGGCCACCCTGGTCAAGGACGCGCAGCGGGTCGGCGTCGAGGTTCATCCGGTCGACGTCAACCACTCGGGATGGCGGTGTCGCTGGGAAGACGGAGGCATCCGCCTGGGACTGCGGTGGGTCCACGGTCTCAAAAAGGCCGCCGGCGAACGAATCGAGGAGCAGCAGGGCGCGCGCCCCTTCACCGATCCCACCGACCTCGCACGGCGCTGCCGACTCTCGCCGGCTGACCTCGAGCGCCTGGCGCACGTTGGCGCCCTCGGCTCGTTCGGGCTCTCCCGACGCAGGGCCCTATGGCAGGTCGCCGAGGTCTCCGGCCGCAACACGCCACTCTTCGAAAACCTGGCGCCGGAGGAGGACTCACCCCTTGAGGAGATGCAGGCCATTGAGGAGACGATGGCCGACTACTCCGGTCTCAATCTGACCACCGGCCCCCACCTGATGCACTACTTCAGACCGGAACTTGACCGGCGCGGAGTCACCCCGATGGTACGACTCAAGGACTGCCGGGACGGACAACAGGTGACGATCGCCGGCGCAGTCATCGTTCGCCAGCGTCCCGGTACGGCCAAGGGTTTCGTCTTCCTGACCATGGAGGACGAGGGCGGAACGGTGCAGGCCATCATCAGGCCCGACCTGTTCCGACAACACCGTCAGCTGATCGTCACCTCACCCCTCTTGCTGATCGAGGGTCCTCTGCAGATCCAGGACGGCACCCTTTCGGTCAAGGCACGACGCTTCGAACAAATCCAGGGAGAAGGCTTTATCACCAGTCATGATTTCCACTGATGCAACGGATTTCGCCACCTCAGTCCGGGAAAACGGGCGAAATCGCCATCATTGGAGTGCAGTTCGGACTGGGTTTCGATGGCGAGGGCGGCGAGATGGGCATCCGTCGTCATCCGTCCCGTAACCTGGGAGTCACGCATAATGCCATCAAGAATCTCAAGATGCCGTGGGCCCGGATGGAGCACGTGGGTTTGCGGGCGCACCAACCATGAACGCACGTAGCTGATTGCCTCTTCCGGCCTCAGTGGATCGGTCAATACCGCACGGGCCGTCATGATTCGTACAAACCCGAGCGAGACAACCCACGGCAGCCCGACCGAACCGGAGCCTGACAGGAGATCTTCCCACCACAGCCTCGC
The DNA here is from genome assembly GCA_964430905.1 of uncultured Thermoanaerobaculia bacterium. Lineage (GTDB taxonomy): Bacteria > Acidobacteriota > Thermoanaerobaculia > Thermoanaerobaculales > Sulfomarinibacteraceae > DAOWGJ01. Next base: position 6,835 of record CAYSHZ010000110.1, on the reverse strand, counting down.
CTCCTCATGAAAAGGAGCGTCACTATTGTAGGCATACACCAGCAGATTGATATCCGGAATAATCACGGTTCATGAACCGAAAGTTCGGCCCTCCCCTCTGCATCTTCCAACTCCATATCGTCATAGAGTTGGTTGAGTTTGAGGGGGTCGATGCCTGCCCGAAACCCGCAGGCCCTGGCCTCAACCCGAAAGGGTTCCTCATCCCCGGCCGGACCCTCCCCAATACTCAGGCCCCGCCTGAGGGTCTCGTTGACCACTTCCTTGAAACTCCTGCCCGAGGAACGAGCTCTCTCCTTGATTTCACGCGAAAGGTCGTCCTCAAGCGTCAGTGTGGTTCTCATGAAAAACATCATGATGCTTCTCTATTTTGCTGTCAAGATGTCCTTTGCCGAACACAGGGACCGAGAACGTCTCAATCATTCGTCCGAAACCCGGTAAAGATCCATGGCGACAGGCATGGCCGAAACCCTTCGCCGTCTGGTGGAGAAAGAGGAAATCCCGCACCAGGGGTCCACAACCTCGGGAATCGTCACCATCAGTATTGGCGCGGCAGCAGCCGTTCCAATTCGGAGTCAACCAGCCGATGTACTCTGCCTGGCCGCCGACGAAGCCCTTTACCGGGCCAAGGGACGGGGACGCAACCGGGTCGAATCAGGAACCGTGTAGCACTGGATCCTCACCTTGTATTCGGAAACCCGGAGCAAGGTCCAGACCAATTCCGGCTCCTTCGGATCCGGATCGAGTATGATCTAAGGCTGGAGGTTTCTGTGGAGCTCAAAGAGCTGCTGATGTTCATGACGAAGAAGGGGGCGTCAGACCTCCATCTCAAGCCGATGCGTCCCCCGTTGCTGCGGATCCAGGGCCGGCTGATCCCTATCAAGGCAACGCCCTTGAAGCCCAAGGATGTCGAGGCGATGCTGGAACCCGTCTTGACCCCGACCCATCGTGAGATTTTTCAAGAACGCCAATCGGTTGACCTCGGCTACGGCGTTCCGGGAGTCGCCCGTTTCAGGTGCAACGTTTTCCTGCAGCGCGGCACCATGGCTGCGGTCTTCAGGCGCGTACCTTTCGATATCTTGTCGATCGAGGAACTGAACCTTCCGGATGTCATCGATACATTTACCGATTTCCCCAGTGGATTGGTCTTGATCACCGGACCAACCGGCAGCGGAAAATCAACGACCCTTGCGGCGCTGATCCACAAGATCTCGGGCTCACGTCCCTGCCATGTCGTCACCATCGAGGACCCTATCGAGTTTCTGTTTTCGGACGACAAGGCCACCATCTCCCAACGCGAGATTGGGACGGATACTCCGTCCTTTCAGGAGGCCCTGAGAAACTGCATGAGGCAGGACCCCGACGTCATCATGGTCGGAGAGATGCGTGATCTGGCAACAATTTCCACGGCCATTACTGCAGCAGAAACCGGCCACCTGGTTTTTTCGACCCTCCACACAAACTCAGCTGCCCAAACGATCGATCGCATCATCGATGCTTTCCCCGCCGACCAACAGGACCAGGTCCGGGGCCAGCTTTCCCTGGTTCTCAAGGCCATCGCATCGATGACCCTGGTGGAGAACAAGGAAGACACGGCGCGGCTCCCTGCAGTCGAGATCCTGATCAATGCTCCCAAAATCGCCAAACATATTGAAATGGGCGAAATCAAGGAGATCTCCGAGGAGATGGAGAAGAGCGTCAACTACTACAAGATGCAGACGATGAATCAGAGCCTGATCAGCCTCTTGGCCAACGACGTGATTTCCTATAATGAAGCCGTCAGGGCCTCCTGGGATCCAGAGGATCTGTCACTCAAACTCAGAAAGATGTTCCCCAGTATTGAGGACCAGTTCAGGGAGGGAAACATGGCACCATCGGCAGCGGACTTCTCGCAGATCACCGAGTTGCTTGAGACCAAGCGCCTGTATGAAGAAATGGAAGAACGCCACAAGTCCAAGATCAACGAAAAGGATGATCACATCGCGGATCTTGAAACTGAATTGAATAGCCTCAAGGCCGAATTGGATGAAACTTCAGGATCCACCGAGGAAATCAACCGGGAGCTGGAACTTTCCAAGGCCGAGGTCCAACGGCTCAGGGAAGAGTCCGATACGAAGATCAACGCCCTCAACGAGAGAATCCGGGACCTCAACCAGAAACTTGCGGAACATGGAGGGGGCAAACCGACCACCGGTTTCTTTAAACGGTAGTCCCGGGGACACTCAATCACAGTCGGGTTCTGGGATCTCAGGGCCGGGATCAAAAACAAAGCGGAACCGCGACCCCCTGAATCCAGCCTCCTCGACATCTGCCGACCCGGGGACTCATCATCAGGTCGTTTAACAAGGCGGAATATTCAATGACTGACACCAGGAGCGAAACCGAACTCGTCCAGGAGCTGCACGCGCTGCTTCTCGAAGGCGAGGAGGACGCTCTCCGGATCTTCCTGCGCCTCATTCGTCCCGAAGATATTGCCGAATGGCTCGATCTTCTCAATGCCGACGACCGGCAGCGCATTGTGGAAGCCCTGGATCACGAAGCAGCCGGAACCGTACTGACCGACACAACGGCCTCGATCCGCTCTGAACTTGTCGAGGACATCGACCCCGCCCGTCTCGCCCGCATCGCCGAAAGCATGCCGGCGGACGATGCCGCCGACTTGATTGGAGAACTCGAGGACGAAGAGAGTGAGCAGGTCCTCCACCATATCAAGGAGGAAGACGAAGAAGTCCTCCGGGACCTGCTGCAATACCCCGAGGACACTGCCGGCGGATTGATGAACCCCGAGGTTGTTGCCCTGACCCCCGAGGCCACCGTCGATGACGCAATCACCGTTCTCAGGAGGGCCGACGAAGATACGATCACGGCCTCGCTCTATGTCGTCGACGAGGACCACTCATTGATGGGATTCGTCAGACTGCGCCGCCTGGTCACTGCAGACCCCGCAGCCCGGCTGGGCGACATCATGTCTACCGATATCATCTCGGTCACTCTGGACACAGACCAGGAGGAAGTGGCCGACCAGGTGGACAAATATGGCTTTACCGCCCTCCCGGTCGTCGATGATGCCAACCGGCTGATGGGCGCAGTAACAGTAGACGACATCCTTGAGGTTATCGAAGAAGAAGCCACAGAGGACATCTACCGCCTGGCGGGATCGTCGGCCGAAGAAGAAGAGTCCGAATCGCTCCTCCACATTGCGCGCTATCGACTCCCATGGCTCCTGGTATGCCTCGCCGGAACACAACTCTCGACGATGGTCCAGATGACCGCAGCCCGAAACGTCGAAATGTACCAACAGGTCTCGGTCTTCACGGCAGCCATCATGGCAATGGCCGGCAACACATCACTTCAGTCGTCGACAACGACCGTAAGACGCTTGGCCCTGGATACCCTGCCCCGGAACCGGTTCATCCGCCACGTAACTCGTGAGCTGATGGTCGCCCTTCTGATGGGTGCGGTGTGCGGCGCCATGGCCGGTGGCTTGGCCCTCCTGTTCGGCCGCAACCCTTTGATCGGCTTGGCCCTCGGTCTCGCCATGGCCTTCGGCATGTCAGCCGCCAGCTTCCTGGGCGCCGGAATGCCCCTGATTCTTGACCTCTTCAAGATTGACCCGGCGGTCGCTTCAGGCCCCCTGGTCTCGACGATCAACGACTCCCTGGCGCTGACCGTCTATTTTTCGGTGGCCACTGCGATACTGATGGTCATGGGTTAGGCGGCCTCCTGGGCCTCCAGAACGGGTTTGAGGCCTTCCCAGAGTTTCTTGTCGGCAACCATCAGGGTTGCCAAATAGATCAGTCCCTCGTGGCCATGGGCCTCGAGCAGGGCGCGGCCGGCCTTCTCGACCGTGTCCTTCGCCGGCGGCTCGGCATCGTCTTCCAGATTGAGCACACCATCCTCGTGCGGTACACCGACAGCATCGAGGAACTCGACCATCAGGGGACGACGCTCACTCATGTGGAGGTAGAAGAGAAACTGGAACAACAAGGTGTCCGGCATCTCCGGCGCCATTCGAACCAGACGCGCACTGAGTTTTTCGACAGGAAGCTTGCGAAGAGCATGGGGCCGAAACTTCAACTCCTTGGCCAGGGCTGCCTCGACGACGGCCCTGGCATCGTGGTCTGCATCCCGCCACAGCGTCTCTGCTGCCAGCCTGCGTTCATCTTCGTTCATCAGATCCCATACGGCGTAAGGCCCATCTTGGTCCAACGCTTCAAACAACGAATGT
>CAYSHZ010000110.1:0-2510 GCA_964430905.1 uncultured Thermoanaerobaculia bacterium | reverse complement strand
CAAGTACTTGGCGTCTTCGATGACCGGAATCCGGCGTCCGTCAGGATGCACCAGCACCGCTGACTCCACCTGAATTGGATTGCCTTCGGCGTAGACGATATCCTGGTGAACAACGGTTTCTGGACTCTCGAAGTCCGCCACTCCAACGACTCCACCAAGATGGTCCGACCGGCCGAAGGCCCAGTGGAACCCCGCCTTTTCGTCCTCGAGCACACATCCGGTGACCTCTGCCATATCGTTGACTCCAAAGGCCACCTCGGCAATATTGGCCCGGGCGGGGTCGTCGTCGAAGAATTCACCGTAACGTCGGGCCACAGGGCCATCACCCTCGACCATCACCACCTGGTTCGCCGCGATGTGGAAAAGGACCATCTCATCGTCTTCCATCACCGGTATGGTCCCGGCCGTCCATGAGGGAACCGCCTCGTTCTCGCCCTCATAGGGCACGACGAAGGTCTCTCCCGACGGAAGGTTGATGATCCGATCACCCTCCTTGCCTCGCGGCAGATAGCCGTCATCCTTTTCCGGCGTTCGGTGACGCAGATCGAAAATACAACGGTGCCCGGTCGAGAACAACACATCACAAAGAACGGCGCCCTTCATGACATCCTCGATTGCGGCACACCGGGCAGCCACTCGGGAGTAGTCGGCAGCCAGCGCCGTCTCCTCCATCCTTTTTTCGACACCCGGCATCGACGCAGCCCTGAAATCCTCGTTGGCGTCTGCAATGTGGGCTAAAGGCGCTGTCGCCGAGAACTCGGTCATGGCCAGCACCAGCGTCGATGCCTCCAAAGCAGCCAGCAGACCGACATCCTCCCCATCCTGATGTCCCTTCGCCGGCAAATCCGCGTTGTTCCCCCCCGTGGCGGGATACTCCAATAGAGGATTCACCGCGAAGCCCCTCTCCTGACCAATTTCGATCAGCGCATCCCGCCATTCGGAGGCCATCAACCGCCTGGCCTGCCATCCCTCGTGATCGGCAACGCCCTCGCGGGGAAGGTCAACCATCACCGTTACTTTTTCGCCCTCTTGCGGATCAAAAACATCAATCAGAAGTTTCTTCAAGTCAAACATCACTACCTCCGGAGGGGGCATTGTACTCCCGACCCGTCGATGCCGAAACCGAAACGCGGTCGCATCGGTTTTCACAATCCCGCCACAAAGTGCCTCGGGCCGCCCCCTTTCGGACATCGCCGCGCCTCATCGAAGCGTGATCTTTGAATCAACGAAAGGAGGCCCACCATGGCCACAGAAGACAGATTCACCGTTATTGCCGCAACCACCGCAATCCTGATCACCGCCGGCCTCTTCCTCTGGACCCACTGGGGACGAACGGCATTCCCCAGTCACCAGAGCCGGCCAACCCAGACCGTGGCACCACCATGTCCAACGGAGGAGCCCGGGGAACCCGAAGTCGAGACTCCCTCGGCAGTGGTCGCCTCTTTCGAGGTCGACCCATTCGGGGGTAACTCATTCGTCCAGGCTTCCTCCCCAACAGATGGACCTGATGATCGGACCCTGGCGATCCTCGAGGACATCGCCTCCGGATGGAAAGACGTCAATCTCCCCGCCCCCTCGGAGATCCTGGTTCGCCAAGACCCGGACGGACGAATGATCGTTGCTGCCGGAACCCACAAACGCTACAACCCACTGCGAAAGGAACTCGATGCCCTGAATCCGAAAGCCATTGATGACGCCTTGCAACGGGCCGCCGTATCTCCGATCGAATTTTCAAACCTCCAAAGCCGATTGATCACCAACCTCGATGCCTGTCTTTCGGTCGATATTCCTGAGGTCGAACCGGACATGATCGCAGGAACCTCAGCATGGCAGTTTGCAGACTCAGGATTTCGTTCCCTCTCCCCGATGCAACGACACCTCCTTTTGATGGGACGACGCAACGCACGGATGGTCCAACAAAAACTGGCCGAGATCCGCCAACAACTCGATGGACCTGGGGTCACCGCAACGGAATCTCCCCTTGCACCACCAGTGGTCATCGCCCAGTCCCTGCCTGCAGAGAGTCCTTTCGCTGAGTTGGCCCAGCCCTGAACTCTCGCCGGCCCGCCTCTGCGCGCCCCTCCACCGAGAGGGGCGCGCGTTCTGAGACGATAATCGGGATTGGGACCAGGCGCCGTGGCCGCGCCCGTAGACCGAAACAGGATCCGCCACCTGGGCGACCCAAACGACGCTCACTCTGTCCTCTGTGGCGAAAAAACAAGCTGAGAGCCAATAGCTGGCGGCTGACAGCTCATTGCTGATAGCTCATTGCTGATAGCTGATAGCTTAGGCGCTTGCAAAAACCCCAGAAACAGGAACCACAGAGGCACAGAGAACACAGAGTTTCACAGAGAGGTCTGCCGTTGATGGCCGCCCGTTGCAGACTTCGTCTGCTGAGCGGTTCGAGAGAGTCGTTCTTCAAAAGAGGGCTTTCTCCGACCTTCTCTCTCGAACAACCAGCCCGCTCCGCGTGCTGCCGGGCTGGTTCTTGCGGAACTCATGGGTGTGTT
>CAYSHZ010000109.1:5460-11123 GCA_964430905.1 uncultured Thermoanaerobaculia bacterium | reverse complement strand
TCGCGTGACTCTTCAAATGGCACGCCTCCGCCTCGATTTCAATCAAATCAAGCGCTCTTTCAGCCAGCAATCGAACCTGGCCGTCATCGTCCTCGAGCCTCAGGATCAGTGCGGCTTTCTCATCCATAATTGCTTCTGCATTCATCAAAATCAGCGCCTCAATGACCGCAATGCGAACAGTGGGATCTGGATCATTGATGACACCATTCAACGCCCTGACGGCCCACTCACTGCCCGAGTCAATCGCCGCGATTGTTCGAATAGCCTCGAGCCGAACCTCAATCTTGTTTCCGATCAGAGAAATAACTGCACCAGAGAGCATCTCCGCCCGTGCCCCCATCTGTTCGACAATTCTGAGCAATGGCCGCTGACAGACCGGCACCTTTGCCGCTCCAAGCAACTCCCGAAACATCGAAGCAGTTTCCTCGGTCATAGGATCAATTCGGAAGATCGCTGATGCCGCAACCGTCAGACATCTGCAATCGTTTCGAAATCTCTGTTCCCGGGAATCGAGATAGCGGAGCAGTAGTTGATCGATCCATTCGAAATATTCGCGGTCCGCCTCCTCGCTTTCGTCAAAGACGCCAACGCGACCATCGGCAAGACGTTTTTTAGAGATCTTGAATGCCTGATCTACTGTCTCGCGATCCTCAGGATAGGCCTCCGCAACATGCCGCCTGAAAAACTCCCTCAACGAATATTGTTCATCATCTGCTTGTATCTGCCTGGTGACCTTCTCGGCGCACTGGAAAACTGCCGGACCCAGCCCAAGAAATGCCTCGCGGTGACCGGCAAGCTCTGCAAGCCCCTGGGGAATCCCCTCACATCCCCACCTCAAGCCTTGTTCCTCCAGTTTCTTCACCAATTTATTGATGGCCGGGGAGGCACCGATTCGACCAAGGGCAAGGCCGGACTGTGACACAACAATGGCGGACTCGTCGTCCAGCGCTGCCATCAGAACCGGGGCAGCAGCCACGGCATCCTCTCCGATGTCACCGATGGCACCGGCTGCAGCGCTGCGTACCATGGCTTCGGTATCGTTCGCGAGACTGTGTTGAAGATGGGGAATAGCCTTTGCGGGGGGATCGGCCACAGCCGCCAATGCACCGGCGCAAGCGGCTCGCACCTGAGGGGCTTCGTCGTCCTTGAGGCACACTGCAAGATCATCGAAAGCCCTGGTCGCCTCACCCTGCATACACCGGAGATGACTCGCAGCCTGTTCCCTCAAACGGTCATCGATCCGATGGTCACGAAGCTCGTACCGCCAATCACTGACGAAATCCTGCAGCGTTGGAGCCAATCCCGGGGTCGGGAGAGAGACCTGAGGGAAGCCGGCGGTAAATCTCCGCCCCTCAATTCCGTCAGACCGCGAGACTTGCCAGGCAGCGATGGCCACACCATTCGCTGCAACGGCAAGTGCCGGCCGAGACCTGTCGGCACAGGTCTGGGGACTGAGAAAGATCGCCGATCCTTCACTGAGGCCCGCCCTCGTGAAGGTCTGTGCCCTGATATGGGTTCCACCAGGCTTTTCGAAGTCCTGATCGGTCCAGAAGATCATGAAATCACGGTCGTCAACCAACACGGTCCCGGGACGACCGATCCCCGCAGAGATTGGTTCAATCTCGACCTGAGTGCCGAGTTGACCACTGTCCGGGTCGAAACTCCGAGCCTGTAACCGCACACCAAAACTGGCACCCGCCCAGGATTTCCAAACGCACACGAAGGCGCCCTCTTGGGAAACCGCCAGTGCCGGAAGAGCCGCTGAGCCGCTGAGCCCACGGCTGAGGACAAACTCCGGTCCGAATACCTCACCGGCAGGACCGAAGATCCGACCACGAATTCTCGACAACTCTTCGGTCGTTCCGATCCACCGCCCATCCTGCCAGACAACGACGAATCGGCCTGCACTGTCGTGATCGATATCGGAGTTGAGCTGCGACCAACTTGCATCCTCGTTGACCAGGAATTCGTCACCCATCGCCTTGCCATCGACTGAAAATCGCCTGGCACTGATGTTGAATCGATCGCAGCTCTTCTTGCCTTCCGAGCGCCATACGACCACAAATTCACCGGACGGCGCCATCGAGACTCTCGGCCCGCCGAAATACTCCTGCGCCAGTCCGAAGAGTTCGTGTGTCAGAGGCTGTTGATCGACCCGTATCTCTGGGCCTACAGGCTGCCCATCGGCACCGAAGACACGCGCCCAGACACGCCGTCGAGATCGTTTCCCTTCGGCGCCACCCTCCCAAACAACGACGAACATTTGTCCATCGGGGGTTATGTCGACTGCCGGATTTCGGGCCAGAAAGCCGGGGAGACGATCAATCCGGTATTCCTGGCCCAGGGCCGCCCCCTGCCGGTCAATGCGCCTGACCCGAATGCCGTTCAGTTGCTGAACGCCACGTGGAATCTGGCTTGCCCACACAATCACCGCGTTACCTGCGGCGTCAACCGCCACATCCGGACTTCGGTCGATTCGAGTCTCGTCGTAATCGACAAAGAACGAGTTTGCCGAGAGAAACGCAGTAATCAACAGCACTATTGAAGTCAGGCCTGAAGTTCGCCAGATCACCAAACACACCTCTCCTTCAATATGGTATTCGAGTACCGACGGAGATCCGTTTGTGGTGCGCCATCGAAGCCCGGCCGGACCACTAGTCGATGGTGAATCCCATCAACTCAACCGGGACCGGCAACCCGCCGAAGGCTGTGCGGTCACCGGCACGATAGAAGCTTGTCACCAGTTGATTGACGTAGACACTGCCACCTGCATTGTACGAACCGATACCGAATTGGAGGGTCGTGATGTGCGATCCGGCGGCGACCAGCAGATTGAAGACATCCTGGATCGTTCGACTGCCGATCATGATCGTGGTTTCGTTCGCCATATCCGACAGGGTCATCTCGTGTGCCATCGAGTTGACACCGTTTGTGCGATCGACGATCCACCACTTGCCGCTGTCGAAGGCGATTGTCTCGGTTTTCCAGCTTCCGTCGGAAACTCCTCCATTACCGTTGCCGGGCTCATACACCAACAGCTTGTCCCATACATTCTCGCCTGTCCTCGAAGAAGCCGCCGTACCACCAAACTCGGAGGTCTTGAATCCAATTTTCAAGGATGCCGTAATCGAAGGACTCCCGTCACCCATCCAGGAGTACACGGCAGAAAAGCCCGGAGCCAGAACCGTTCCTGCGGCATGACCGACGCCGTCATCCTTCCGGTGGCTGATCTGACTCTTCCCGGGGTTGCTGCCCGCCACAATCTGAAAATGGGCCGCATAAATCCACGTTCCCGCCGGGGGTACGACCGGTGGAAGGGTTGCGGAAAGATCGACCTGGGCCAGAATATCGGCATCATGGGCCGAATTCCCCGAGGCCGACGCTTCCGGATCATCAGTCAGTGTAGGACTGATCAGATTTGTTCCCTCGGCCTGGCTGCCACTGCCGTCGGCCCGCGTATCGTCGGAAAACCAGCCGTTGACCGACAACGAATTACTGACGATGTCGGCCGCCGGAAGAACCGTCGAGACCAGGAGCACCAAAAAGGAAAATACCAGAAACTCGAATCGCTGCTGACGCATTTTGGGCCACCTCCGCCTTTCCTTCTCTTGACCATTATCCACCCGAATCCTGAAAAAACACGAGCCTCTCAGAATCAACTCTAACCGGTCCTTCTCACCGAAGAAGATCGAACGCCTCAGAAGGACTCAGGATTTCCCCAGTTCCAGGAGGATTGTCGAGCAGCAGCTTGTCGCCGGTGACCAGGAGTGCCCCGGCTTCGCAGGCAAGGAGCGCCCACAGGTGGTTGTCACCCGGATCCGGCGCCCCACCGGGTCCTTCATATGGCTCAAGGTCCCGAAACACGGCATTGGCCACCAACTCCGCAAGAACCCGATCAATCTCGCCCTCCTCCAAACCGTGGAGGGATGCAATCCTTGGCCGCAGCAGAACCTGGCGGTATTCCGCGAGTAGCTCCCCGGACAGCAGGAAGGGGAAACTTCCTCTGAGCATGCCGTCAAGAAACCAGCGGGTCGGCGATCCAGGATTCGAGGTCAATAATCCGGCGACGACAACATTGGTATCAATGACCAGGATTCGAGCAGTCATGAACTGCGTGCAGCCCGGCCCTCGACTGAAGCAATTTCAAGAGCTTCCTCTTCCGATAGATCGGCATTCCGTCGTGCCCGGGCAACCAATTTTGCCGCACTTTCCACGGATCGCACTCCGTATAGCTCAAGACTCTCTTCGACCAGCCGACCGATTGTTTTCCCCTGGCGAGCCGCTGCTTCCTTGAGTGAACGATGCCGATCGTCCGACAGACTGATGGTAATCCTGGCCATGAGACCTCCCTTGATAGAATAACATCAAAACATCAAAGCACCGAACAATTCCCAGCTGACCTCTCAATATCAACTCTCCGACTCTTGAACCCTTTGACTCTTTGACTCATTTCCTGCGAACCTCAATCGACAAATCACGTATTCCTTGGCACGGGGAACAATGGCGTCCCGGTAACGGGCCTGAATCGGCGATCGAAAAGCGCCGGTATTTCGATTTTGGAGGAGAGCGTGGTGATTTCGAGTTCAAAAGCGGCACTGGCGATGATGCTGGGAATAGTGATGCTCTCGGCAGGATGCACGGTCGAGAGTGACAACCACACATCCGATAACGGCGGCGGCGGGAAAGACGGCGAGAAAAAGATCGAGGCCATTCCCATCGAGGTCGAACCCCTCAAAGAGGGCCTGATTGAGGCCACGCTGCGTTTCTCCGCAACCCTGGAGGCCGAACGCGACGTCCAGGTCTATGCCGAGGCCACCCGCCGCGTCATCAATTTGCTCGTCGAAGAAGGCGACACAGTCCGCAAGGGCCAGCTCCTGGTCAACCTCCAGGACGAGGAACAACGCTCGGCCCTGGCCAAGGCGAAGAGCCAGATGGACCAGCGGCAACGGGAATTCGACCGTCAGAAGAGTCTCTTTGACCAGAAACTGGTCAGCGAGCAGGCCTTCATCGATGCCGAGTATCAGCTCGACCAGGCCCAGCTGGCCCTCGATGACGCGACACGCGAGTTGGCCTTCACCGAGGTCCGGGCGCCGATCTCCGGGATCGTCACCGAACGCAGCGTCAATCTCGGAGACTTCGTTTCGGTCAATCAACCCCTCTTCCGAATCGTCGATTTCTCGTCGATCGTCGCCAGGATCTATGTTCCCGAGCAGGAGCTGCCCCGGCTTGCGCGCGGACAGGCCGTTCGCTTGACCGCCGACGCCCTGGGCGGCACGGTATTCTCCGGCGCCATCGACCGAATCTCTCCGGTCGTTGATCCCGGAACGGGAACGATCAAGGTCACCGTCGCAACACCCCTCCAGAAACGGTTACGGCCCGGCATGTACGTCCAGGTCGAACTGGTCACAACCGTCCACGAGCATGCCATTCGCATTCCCAAAAAGGCCCTGGTGTACGACAACGACCAGATCTTCGTCTTCAGACTCTCCGATGACCGTACGGTCGAACGAGTCGCCGTCACTCCGGCCCTCGAGGATCCAGAGTTCATGGAGCCCGCCGACGGCCTCGTCCTGGGCGATCAGATCGTCGTTGCAGGCCAGTCGGGCCTCAAGGACGGCGCAAAAGTCCGCCTCCCCGGCGATCCCGAACCGGAAGACGATGAA
>CAYSHZ010000109.1:1532-5360 GCA_964430905.1 uncultured Thermoanaerobaculia bacterium | reverse complement strand
CCATGGAGAAAAATCAACGATGAACGCCACACCGACGAAGCCCAATCCAGGCCCGCTGACGACGGCGGCATCGTTCATCACCGACCGGCCGGTGGCGGTATCGATGGTCTTTCTGGCCGCGATCGTCTTCGGCTATTTCTCCTACGGTCGCCTGCCGGTCACCCTGATGCCGGAGATGTCCTACCCCACCCTGACCGTTCGGACCGAGTATCCCGGCGCTGCACCCGAAGAGGTCGAAAACGACGTCACCCGCCCTCTTGAGGAAAGCCTTGGCGTCATCGGAGGCCTGAGGCGCATTTCATCGGTCTCCCGCGCCGGACTGTCGGATGTCGTTCTGGAATTCTCCTGGGACACGACCATGTCAAACGCCATCCAGGACACGCTGGAGAAGCTGGATCTGGTCTTCCTGCCCGACCAGGCCGAACGCCCCCTGATCCTCAGGTTCGACCCCTCCCTCGATCCCGTGATGGAACTGAGCCTGTCAGGGACCGGAAAACTCTTTGAGGGGGAGGGAGGCCTCCGCCGATTGCGCAGGATCGCCGAACTCCAGGTCAAGCGTGCCATTGAACCCATCAAGGGTGTTGCAGCCGTCCGGGTGCGGGGCGGGCTTGAGGAAGAAATCGAGATCCGCATCAACCGGGACAATCTTCGCCGAACGGACACCTCCATTGCCACCGTCGTTCGTCGCCTCAAAGAGGAGAACGTCAACGTCGCCGGGGGAACACTGACCGAGGGTCGCATCGAGTACATGGTGCGAACGCTTAACGAGTATTCCAGCCTCGACCAGATCGCCAACACGATCATCGAGATGCGGGGCGACCGCGCCATCAGGATCAGGGACCTGGGTGAGGTCCTCTGGAGTCACGCCGAACGCCGGATTACGACCCGGACCGAGGGCGCCGAGAGTGTCCAGATCGAGATCTTCAAGGAGGCCGACGCCAATATCGTCGCCCTGGCCGAGCGGGTCCGACAGAGGCTCGAACCGCCCCCGGCACGACAAGGCGGCTTCGGCATCCAGGTTGGAGGTGGCGAAAATTCCAAGGCCAACAAGACACTGGGGCTGGCCGAGGAACTCCTGAAAAACGAGGGAGTCGTCCTCGGGGTTGTCGCCGACCGGTCGATCTTCATCGCCTCGTCGGTTGCCGAGGTCCGCAACACCGCCATCATCGGCGGACTGCTGGCCGTGTTGGTGCTCTTCCTCTTCCTCAAGCAGGTTCGCCCGACGACCATCATCGCCGTCTCCATCCCGGTCTCGCTCCTGGTGACCTTTGCTCCCCTCAACGTCATGGGGATCTCTCTCAACATCATGTCGCTTGGAGGCCTGGCCCTGGGTATCGGCATGCTGGTCGATTCGTCGATTGTCGTCCTGGAGTCAATCTCCCGCTGCCTGGAAGAGGGGGATGATCTGCGTTCGGCGGCTCTGCGTGGTACGGCCGAGGTCCGGATGGCCGTGGCGGCCTCGACCCTGACGTCGATTGCCGTCTTCTTCCCGATGGTCTTCGTCCAGGGCGTCGCCGGACAGGCATTTGGAGACCTCGGCCTGGCAGTTGTCATCTCCCTCCTGGCCTCGTTGATCGTGGCTCTCTTCCTGATTCCCATGCTGGCCAGTCGGACGGGCCTCTCCGCCGGCCGGCTGATCGCCGATCGCCGGACCCTCGTGCCGACCCGCAGCATCCGGATGACTGTTCAGGATCTCCGCCGTCTGCCGCTGTGGGCCGCCCTGGTCCTGACCCCCTACTTCCTCGTCCGGACCGTATTCGGTCTGGCGCTGGAACTCCTGACCGGGGCCGGCCTGGGCCTGATCACCGTCGTCATCATCGCCTGGACCCGATGGGTACGACCACTCATGGCCTTCATCCTGGGCTGGATCCTCAAGCTGCCCCTTGCCCTGACCGACGCCCTTCTCTCAAGGCTCGGAGACTCCTATCCCCGGATGATTCGCTGGGCCATCGCCAGACCGGGCCCCATCATCGCCACGGCCGTCATAACGCTGGTGGCCACGGTCTTCCTCGTCATGCGGCTGGATTCCGAGCTGCTGCCGGAAGTTCACCAGGGCGAATTCACCTTCGAGGTTGAACTCCCCGTCGGCACCCCCCTGTCCATCACCGACTCGGTCCTGTCTCCTGTTGAAGAAGCCCTGATGGCCGAACACGAGCACATCGAGGCCCTGATCCTGACCCTGGGCTTCGATCCCGAGACCTCCCGGCGCTCGGACGAGGGCGAGAACACGGCCCGTTTCAAGGTCATCCTCGACCGGGCCGACCCGGCCATCGAAACCGCAGTCATTGAACGCCTTCGCACCCGCCTCCTCAAATTGCCCGACGTCAACGCCCGAGTCGTACGGCCGGTTCTCTTCTCCTTCAAGACTCCGATCGAGGTCGAGATCCACGGTGACGATCTCATCGAACTTCGCCGGAAGGCCGAGGAGGCGCGCGCCGTGATGGCCGCCCTGCCCCAACTGGCCGACGTCGAGACCACACAGAGGGCCGGAGCCCCAGAGGTCCAGATCCAGTATGACCGCGAGCAACTGGCCCGCTACGGGTTGGACGTCGGCCGGGTGGCCGAGAGCGTTCGAGATGCGGTTCGCGGCGCCGAGGCGACCCTTTACAACCTCGGTGATCGTAGAGTTCCCATCGTCGTTCGTTTCCGCGAGGCCGACCGTTCCCAGGTCGGCCAGGTCCGTGATTTCGTCGTCAATCCCGGAGGCGACCGTCCGATTCCCCTGTCCGCCGTGGCAGCCATCGAATTGGCCGAGGGCCCCTCCGAGGTCCGGCGCGTCGACGGGCGCCGCGTCGCCCTGGTGACCGCAAACCTGGCCCAGGGTTCCCTGGGCGGGGCCGTCGATGCGGTTGAAAGTGCGCTTGAGCAGGGCATCGATTGGCCGGAGGATATGACCTTCTTCATCGCAGGACAGAACAGGGAATGGCAGAAGAGCCGGGCCTCGCTTCTCCTGGCCCTTGGCCTGTCGATCTTCCTGGTCTACGTCATCATGGCGATGCAGTTCGAGAGCCTGGTGCAGCCCCTCGTGATCATGGTGACGATCCCGCTGGCCCTCTTCGGCGCCGCCATAGCCCTCAATGCACTTCACATTTCTCTGTCAATCGTCGTTTTCCTGGGCATGATCCTTCTGGCAGGAATCGTCGTCAACAACGCCATTGTTCTCATCGACTACATCAACACCCTGAGACGACGGGGCCTCGAGCGGGACGAGGCCATCGTCACGGCCGGCAGCGTTCGTCTGCGGCCGATTCTGATGACGACGGCGACAACCGTCCTCGGTCTCCTGCCGATGGCCATGGGCCTTGGCGACGGTGCGGAATTACGGTCACCAATGGCCGTCACCGTGATCGCCGGCTTGGTGGTCTCGACGATCCTGACACTCTTGATCGTGCCCTCGGTCTATCTGGTCTTCGACAAAATGGCTGAGAGAATTCTGGGACACGAACCGCTGGCCGCCCGCGAGGAGTGGGCCGAATGACCCCGAGAAAGCTGGTGAGATATGGGGCCTAACCTCAACCGCTTAGAAGAGACCCTGCCCCGGTTCTCTCTGGGTCGCCGGGTCTCGGTACTGGTACTCCTGGCATCGCTGGTCGTCGTCGGAGTGGTCTCAACCTTCGGTATTCCTCTGGAACTGATTCCTGCGGGATTCACACCTCCCTTTCTTGGCGTTCAGGTCCCATGGCGTGACGCCCCTCCCCAGGAGGTTCTCGAAAAGATCATTCTTCCCCTTGAGGAAGAACTCTCCACCGTCAGGGGCCTGGACTCTCAGTTCTCGATGGCCCGAACCGGCTTCGGACGGGTCTTCCTCAACTTCAAGAACGGCACCGA
>CAYSHZ010000109.1:0-1432 GCA_964430905.1 uncultured Thermoanaerobaculia bacterium | reverse complement strand
CGATGGCCCGAACCGGCTTCGGACGGGTCTTCCTCAACTTCAAGAACGGCACCGATATGGATGTCGCCTACCGCGAAGTCCGTGACCGTGTCGAGAGGGCCAGGCTTCGCCTTCCCGAAGACGCCGACCGCATTTTCATTCGAAAACAGGATGCAACCTCGATTCCCGTCTACGTTCTCGGCCTGACCTACGACCCCGAGATGGGGGACCCCTACCGTTTGATCCAGCACGAGGTCGTCATGCGCCTCGAGCGCCTCGAAGGCGTGGCCTCGGTCGAGATCAACGGCCTGGAAGAGCCCGAGATCTTCATCGAGCTGGACCGCAAGCGGACCGAGGCCTCCGGTCTCAATATCTACCAGGTGGCCCAGGACCTCGGGGCGGACAATTTCACACTGGCCTCCGGAGACATCCGCTGGGGCGGTCGCAAACTTCTTCTGCGATCGGTGGCACGCTACGCCGACCTCGACGCCATTCGGAACCGGCAACTGGCCCCGCACGTCAAACTCTCCGATATCGCCACCGTCGAGTTCAAGGCGCCCGAGAGAAAATTCCGAATTCGGGCCAACTCCCAGCCCGCAGTCGCCCTGATGATCCTCAAGGAGGGGCAGGCCAACACCATCAAGGTCGCAAGGCGCATCCGGGACGAAATCGACGCGATGGGCGAACGACCCCGGCTTCAGTCGATCGGAATGGTGCCTCTGTTCGATCAAGGGGCCGTCATCCTGGAAAGCCTCAATACTCTGCTGGACGCCGGCAAGATCGGCGGGCTCTTCGCCGCGATCGTGCTGTTTTTCTTCCTGCGCCGTCTCCGGATGACCCTGATCATCGCCCTGTGCATTCCCCTGTCCCTGTTGGCTGCACTGACCGTCATGTTCTTCGCCGGTGAGAGCCTCAACATCCTGTCCCTGCTGGGCCTGATGATCTCCGTCGGCCTCCTGGTCGACAACGCCGTCGTCGTCGGGGAAAACATTCACCGCCTCCACCGCGAGGGCCTGCCCCGTCGCCAGGC
Source organism: uncultured Thermoanaerobaculia bacterium (assembly GCA_964430905.1). GTDB lineage: Bacteria > Acidobacteriota > Thermoanaerobaculia > Thermoanaerobaculales > Sulfomarinibacteraceae > DAOWGJ01. The sequence continues at coordinate 423 of CAYSHZ010000109.1, read as the reverse complement.
CGCCATTCAGGGCGCCGGCGAGATCGCCCTTGCTGTGACGATGGCGACGCTGACGACCGTCATCGTCTTTGTGCCGGTCTCTCTGGTCGAGGGCCAGGCCCAGTTCTTCCTGATGCGCCTTGCCCTGCCGCTCTCCGTCGCCCTGTTGGCGTCGCTGGCAATCGCCGGTATCTTCGTGCCACTGTCGGTCTACCTGACGCTCAAGAACGGTCGAGCCGTCGGCGGCCCGATCCGAAGGACATACGATCGATTCACCACCGTCCTGGGCAGGGTCTATGATGCAACTCTCGGCCGTTTGAACCAGAGCTATACCCGTCTCCTGGCCTTCTTCCTCGATCGGCGCCTCGACCTCCTGGTCGTCTCCCTGCTGATCTTCGCCGTCACCATAGGCGTGGCCAAGCAGACGATAGAGGTCGTCGAGAT
>CAYSHZ010000108.1:0-11188 GCA_964430905.1 uncultured Thermoanaerobaculia bacterium | reverse complement strand
TGGACAGGTCTCGACCCAGAAGACCGAATTGCTGCCCGAGGCCAGATCGGCGCTGGAAGAGGCGCTGACCGAGCGCTCCGATGATCCCAACCTTCAGGTCACCCTGGCTCATGTGTTGTCAGCCGTTGGTGAACCGGCCAAAGCCGAGACGATGATTGCGGCTCTGAGGGAAGGCATGGGGCCCAATATTCGACTCGAACTGTTTCATGCACAACTTTTGGCCCAGCTCGGCAGGCCTGCCGAGGCGGCTGAAGCCGTCGCCCGGTGTTCTCGGGAGCCGGAGGCGCTGGAAGCATGCCGGGACCTCCGAATCCGGGCACTGGTTGCCGCGGGTGATACCGGAAGGGCCGGGACCGAGCTGGCTTCATGGCTTGAGGCCGATGATCTGGATGGCCACCTCCGGGCGGCCGCTCTCCTGATGGATGGTGGCAGGTCGGCTCAGGCCTTGACCCTGGTTCGAAAGGTGCTCGCTGTGGAAGGGGATTCTCCCGGCGCCCGGCATATGGAAGCGATGCTCCTGGTCGACCTCAACCGATATGACGAGGCCCGGCCACGGTTGAAGGCACTCCTGAAGAAGAATCCGGACAGCCTGGATTTCCTGTTGGGTCTGGCATGGGTTGAGAATGGCGGCGGGAGGGGTGATCTCGAGAAAGCCAGGGGGTATCTCGACAGGGCATGGGAATTGGTTTCGAGCGATGCGGCTTCGGCGGCGGCGACCAGGGTCTGTCTCAATGCGGCCCAGCTGGAAGTTCGCGGCGGGCATCCGACCGCCGCACGCGAGTGGTTGGATCGAGTGGGCGATGTTCAATCGGCGGGACCGCAGCTGCCGTTCCTGCTGGCCGAGACCTATCGGGTCAACGAGGATTGGTCCGCTGGTGCAGCCGCGTTGTCTCGTCTTCAGCCTCGGCTTTCCGAGGAAGTCAGGGTGCCGGCCCTGGCACTGGAGACCGAATTCAGAATGAAGGCCGGCGACGGCGGCGCCATGGCGCGGTTGAGACCTCTTCTGGAGAGTAAACGTCTGGAAGATGTGCTGATGGCACTCCAGGTAATGCAGTCTCTCGAACGATGGGATGCCGTCGAAAAGGCGGCTGCAGAGGCACTCAAGCGGTTTCCGAATGAACGTGACCTCGCCTTCATGCGGGCGGCGGCCCTTGAACGTGCCGGCCGAGCAGAGGAGGCATCGGATGCCTTCGAGGCAATTCTCGATGTGGATCCCAACGACATCGATGCCGCGAACTACCTTGGCTACATGTGGGCGGATGCCGGAACGAACCTGGATCGTGCGTTGGAATTGATTCAAATGGCGGTCGAGGCGGAGCCCGGGAACGCTGCTTTCCTTGATTCGCTCGGATGGGTCGAGTTTCGCCTCGGGCGTTTGGAAGAAGCCGAAGTTCGGCTTCGGCGGGCGGTGGAGCTCGGTGGCGAGGACCAGGGGACAGTTGTGGCTCACCACGGTGAAGTGCTTCTTGAACTGGGTCGTGACGATGAAGCCCAGCGGCTCCTGCAGCACGCCCTCGATGTCGGTTGCGAGAACCCTGACCACGTTCGGAGCCTTCTTGAGAGAATCCGGGAGCGGAGGCGGGGGAGTGAATAGCCGACCGTGCGGGGTCGAATGTATCGGACGACATCGCCATTGGGTTGTGGTGGTTGTGGTGGCCTTGGGCCTGTGTGGGGCATGCGCGACCCTGGACCGTCCGGCATTGGATTTGCCGTCGTTCGATACTGTGGTCAAGGCACTGAGGAGACCGTTGCCGGGTCCCTTCGTTGCCCTGTATCGCTTGAGGGTCCCCTCAACCGGTGGACTCCGCCTCAGCGTGATAGCCGAAAGTGATCGTGGGAGGATGACCGTCTCTGAGAATCTTGGAGGGGCGTTGGTCGTTGCAGGTTGGGACAATCGGGGGAGTGAGGTTTTCGATCTCAGGAAGGGTTGCCGCCTGGAAGGTGAAAGTGCCCTGGGAGCGTTGGGGATAGGATCGCTGCCTTTGGATCGGGTCATTCTCCTGCTGGGGGGACGTGCTCCGGCGATCGAGGGTGACCGGGTTCGTTCGTGGACGATGGATGGATGGATGGAAATCAACGGTGAAGAATGGCGGGCGGTGGCCCAGTTCAAGGCGGATCCGGTGAGAATTGTGTCTCTGCGAGGCGAAGACTGGGCTGTCGAACTCGGTGACCACACCTCATCGGTACCGGGGACTCTCAGGGTCGAGTCCGGCTCCGGAGATTGGGCTGAACTGGAACTGATTCGACTGCAGTGGGAGTATTCGGGAGATTTGCCGCCGTTGCCTGATCTTCCGGTATGTGGACATGACTGAGACCCTGGCGATCCGTATTCCTGCCAAGATCAACCTCCACCTCGAGGTTGTCGGTCGCCGAACGGACGGCTTCCATGAACTGCGGACCCTGTTTCAGAGTGTTGGCCTGTTCGATATCCTTCGTGGGCGACCGGCGGAAGAGGGTCGATTGGACTTGGAGATTGTGCCTGAGGGGGCGGTGGGGGCAGGCGAGGACAACCTGGTATTGCGGGCGGCCCGAGCTGTGTGGCGGGAAATGGGACGGCGTCCGGGCGCACGTTTGCGGCTTGAGAAGCGAATTCCGGTCGGCGGAGGAATGGGCGGTGGATCGGCTGATGCAGCCGGGGCCTTGCTGCTTCTGAATCGACTTTGGTCGGCAGATCTGCAGCCGGCGGACCTTCGGCGTTTGGCTGCGGAAATGGGCAGTGATGTGCCCTTCTTTCTCGATGGAGGGCTGGCTTTGGGAGTGGGCAGGGGCGAGGAGGTCCTGCCTCTGGGTGATCTGCCGCCTCATGGTGTCGTGCTCCTGGTGCCACCGGTCGAGGTTTCGACGGCCGAGGTGTTCTCAAATATCCGGCTCGGCGCATGGAAGAGACTGGATGACACCGTGTATGCTGGAATAGTTGGAGACGTCCCCGCAATTCCGTGGCGGGCCGTTTCCAACGATTTGGAAGGCAGCGTCTGCGAGGGGTGGCCGGAGGTCGCCCGGGCCCTCGGAGAGATCAGGCGTCTTGGCCCTTTACTGGCGGCGGTCAGTGGTTCCGGTGCGACGGTGTTTGGAGTGTTTGAATCCATCGAGGTTGCCCAAGGGGCAGCTGGACAAATAGAGGTTCCTTGGCGGATCGAGGTCGTCGAGGTGCTGGGGCGAACGGATGCACGACCCAAGGTCGTGCCTGATAATGGGAGGCATCATGGAAATTACTGAAGTGCGTATCAGTCCGGCCAAAGGGGGCAAGGTTCGAGCTTTTGTCAGCATCATCATCGACGACTGTTTCATCGTCAACGATCTCAGGGTGATGGAGGGTCGAGAAGGACAACTCTACGTGACGATGCCCGCCAGGAAGACCCGAAACGGGCAGATGCGGGATACTGCGCATCCCTTGAATTCCGATACTCGACAGGTCATTGAGGACCGTGTTCTCTCCGAGTATCGAGAGGCAGCCGCAAGCCGTGCCGTTCCGGCCAGGAAGCAGGGCGGAGACAAGCCGTCAACCCTTGATCGCATTGCGTCAAGGCTGTTTGTAGAGGAATTCTGGCTTCCGGAGGAGTCGAGAGAGAACTGAAAGAGCGGTCATGCCTGCCCCGTTCGCTCAGGCTGCGGGTCCTGAACTGGCCGTCTCATAAGCCTTTGTGAACAATCGGTGGGCTCTTATTGGTTTTCCTCAAGACCAATCGCCGCTTGCAAACAGATGTAGGGGCGGGGTTTATCCCCTCCCGAGATACCACTCCGGCGCTGATACGCCCGTCGGGGGAGATAAACCCCTCCCTGCGATGGTATTGAGAGACCGCCATTCAGGCAGGATCGCTCAGTTTAGGTTATACTCTGCGCCGTCCTGGGGCGTCGGCAAGCGGTAAGCCACCGGTCTTTGGAATCGGCATTCGCAGGTTCGAATCCTGCCGCCCCAGCCATGAGGCAGAACTATGTTGAAGGAAACTCCACTCTTGGTCTTCTCCGGTCGCGCCAACAGGAAGCTGACCGAGGCGATTTGCAGTTATCTGCAGATCGAACTGGGCAGTCTGCGTTTGGGTGATTTTTCCGATGGAGAAATCCGATGCCAGATCCAGGAAAACATCCGTGGTGCCGACGTTTTCATAGTTCAGCCGACAGGTCCGCCATCCAACCAGTCGTTGATGGAGTTGTTGATCATTCTTGACGCCTTCAGGCGGGCCTCTCCCAGTCGACTCTGTGTTGTCATGCCCTACATGGGGTATGCGAGGCAGGATCGGAAGGATGCGCCCCGAGTCCCGATTACGGCAAAACTGGTGGCCAATCTGATCACGACGGCGGGTGCGGATCGGATCCTGGCCCTGGATCTGCACGCATCCCAGATTCAAGGTTTTTTTGACATCCCGGTTGATCACCTCTATGCAGCGCCGATTTTGATCGAGGCCATCGCCAAAAAGAATTTGGAGCGGCTGATGCTGGTCTCTCCGGATGCCGGTGGCGTGGAGCGGGCACGGGCCTTCGCAAAACGCCTCAAGGTTGATCTGGCCATCATGGACAAGAGGCGGCCGGAGGCCAACAAGGCCGAGATCATGAATGTCATCGGTAATGTCGAAGGTTTTGACTGTGTCATCGTTGACGACATCATTGATACCGCCGGGACCCTGGTCAAAACCGGCGAGGCGCTGATGGACCATGGCGCCCGATCGGTTCATGCAGCCGGAGTCCACGCAATTCTCTCCGGCCCGGCGATTGAACGCATTAACAGCAGTGTTTTGGAAACAGTCATGGTGACCGATACCCTGACCCTGGCAGAGGAGGCCGCCGCGTGCCCGAAGATTGAGCAGCTTTCTCTGGCTGTTCTTTTAGGGGAGGCGATCCGCCGAATTCATGAAGGGGCTTCGGTTTCCAGTTTGTTCGTATGAGAAATATAATTATTTTGGGGGTTGCAGTCGATGTCTGATACTAAAGAAATTCACGTTACAGTTGAGCGGCGCAAGGAGACCGGGAAGGCCGATGTTGGCCGGCTTCGGCACCAGGGGAAGATCCCGGCGGTACTCTACGGAGGCGGAAAACCGCCCGTGGCAATCTCGGTTGGGGCCGAGGTCGTCAAAGAGATCCTCAAGGCCGAGGCAGGTGAGAACACGATCTTTCTCCTCAAGCTCAAGGGGACCAAGGATGAGCGAGCCGCGATGATCAAAGAGATCCAGAGGGATCCGATGAGCGGTCGCATTCTTCACATGGACTACATCCGGGTTACCAAGGGGCACAAGCTCAATGTTGGGATCAGGGTTGAACTCTCGGGCGACAGTTGTGGTGTTCGCGAAGGCGGCCGGATCGACTTCATCACCAGGGAGTTGCAGGTCGAAGTGCTGCCGAAGGATATGTTCGACCGTATCGATGTTGATATCTCGGATTTGGATATCGGTGACCAGGTCACTGTTGGTGACCTTGTAGATAAACTGCCGGAAAGTGCCAAGTTCCTCGATGACGACAACAGGGTTATCGTTCATGTCGAGGCGCCAAAGGCCGAGGTTGAGGAAGAAGAAGAGGAGGGTCTGATCTCAGCAGAGAGTCTGACCGCAGAACCGGCCGAGCCCGAACTGATCAAGAAGGGCAAGGGCGAGGAAGGCGACGAGGACTGATCGCCAACCGAGGGTTATCTCAGGGCGCCGCAGATGCGGCGCCCTTCGTTTTCTGGCATTTGAGTCGGGAATTCCGCATCGGCAGCGGCCCAATCATCGAAGCCATATCATTGTTGAGCCTTTGGTGAGCTTGTTGAAGGAGTCTGCGATTGAGTGACGACGGCAGAATTCAACTGATCGTGGGTCTTGGCAACCCGGGCGAGGACTACCTGGGGAGCCGTCACAACATTGGCTTTTCGGTTGTCGACAGCCTGGCCCGGCGCCATGCTGCATCGGCGTGGAAGACGGGTGAGACGCACCGCGAGACGGCCGTACGGATAGGCGGGCGCATGGTTGTGCTGGCGTGTCCCTTGACCTTCATGAATCGTTCCGGCCTGGCAGTCAAGGCCCTGATCGATGGTGCCGGCTGCCGGCCGGCCGAGGTCCTGGTCATTGTTGACGATATTGATCTGGAACTGGGACGACTTCGCTTTCGTCGAAAGGGCGGCCCCGGTACACATAACGGCCTGCGGAGCATCTGTGAAGCGGTCGGAGTCGATTTTGCCCGTCTGAGGGTTGGAGTTCGGGGATCCGACGTTTGGACGGACTTGGCTGCCTATGTCCTGTCGCCCTTTCCCGAAGCCGAAGTGCCTCTGGTTGATCGTGTGGTTTCGCAATGCTCCGAGGCAGTCGAGATCGCTGTTGAATCAGGAATTCCGGAGGCCATGAACCGTTTCAACGGACTTCGTATCGAGGCACAGGAAGATACGGTTGGGGAAGAGGAAGCCGGGGGGACGTGGGCAGATGCCCGGCCCCGACGGTTGGCCGAGTGGGTCGAGGTTGACGGTAATGTCGTCATTGAATGCCTGAGACCGTCTGGGCGGGGGTTGAGGAATGTGCCGGAGTGGTTCCGGTGGTGGATGGGGCCGCAGCGTATTCGTCTCGATGCAATCGGAAGTGCCATTTGGCGACATCTGGATGGCAGGACGACTCTGGGGATGATCGTCGAGGAACTGGCCGAGACCATGGAGGACGATGGTGAGCATCTGGCGAACCGGATTGACCTCTTCGTTAGGACGCTGGTGGGCCAGGGGTTGTTGCGGATCGATGAATAGTTGGTACGGCGGGAAGAAGAACGGCCGGCCGCCTGTTATCCAATTGACCGCGATACGGGGCGGACCAAAAATCTCAAGAAGGAGTTCGATATGAAAATGAAGAGTCTGATGATGGTAATGGTTCTGGGGTTCTTTCTCGTGGCGCCGGGGAAGGCCGATGCACAGTTTACCGAGTCCTGGAAGGACTGGTATGGCCATGTTGCTATGGGATACAGCTTGATGCAGGGTGATGCTGCCGATATTGCCGATGACGGTTGGAACTTCGGTGGTGGAGCAACCTACTATCCCTCGGATTGGTTTGTCGGTATTTCGATGGACCTGGCATTCGAACAACATGATATTAAGAGAGAGGTCCTTGATGCTTTTGAGGCTCATGGAGGCTCTCTCGACACGTCGGCACTGACGGTTGGTCTGACTTGGTCTCCAAGGCTTGAGGGACCGGTTGGGTTCTACGTCAATGGAGGGGTCGGCGCCTATTATCTCAAGGGACGTTTGACCGAACCCGGTGTCATCTGCGGTCCGATATGTCCTCCCTACAGCTGGTGGTGCTATCCGGGATGTGTTCCCGGCGAGATCACGACCGACTCGATATCGACGACCAAGATTGGCTACAATATTGGTATCGGTATCACCTTTGAGGTGGGTCAGTCATCGATGATCTACGTTGAGGCGAAGTATCACACCGTCCAGACTGACGTCAGTACGGACTATTTTCCGATTCTGGTGGGTTATCGCTGGTAAGAGGGCCTCTCTCAGAATCCTACGCTTTTCATTGCAGGGGAGGGGTTTATCCCCTCCTTTTTTTGACTTTTCGGGTACATCGGCTCTTCCAGCCTGGATCAGGCTGCTCCTCGTCCTGAGAGCACCGCCGGAATGGTTTTGAGCAGGATCTTGAGGTCCAACCAGGGTGACCACTGGTCGATATAGGCGAGGTCCAGCCGGATCCATCGGTCGAAATCCTCAAGGTCTGCCCGCCCGGAAACCTGCCACAGGCCGGTCAGCCCCGGTTTCATCGACAACCGGCGACGTTGCCACCGCTGGTATTTGCTGACCTCGTCCGGGATCGGGGGGCGGGGTCCCACGAGGGACATGTCGCCCTTGAGGATGTTGAGGAGCTGCGGCAATTCGTCCACCGAAAAACGGCGCAGGAAACGACCGGTCGTCGTGATCCGCGGGTCGTCCTGGGCCTTGAATGCGTGTCCGCTGACTTCGTTGAGGTGTTCAACCTCGGCGCGTCTGGTCTCGGCATCCTGGACCATGGTCCGGAACTTGAGAAGGTGGAAGCGCCGGCCATTGAGACCGCAGCGCTCCTGGACGAAAAGGATCGGACCTTTTGACGTCAGTTTCACCACGACGGCGATTGCCGCCAGCAGAGGACTGAGGGCGACCAGTCCGGTTCCTGAGATGACGACATCCCCGAGCCTCTTCAAAAAAAGCGGAAACGGAGATGCCGGGACGGTTGTGAAGGTCAGGAGCGGGATCCCCTCCAGTTCCTCCAGGAGAACGCGGGCTTTGAGGTGAGGAAAGTAGAGAGCGACCCTGGACCTGATTCCCAGTTCGGAGCACAGGAGGATGGCGTCTTCGAACTCATCCAGTTGACGTCGAGAGAGTACGAAAAAGACCTCGTCCACGACCTCGTCCTGGAGGATCCGAGGCAAGTCGTTACCGGCCCCGAGAACGGGCAATCCGGCAAACTCGGCCGGGTAGTCTCCGTTGGGGGCGACAAAACCCAGGAGTTTCAGGCCCCAGTGAGGATGATTCTCGATGATCGATGCGACCTCTGCCGAACGGGTGTTGAGGCCGACAATCAGGAGGGTCCTGAAATTGAAGCCTCGACTCCGAACGTGGCGGGCCATCAGGCGCAGGGCCAGTTTTTCCACCAGCAGGAACAGCAGATTGAGGCCGGCAAACAGGGCCAGGAAGGGGCGGGAGAGGAAATCCAGTCTGAGCAGCCAACCTGCGGCTGCCAGGCTGAGGGTTCCCAGGGCGACGACCTGGAAGACGTGCCACGTCTCGGCCGCCATTGAGACCAGGCGCCGTGAAGTGTAGGCCTCCCGGGTCAGGAGCAGAACGGTCCAGATCGGGATGATCAGGGCCAGGAGCCCAAGATAACGGGAGAGGGGATAGAGTTCAGTTGGGAAGAGGCCGGGGAAGAGCCTCGGCGCCAGGTTGGATCGGAAGAACCATGCCAGGAGAAAGGCTGCCGTCGTCAAGAGGATGTCGGCCATCCAGACCCAGTAGGCGACGGTGCGGGCCCTCTCCTTCAGCACAGACCCTCCAGGAGAGCCTCGTAGGCGTCGGTCACGGCCTTCCAGGAATACAGGGCGTCAGCTCTGAGAGCTGCCTCTCGTCCGACTCCAGCCAGTTGCTCGTCGTCTTCCAGCATGTGATCGAGGAGTGTATCAAGAGCCTGGGGGCCGTCGAAGCGGAAGATAGAACCCGCCGATCCAATGACTTCTCGGTTTTCCGGCGTGTCGAAGGCGATGACGGGCCGTCCGGCGCCCATCGCCTCTATCAGGGCAGGATGGGTGCCGCCAACCTCGGTGGCTTGGATATAGAGCCTGCAGTTGAACAGCAGCTCTCGGTAGCCCTCGCCGTAGATTGGTCCAGGGAGTATGATTCGGTCGTCGGCGATTTCGTGGATTCTCCGGGTTAATTCGGGGGCATAGGGGGCGCCTCCCAGCATGACCAGTTTGCGGGTTGTGGATGACCTCACCCATGCGGAGGCGACGCGGTCCGGGTTGTTTTCGGGTTCGAAACGCGAGACGTAGAGACCGTATTCTCCAGGGCGGATGCCCAGGGCTTCGAGCGTTTCCACACCCTCGGGCCGAGGCAGGTCTGCGCCGTAGGCGATCATTGTGCTTCTGACCTTGTAGACACGACGGTAGTAGCGTCTGATGACCTCGGCATCTGTAATGACTGCGTTGGGCCATCGGGCGGCCCAGCGTTCGCACAAGCGGTAATAGGTGCTCCCGACCCAGCCCCATTTTCGGCGGTTTCTCTCGAGTCCATCGACGTTGATGGCGACGGGGAGACCACGAAGACGAAACAGGGGGATGAACGGGGCGTTGGCCGCGTTGCACATCAGGACGACATCAAAATCCCTGCGGCGCAGGTGAAGGGCCGTAACCAGGGTGTGGCTTACGGTCTCAAGGTGTTTGGAGCGAATGGCCGGTACAACGACAACCCGTATTCCCCGGTGGGTCTTGACGGACCGATCGACAAATGCCGGTCGGCCGTAGACCGTCACCTCATGGCCCCTTTCGACCAGCCGCCGGCCAAGCTCTTCGGCGAAGGTTTCAAAACCGCCGTAGGAGGCCGGAACGCCACGAGTCCCCACGATCGCAATCCTCATCACGGGTTGACTTTTCCCACGCCCGGTTTACGGAACCAACGGGTGACCTGTCGGGAGGATGCCGTTGCTCGAGTCAGGACCCAGCGCCTTCTCGTCATTGCGTCGTGCCTCAGCTGCCATGCCTCCCTCAACCCGGCCAGGGATGAGGTCTCGATGGTCAAACAGGCGCCGAGAACCATGATGTCCCGAAAGAGCCACCAGGGAAAGCAGCGAAGGTGCCATCCGAGATCGGCGCAGTGGATGCGTAAGAGAAAGCGGTTCTTGACCGAATGGCGGTTGATCCATGCCTGACCCTGTCGCCCTTCTTCCGGGCGGAAGCCCCGCTGGTGAAGGGCCTTGGCGGTCGGGACATACAGGCAGCGCCAGGAACGGTGTTGGAGCCTCCAGGCCAATTCGGCATCTTCGCGGTAGCAGAAGAAGGACTTGGGAAAGACCTGTCCGTCGGGGTAGGAGACATCGGCGAGTGCCTGCCGCCGGAACAAGGTGGCCGCTCCGGTGCCTCCGAAGACCCATTCGGGCTGTCCCGGGGCAGTTTCTGCTGGGAGTCCGGCGCCCCGGTCGAAGTGACGGCCTGATGGCGTGACGACGATCCCGGCGGCATCGACCATGCCTGTTGGCTTCAACCCGGCGCCTTGTGCCCGCATCAGAAGGCCGGTCGCTGATCCGATCTCATTGGACCGGGATCCGGCGTGGATCTCCCTCAGGAGTTCGGCTACGAAGTCCGAGGCCGGTGCACAGTCGGGGTTGAGCACAAGAACCCAGGGTGCCGTGCTCATCTCGATCCCTCGGTTCATCCCGCCGGCAAATCCGGTATTTTCATCCAGCGTGATGACCTCGGTATCGTGGCGGCGGGCGACGGTGGCCGATTCGTCTTTGGAGGCGTTATCGACGACGATCACCCGAGAGGGTGGGGGGGCGAGGGTCGCAACTGCTTTCAGACACGCCGGAAGCGTCTCCGAGTCGTTGAACGCAACGATTACCACATCATAAGGCTCTGTCCCGGTCACGCTCGGCATGGTGGCACAGTCGAGCGATCGATGCCAGAAGAGTCCCGTAGATGCCAAGGGAGTTATCTACGGCTGATAGCTTAGGCGCTTGCAAAAATACCTTTCAAAGGCCGATGTGCCCGAGCGGTCGAA
>CAYSHZ010000107.1:0-11274 GCA_964430905.1 uncultured Thermoanaerobaculia bacterium | reverse complement strand
GTGTTCCGGGATGACCCTTGCCAAGTGCTCCCCCTGGGGGGGGGGTGTTTGGTCGGGTTCGAAGTGGCGGGCTGTGTCCAATGCCGCCTGGCGCCTCGAATCCACCCGACTTGCTGGGAGGGCCAGTAGTTTTTCAATGGCCTTATCAAGGGATTCCGGATCTCCAGGTTGGTACAGAAAACCATTGCCGCCATCGACAATTAGTTCTTCAAAGCTTGTTCCTTCAGTTCCAATCATGATTTTTCTGAGTGCCATTGCCTCAAGACATGTATTGGAAAAATTATCAACAAGAGAGGGTAGAACAACGGCCCTGGCGCCCCGAATCAGAGGATAGAGTTGTTCGTGCGGCAGTTCCCTGGACGGAGAGTGACTCGAGGCGATTTCAGTGGTGACCAGGAGAATTTTCATGGTGCAGGGCGGGAAAGCCGGTTATCGTCGGTGATCCCCGGATTTCTGAGAGAAAGTGTTTGTTGGTGATGCTTACCAGCAATGATTGTCTCAAAGTATTCAATTGTTTTCGGAATGGTGGTTTCAGGAGCCATTTTTGATACTCGGTGCACGGCGGCCTCTCCCATGGAGATGCGCTCTGAGGGATCCAACTCCATCAGATGCTGGATGGCCCGGAACAGAGACGATGAGTCATTTCGTTCGCAAAGAAAGCCATCAATGCCGTCGGAGATCATTTCGTCGAAACTGGCCCCCCGGGTTCCAATCACCACGCACCCGTATTGCATTGCTTCCAACAGAGTATTGGGCAGGTTGTCAATCAGTGAAGGCAGAACGACTGCGTGTGCCCTTTTGAGAAAGGCGAAAAGAGAACTGTGGGGAAGAGCTCCAGTGATATGAATCCGTTTTCTGTGTTTGCCGGCGGCCTGTCTGAGCTCTTCCGCCATGTAAGGTTGGCCTTCCCGGCCAGCAATCACAAAGTGGATATCCGGATACCGTTCGAGGACGGCGAAGATGATTTCGGAAAGAATCGGTATGCCTTTGAGTCTGTTGATTGTACCGACGAAGAGAAGGAAGGGCGCCTCACCGACGGTAGCCTGAAGAACACTTCCGTCCGGGCTGTCAACATTGGAAAAAACCGGCGGGTCAATTTTTTCGACCCGGCGGCGAAGTCTTCGAGATACCACCGTTGCCACGAGCCGGCTCGGGGCGTAGACGGCATCCGCAGCCAAGGCGGCGCGGCATTCCCAGAAGTGACGTTGCCTTATGGACCAACCACTATCGAGATCATACCCCCCATTTTCACGCCAACGGAGTGTGTCGCTCGAATATCGAATCACGGCGGGAACCGCGCCTGGATGGAAAAGGGCAAGGGCCTCCAGGTTTGGATACTGGACGATATCGACATGGCCTTGCGTGACGAGCTCCGTCACTCTGCGAGAGATTGAGCGGGCTCTGAAGATGAGTGTTCGCGTGGGTGCCAGAATTCTTAAGGTCAGAATGTCCAGAAGAGTCATCCACTTGGGACCTCGAACCGAAACAACCTCAATCGTAACTCCGCAGCGGGTGACCTCAATCCTCTCCGGCCCATAGGAGAGAATTGTGACTTGGTGGCCTAGATCAACAAGCGCCCCGGAAAAACGGTCAGTGAAACTGGCTAAACCCCCTCCAGGGCGATCAATATTGAGAATTTCGGAGGTAACGAGAAGTATTCTCATTATTGGGAATTGAATTGGGCCGAGGATTCAAGGGTTGATTGCGGGTCGGGGCTTTTTTGGGATATACCCCAGACGCACCGGACGACAACGGCTCCTGCCCGTTCCGATGGGCAGAGGGTTGCCAACGACGCGGCCGGTTCCACCGAGAAGCGAATCGAGTCAACCCTGTCGATGTTTTTGAGATCGGGCACATACAGATTTGCTCTCAGTCCATAGACTCGTTCGAGAAGGAGTTCTGGAGGAAAGTCAATCACGGCGAGATAGGTTCCGGTTTCACATGGGGAGTGAAGGCCACCATCCTGGGGGATTGTGACCAGAATGACATCCTCGCTGGGACCGAGGAAATCAACCGAGAGTTGCAGCCTTGGAGTTCTTTTTCTTAGGGAAAAAACAATCTCTGTCCGAAGGTGGCTAGCGGTTGTCAGCAAACCGGAATCTGGGTGGTCGGCATCTAAAACCTTGATCGAGTCAATCCACGCTGCCCCCTGGGGCTTTGTGGTGCGTTGCCAGTTCAGGTCCCCGGTCTGGTGGGAGGAAAGGTACCGACGAATTGATTGGTCTACGGAACCCCGGAAAGCCATGGTTCCCCGTTCAAGCAATATTGACGAGGTACACAATCGCTGGACAGCGGCCATGTTATGGCTGACAAAGAGCACGGTTCGCCCTTCTCGGGCGACGGAGTCCATTTTGCCCAGGCATTTCTTTTGGAAACCGGCATCACCGACTGCCAACACCTCATCGACCAGAAGAATCTCGGTTGTCAGGTGAGCTGCGACGGCAAACCCCAAACGGACGTACATGCCGCTGGAGTAATGCTTCACTGGTGTATCAAGAAAATCCTCGAGTTCGCTGAAGTCAACGATCTCTTCGAAACACCGTTGGATCTCGGAGCGCCGCATTCCGAGGATCGTTCCCGACAGGAAAATATTCTCGCGTCCGGTGAGTTCAGGATGAAAACCCGTGCCGACTTCCAGGAGGGAACCGACACGGCCCCGGAGAACTGCCCTTCCCGTGGTGGGTGCCGTTATTCTGGAGAGAATTTTCAGAAGAGTGCTTTTCCCGGAACCGTTTCGTCCTACGATTCCGACGATTTCTCCGTGGTCTATGTGAAAACCAATGCCACTGAGAGCCCAAAAGGTCTCTGCATGTCGACGTTCGGTCGATGCAAGGAATGGGTTGCAGAATCTGCTGAGGAGATCCTCCCTAAAGGTTCGGTAGGCGGCTTGTTGACCTCCGCGCAGGTAGCGTTTCCCGAGATTCTCGACGCTAATCGCGTGGTGTGTCATCAGATGATGTCCGCAAAGTGGGTTTCGACCTGTCGAAAGTAGGCGATACCGAAGATTGTCATCGCAGTGGAGAGTACCGCGGAAACTATGACGGCCCGAATAGGAAATATTCCCCCAAAGAGGCCGAACCGGAATAACTCAATCCAGCCGGTCATTGGATTCAAGCCAATGAGATTCTGAGCGAACATGGGAAGTCGGGTTATCGGGTAGATAACCGGCGACAAGAAAAACCACAACTGAAGGATGAAGGGTACAACGAATCGAAAATCCCGGTACTTGATCGTTAGGGCGGCTAGAAAGACCGAAATTCCAAGACCGCAAAGGGCTGCACCGGCTATCGCCACCGGTAGGCTCAGCGCCGCCAGACTGAGGCCGCATCCGAACCACAGCATGAGACCTGCCAGGATGATTGAGCCTATCGCAAAATCAACCAACGAGTAGGCAACTACTGACAGCGGAATCAGGAGTCTTGGGAAATAGACTTTGGTAATCAACGGTGCGTTGTCGACGAGACTCATTGATCCAGTGCCGACGATTGAGGCTACCATTTGCCATAACAGGACACCGGAATAGGCGAATACCAGATAGGGGACAGCGCCGGTTGATCCAACCATGTTCCGAAAAATCAGGGTGAATGCCGCTGCGGCAGCTGCCGGTTGCAATACAGCCCACAATCCTCCGAGAACCGCCTGCTTGTATCGGACCTGGATATGCCTCCATGCCAATGTTGTAAGGAGGTCCCAATGGGTCCAGATTTCGGCCAACCTAAACTGGAGCCAACCTGAGGGGGGTGTGATGACCGTTTCCGGGAGACCTTCGACGGAGATCGTTTCGACTTCCTGGTGAGGTTGGAATAACGAAGGGAGGTCCTCAGGAGGCATGGGCGGATGATAGCAGAGGAATACTTGGCTTCTGTGTCAGCGCAAGCCTTCATTTTGGTATTTATACACTATCCAGGATGGCCCGGGGCCTATCAGTATGATCGGTCGGTAGTTAGATAACACGAAGGAAGCCAGCGGCTCAAGTCCTTGAGCGGCGTAGGAAGGGTCGGTAGGTGTCCTAGCTCCGGAGGGATCGGGGGCAATGGGCGGCACGACTGGATTTGTCGCTGAAGTATCGATGATCATTATTGGTGGTTGTTTCATGAGTGAAAGCATGAACTGATCCAGGTGACGGAATGATTCGTAACCAGTCTTGAGCAACGGATACGAAAAAAAATAAGGCTCCGGTGATCTTCTTTGAGCGCGAAAGAGGATTCCGCTTTCGGCACCCCAGATCATCACGGTATCGTTAGGATCGGTATGCTCGACAAGATAGTTACTCATCGTCAGCCTCTGACGGGCGCATTCGGAAAAATCGAAACCGTGCAGCCAGACCGGGCCTGTGAGCCAGGCGACGGAGATGACCAGTGGAGAAAAAATGAGAATCTGCCTAGCTCTTCGTCGTCCCGGAGAAATGGTTGCAGCGTCAAGATGGCTGAAGAGATGTGCAATCAGCACGGCTCCGGGCACAAGCCAGGACAAGAAATAGTGATCGTAGCCTAACCCTGAGAGCGAGGTGCCGATGAACTCCACCGGCCACGCGAGGATTGCAAACCACAGGAGTTCCCGAGATCGGGAGTGCATCGAATCAGCTTTCACGTCGAGATACGCGGAGGCCATGCCCAGCAACATCAAGAACCAACATACGCTGAGGAACGGATAGTGAGCAATGATGTTAAGAGTGGTTACGACGTTGCCTGGCAGGGTATTGCCGATATAGACACGATTGTAGATCCAGGTACATTCCCACCAAGCCCGAAGGGCCCCGTTTGAGGCAAGCCAGGACAGAACGACCGTAGGAAGAGCCGAGGTTCCGATCAAAAACGGCACTATTCTGCTTCGAATAGTGATTCGGTTGCATTTTGCGCGATCGGGGATGACCATGATCAAGGTCAGTATTCCCAAAGTGCCCACTAGGTTTTGTCTCAACAAAAAGACGGCCGAAAATGCAACACCAAGCAATCCAAATGTCCATGGGGGCCGTTCGGCAGAGGGAACTTTAAAGAACAACCACAATGAACTGAAGCCAAATGTCAGGGCATACTCCTCTGTCAGGTTCCCATCTCCAAGAAATGCAGTGAAGAAGCAAAGCCAGATTAATGTACTGAACCACGCGGCCGCGGCCCCAAATGTATTTTTCAGAACTGTGAAGCCGGTCTTTAAAGAAATTGAGAGAAAGAGAACGCGGAGAAGCCATACTCCCCACCATGACGGAAGATGGAGCGCGAGTCCCAGAACGTTCAAGAGGGATTGAATTGGCCCCTTGTGGTGCCAGAGATTGAGGTAGGGAATTCCTCCTTCCAGAATCCTTCTCGCCGAATAAAGGTAAACGCCTGAATCTCTTCCCGGAACCAGCTGAAACAGCGGAGAGGATGGGAGGAGAATAAGGGCGGCCGTACTTCCAACGAGGCAACATACCAGGAGGGCCCGCAGGAATAGAGCCGCAGATTCAGTTTTCGATTGGTTATTCAACGGTATCGTCCTTTGGAGAGCACCTCAGGCATAAGAATACAAGATACATACCGCAGGGGGAAGGTAGCATAATGATGGGCTCCCAAAGGTTTTTCTTGCCGAAACCGGCAAGGGGATCGAGGTAATAACCCTTGGATTCTGTCGGGTCGGCTCCGAAAGATGTTGATGGTACAGTCAACGGATGGCTGTAGTTATCATCGCCCACAATTCAGAGAAAGATCTGAAGGGGTGCCTGAAGGCGTTGGCAAATGATGAGGAGGGCGGGTCGGTGGTGGTCATGGACAACGCCTCGACCGATGATTCGGTGGCAGTTGCCCGCATGGCCGGTGGCGACTGGGTCGAGGTTGTGGCACTCGATGAGAACACCGGGTTTGCCGGGGGATGCAATCGGGGATATGGGAAAGTTCGAGGCGAAGCAGAATATGTTGCCTTCATGAATCCGGATGTGAGGATTGAACAGGGATGTTTCGAGCGATGTGCGGCCCTGATGGAGGCCAACCCCCGAGTGGGTTGTGTCGCGCCGCTGTTGATTCGACCGGACGGGAAAACAGTGGACAGTGCGGGGCAGGTTCTCAAGCGGGGCACATTGGAGGTTCGAGATCGGGGTTATGGCGAACCGCTGGGGCCGGATTGGCTGGAGCCGTGTCGGGTTTTGGCCGCCTGTGGCGCGATGGCGGTATTTCGCCGTGAGGCACTTGAGTCAGTTATGGAAGAGGGTGGTCCCTGGGCAGAGCAGTATTTCTGCTTCTGGGAAGATCTGGAACTGGGCTGGCGACTGAACAATGCGGGCTGGGAGGTCCGCTTCGAACCGGCGGCCCGGGCGATACACGGTCGAGGAGCGGGCGCGATTTCCGGAGGAGGGCCTCTGAGGTGGCGTCGGCCGCCCCATCTTGAAGCATGCATCATCACAAATCGCTGGATGACACTGATCCGTCATCTCCATGGACTTGATCTGATGTGGCGTGCCCCCGTACTCTTGGTCTGGGATCTTGCCCTGGTCAGTGCCGGCGTTCTCCGCAGGCCATCCCTGGTTGGCCACCTCTTCAGGCGGTGGCCGCTGGTCTGGAGGGAGCTGAGAGAACGGCGTCATCGATTGAGGAAGAGACTGTCCAAACTGCCATGCTGATTCGTTTGATTCTCGGTTTCGTCTTGGCCTACCTCTTCGCGTTGGTGGGGGTGCCGATGGCGCGTCGTGCGGCGCTGGATTTCGGTGTTGTCGACCGGCCTGACGGGAATCTCAAGAACCACAATCAGCCAGTTCCCTATCTGGGTGGTTTGGCGGTCTTTATCGCCTTTCTGTTGTCTTTGGGTATGACGTTTGAGTTGGATACCGAACTGCTGGCCTTGTTGCTGGCATCGACGATTGTTGCGACGTTGGGCCTGATCGATGATTTCGGTGTCTTGACTCCAAAGGCCAAGGTCCTCGGCCAGTTGGTGGCGATTTTCGTGCTTCTGAGGGCGGGGATATCGGTACAGGTTGTGGTTCTGCCGATGTGGGCCAGAATCCTGCTGACCATTGTGTGGCTGGTGGGCCTGTCCAATGCTTTCAATCTGATGGACATTATGGACGGTCTGGCCGCCGGTGTAGCGACCATTGCCGCCGGGTTCCTGTTGACGGTGGCCAGCCTCAACGAGCGCTGGGTGGTGGCGGCATTCACGGTTGCCTTGATCGGTGCCCTCCTGGGCTTTCTGAAATTCAATTTCTACCCGGCATCGATCTACCTCGGCGATTCGGGCTCTCTTTTTGTCGGACTGACCCTGGGTGCCCTTGCGATGGTGATGGATTACACCCAACACAACCCCCTGGGTTGGGTGGCCCCCTTGTTCATTCTTGCCTTGCCGATCCTGGATACGGTCTATGTCACCTTCTTGCGTCTCAAGGCAGGCCGCAAGATCTACCACGGCAGTCCGGACCATTTTCCGTTGCGGCTCCGCAAGAGACTGGGAGGTGGTACGGCGCGTGCGGTGACCATTGTCTACGGCGCTGCGATTCTCAGCGGGGCGCTGGGGATTGTGATCCTCTTCGTTTCGCCGCAGACGACGATGATTATTGTTGCAGTCTCTGCAGTTGTGGCATTGATATTCCTGGTCTGGTTGGCTCGTGTCGATATGGAACAGATGTGACCGACACACTGATTCTCGGCGGAGGTCTGACCGGCCTGGTAACGGCGGAGCGACTCCAAACCAACGGCCGGCGTTGTGTCATTCTGGAAAAAGAGTGCACTTCGGGCGGGGCCTGCCGGACTCTGAAATCCGGTCCCTATTCGTTTGATCTCACCGGACACCTGCTCCACATCGCCCAAGACGAGACGAGGGACTACCTGGACGGCCTGGGTGTCTGGCCGCTTCTGACCGAGTACGAACGACTGGCGGCGATCTATCTCGGGGGGAGTATCACCCCCTACCCCATCCAGATTCACACGTGGGGTCTGCCGCCTGAGATTCGGCGTGACTGTCTCATGGGGTTCATCGGGGCGTGGGCCGGATCCGGAGAAGACCCAACCAATTTCTCGGAGTGGGTATTGGATCGTTTTGGGGAGGGCCTTGGACGGCATTTCTTCTTTCCCTACAACGAAAAACTCTTCCGGACGCCGTCCGAGGAGTTGTCCCTGGACTGGGTGGGGCGCTATGTGCCCAAGCCGGAGCTCAAGGAGGTTGTAGACGGTGCGATGGGTCTCCATGATCGGGCGGTCGGCTACAACGCTCACTTTCGGTATCCCCTCACCGGAGGGATCCGTCTACTGGCGGACGCCGTTGCCGGGAAGGTCTCCAATCTTCGCCTGGGAACCGAGGTTGTGGAGATCAATCTCAAGGAACGCTGGGTCGAGACTGCTGCCGGGGATCGTCTCCCGTGGAAGAACCTAGTGGCGACACTGGCCCTGCCGTTTCTGGTGGACCGGGTTGTTGATTCTCTCCCGGAGGAGGTCGTTGCAGCCCGGCAAGCCCTCAAATGGGTTAGCGTTCTCAACATTGCCCTGGGGGTCCGGGGCCCGGCACCGCGGCCCGAACACTGGTTCTACTTTCCAGAGGCCGAGTTTCCGTTCTACCGCGTTGGGTTTCCTTCCAATCACGGTTCGGTGGCACCGGATGGCTGCCATACGGTTTCGATCGAGATCAGTCTCGACCCCGGAGAACCGGTGCCGGAGGATCTGGTGGGGAAAGCGGAGGCAGCCCTAAGCCGCATTGGATTGCTGGATTCGGAGATGATCGAGGAGCGCTCCGTGGCCGTTCTCAATCCGGCATACGTCGTATTTGACCACCCAAGACGGCAGGCGGTTTCCATCTTGCGCCGATTCTTTTCCGGGCAAAATGTACACCTCGCAGGTCGTTGGGCGGAGTGGAAGTATTCGGCGATGGAAGACGCAATCCTTGATGGAATGGCTGCAGCCGGGCGTCTCCTGGGGTCCGGCGACGGTTAGTATGGTGCTGCGAGTCCTCCACATCATTACGCGCCTCGAACTGGGAGGCGCACAGCGCAACACACTCCATACAGTTGCCCATCTGGATCGTTCGAGGTTTTCGGTGGGGCTTGTCTGGGGACCCGGGGATGTCCTGGATTCGGAGGCGCGCGAACTGAATGGAGTCGATCTATTCGAACTGCCTTTTCTTGTTCGGCCGATCGCACTCCTCGATGACATTCGGACTTTTGGAGCACTTCGGCAGGCGATCAGGTCGTTTCAACCCGATATCGTCCATACACACTCCTCGAAGGCCGGTATCCTTGGGCGGGCGGTTGCCCACAAGGAAAGGATCCCGACCGTCGTTCATTCGATTCACGGCTGGGGCTTTACGCCACTCCAGTCTTCCATCAAGAGAAGGATCTTCCTGGCGGCAGAACGCCGCGTGGCACCCTGGACAGACCATTTCATCGCCGTATCCCAGGCCAATATCGACCAGGGGCGGGCGCATGGATTGCTGGGTGAAAATGTCAGCCTGATCCGTTCCGGAATCGACCTGTCGGCTTTTGGAAAATTGTCAAATCCGGCGAACGTCAGGAGGCAGTTGGCCATCCCCGACGGTTCCCTGGTTGTCACCCAGATTGGGAATCTCAAACCTCAGAAGGCACCGTTGGACTTTGTCCGGATGGCTGCGATCGTTGCCTCGACCAATCCCGGGGTTCACTTCGTCATCGCCGGGGATGGTCCACTGCGTCGCCGGGTTGAAGATCTGGTGACCGAACTCGGGATCGGTGACCGCGTCCATCTGCTGGGATGGTGGGCTGATATTCCTGCACTGTTGAGTCTGACTGACATTGCCGTCTTGACCTCAAGACACGAGGGTCTGCCCCGTGCGGTCGTCGAGGCCCTTGCGGCGGGTGTTCCAGTGGTCGCGACGGCCGTCGACGGGACGCCGGAGGTCGTGCAAGATGGAGTCAACGGCTGTGTCGTCCCTCCCGGCGAGAGCGAACAGATTGCCGAGAAGGTGAGGATTCTGCTGGAAGACGAGGATCTTCGCCGTGAGATGGGTCAAGCCGGCCCTGTGGGGCTTGAGGACTTTGATATTGACGAGATGGTGCGCAAGCAGGAGGAGCTGTACGAATGGTTATCTGGCCGCAGGAGTTGATCGCCATCTGGGTTTTTGTCGTGGGGGCGATTGTCGGTTCCTTCCTCAATGTTGTGATCTATCGTGTTCCCTTGAGGCGCTCGATCGTCAGTCCGGGTTCCGCCTGTCCCCAATGCGGGAAGCCGATTCGCTGGTACGACAACATCCCCATTTTCTCGTGGCTGCTGCTCCGAGGCCGGTGCCGAGCCTGCGGAGTGTCGATTTCCATTCGATATCCGATGGTGGAATTGGCCGCAGCTCTGGTGGCGGTGGCTGCCTTCTACCGTTGGGGGCTCACTCTGACGGGTTTGGAAGTGCTGGTCTTTGCCTGGGTCTGTCTGGTTCTGGCCCTGATCGACTATGACCACCAGATCCTGCCGGATGTGATCACCTATCCGCTGATTGTGTTCGGGTTGGGGTTATCGGTGGCTGGTGGTCTGACGTGGTGGCTCGATTCGGTTGTCGGAGCCTCATTTGGTGCCCTGATGCCGATTGCCGTTATCGTGGTCTACAAAATGATTCGAGGTCAGGAGGGTATGGGTTGGGGTGACGTCAAGTATCTCGCGGGCATCGGAGCCGTTGTCGGTCTTGCGGGCTGTCTGTGGGTGTTAATCGTCGGTGCCATCCTTGGCGCCGCAGTCGGTCTGGGTCTCATGATCGCGGGTCGGGGTTCAGCCAAGACCGCCTTGCCTTTTGGGACGTTTCTGGCCATCGCCGCCCTGCTCTATCTCTTCTTGCCGGTTTCGTGGCGTTTCTGGCCGCCGGTGATGTAGGGCTCTCAGCTCTCAGCTATCATTTGTCAGCTGAGGCGGAAGCTGTGAGAACGCCCTCGATCAGCGCCCCGTCCTGTTCCGGGAAGACGGTACGGAGGTCGAGGACCACCCTGTCGTCCTCAATTCTGCCGATGATCGGAGGTGTTTGCTCCCGAAGCGAGTCGAGCAGCGTTTGGCCTCCGGAGATTTCCAGCCCATAGCCGGGCAGAGTTTCATCCGGTGTCGTGCCGCCTCCGAGGGTTGATCGGGTCTTTCGGCCCCGGGCAGGGATGCCGTGGGCCCGCAGTCTCCGTCCGATGCGGTCTGCTCGGCGTTTGATGCTCTCAATCGGTGTGTTGAGCATGGCGTACAGGGGGATCTCGTCGAGTCGATCGGCCTCGTGGGCCCGAAGAACCTGGTCCATCAAGACCAGGGCAGTCTTGTCGGGGCGAAGGGCGCGATAGAGGGGATGGGTGGCCAGGGGTCCGACCCAGGAATCACTTCCAACGATGATTCC
>CAYSHZ010000106.1:6812-11295 GCA_964430905.1 uncultured Thermoanaerobaculia bacterium | reverse complement strand
CACCCGGACAACACTGCAGAGATGATGAGTCGGCAGTTGATCTCCGATATCTTCTTGAAAAAGGCGACGAAATGGGAGGACGGCCTGCCGGTCGAGGCGATCGATCTCAAGCAGGACTCTTCGATCCGGGGAGCCTTTTCCCTTGAGGTTCACAATCGCAGCACCGCCGAGGTCGTAAAGTACTGGAGTGAACTGGCCGAAGCGGGTGGTGGGGCGCCTCCGCCCGAGCTTTCCGGGCAGGAGGCCGTTGCTTTCGTCCGGCAGCATCCAGGCGCCATCGCCTATGTCTCGACCTCGTCGTCCCTTGATGGGGTCAAGCTGATTTCCCTGGTCAAGCCGCCGGTCGTCGTCAAGAAGGTACCCCCGAGTTATACCGCACGGGCAGTTCGCTTTCGAATCGAAGGTGACGTGGTCCTGCGCCTGCTGGTCAACGAGAAGGGCAGGGTTGAACACGTGACGGTGGTCAAGGGGTTGGACTACGGTCTGACCGAAGAGGCGGTTCGGGCTGTCAAGAAGTGGCGGTTTGAGCCGGCGACGTCGGGTGGAATTCCGGTCAGCACGGATATCGACGTCACCGTCAGCTTTGGTCTGTGACGGGGTCGAACCCGTCAGCCCAGCGTCTCCAGTTCTCCGCCCAGCGCCTCCCACTCTTCATTCAGCCGTTCGATGTCTGATTTGAGGGTCTCTCGCTCATTCCCGAGTTTTCGCACTTCCTTGTCGTCCCGGTCTTCGTAGAAGTCTGGTCGACAAAAGAGGGTGTCCAGTGCGGCGATCTTCTTCTCGGCCTCCTCAATTGCGAGTTCAACGACGCCCAGCCTGAGCTGCAGGTCCTTGCGCCGTTTGAGCCTCTGCTTTTCATCGTCTGGTGCCTGATCCCTTGTGTCACCCTTGCGATTCTTCTTGCGCCGCTTTTCCTCGCGGGCCTTCTGAAGTACGGCACGAGAATCCAGGTGATCGTCGCCGCAGCGTTCGAGGTATTCCTCGTAGGAGCCCCTGAAGTCGTTCATGCCTTCGGGTGTGAGTTCGAGGATGCGATTGGCTATTCGGGAGACAAACCAACGGTCGTGGGAGACCAGGATGATCGTGCCGTCATAGGCTTCCAGGGCCTGAACCAGAGCCTCGATGGCCTCGAGGTCGAGGTGGTTGGTCGGCTCGTCGAGGACCAGGACGTTGGGTTCGTCGACAGAGAGTCGGGCAAAGATCAGGCGGGTGGCTTCGCCGCCGGAGAGGGCGCCGAGTTTCTTCTCGACCTCTTCTTTTGAGAACAGGACCCGTCCGAGCCGGCCGCGGACCCAGCCGGTATCGCGGCCGGCCGCGGCCTCGCCGAGAAAGCCCTCGACGGTCCCCTTGCGGTCTCCGAAGATGTCCTTGTGGTCCTGAGCGAAGTAGCCGGGATGGGTTTCGTGGCCCCAGAGCACCTCGCCGGAGTCAGCCGGAATGACCTTCATCAGGATCTTGAGCAGGGTGGACTTGCCGATGCCGTTGGGTCCGATGATGGCCAGTCGGTCGCCGCGGCGAATCATCAGATCGACGTCCTTGAGTACGTGGTTATCGCCGTAGGCCTTGTTCAGACCTTCAATTTCGAGAACCGTCTTGCCGCTGGGTCGACGCTGGGTAAACCCAAACTTCGGATGACGTCTTGAGGACGGTGGTAGTTCCTCAAGGTCGATGCGCTCGATTGCCTTGAGTTTGCTCTGGGCCTGGCGGGCCTTGGTCGCCTTGGCCCGGAACCGGTCGGCGAAGGCCTTGTGCTGGGCGATCTGCTTTTCCCTCTTGGAGATCTCGGCCTCTTTGCGATTTCGATTCGAGACCTTGGCTGCTTCAAAGGCGCGGTAGTTGCCGGTGTAGGCCGTGATGGTGCGGTAGTCGACGTCGAGAATGTGGCTACAGACGGTGTTGAGAAATCGGTGGTCATGGGAGATCACCAGGGCGCAGCCGGGATAGTCCACCAGGAAGGTCTCAAGCCACCTGATCGAGAGAATATCCAGATGGTTGGTCGGCTCGTCCAGAAGCAGGCAGCCCGGGCTGGAGGCCAGGGTCTGGGCCAGGAGGACCCGGAACTTGAACCCACCGGACAGGGTTGACAACGTTTGACGGTGTTTCGTCGTCGAAATTCCGAGACCTTCGAGGATCTCGGCACATCGGGCCTCGAAACCATAGCCGTCGTGGGTGAGGATGAAGTCCTCCAGATCGCCGTAGCGGTCGGCATCGAAGGGCTCTGCGGCCAGGACTCTCTCTTTTTCCTCCATGGCCTGCCATAGACCCTGATGGCCCATCATCGCGACCTCGAGGATTGGTGTGTTCTCGTACTCGAAATGGTCCTGTTTGAGGACGCCCAGCGTCAGGTTTCGGGGCATGGCTACGGTTCCCGAACTGGCCTCTTCCTCACCCGTGATAATACGGAGCAGCGTCGACTTGCCGGAGCCATTGGCCCCTACCAGGCCGTAGCGGTTGCCGGGGTCCAGTTGAAGGCTGACATCTTCGAAGAGGTTCTGGGCTCCGAATTGCTTGGAAATATCGGTCAACGTAATCATGGCCCTGCAGGATAGCGGATCATGGCCTTGGCGGGAACTCCGGGTCAGTGGCATTTCTTTCCGTTGCGATCCAATTCCGGGCGGAGGAGGGTTATTCACCGTATAATGGGCTTGTGAACAGTGGGGAGAAACTATGCGAATTCTGATGTTGGTGATGGTGTCCTTGTCCCTGGTCATGCCGTTGCAGGCTGGAGAAACAGATCCTTTGCTCGGACTGTGGGCGACTCCGGCAGAGGACGAGGGCGGGCAGGCCCACGTTGAAATCACCCGCAAGGGTGACGGCTACAGCGGGAAACTGGTGTGGTTGGCGGAGCCGGTTTACCTCAAGGGTGACGAGCAGGGGATGGACGGGCAGATCAAGGTTGATAGGGAAAACCCTGATCCGGCCTTGAAGACCAAGCCCGTCAAGGGGTTGGTTGTTCTGGATGGGTTTGTTCGGTCCGGTGACAACAAGTGGACCGACGGGACGATCTACGACCCCAACAACGGAAAGACCTACAGCTGCAAGTTGCAACTCAAGGGCGACCGGCTCAAGGTACGGGGCTACATCGGAATTTCCCTCCTCGGGCGAACGACCTACTGGACGCGCGTCAAGGAGTAAAGAAGGTCCCCTGTGAACGTTCTCCACGAGTTCCTGGAGTTCATCGAGGTCTCCAAGCCTCAGCCGACTGAGGAACTCCTTCGGCGGGTGCTGTTGAAGAGCCGGCGTTTGACAGGCGCCGAGGCGGGGACGATTTTCCTGATCCGAGGGAGTGGACGAACGCGTCGTCTCGAGGCCTCCAACGCACAAAATGACATCGTTTCTCTGGAACCGGCACAGATCGTCGTTCCGGTCAGCCAATCGTCGATTGCGGGGTTTACCGCCATCACTGGAGAAACGGTCTTCGTCGATGATCTCTACGATATTGGGAACGACGTGCCGTATACATTCGATCCCAGTTTCGACCTCAGTCTCGGCTATCGAAGCCGTTCGATGCTGTCCTTTCCTCTGCTCAACCATGATCGCCGGGTGATCGGTGTTGTCCAGCTGATCAACCGACGAGACTCGGATGGCGGTGGTCCCCTTCCCTTCGATTCGGAGCAGGCCGATTTGATTGTTCCCTTCAACCACATCGTCGGTTCTGCGATCGTCAGGGCCGAAATGACCGCCAGAATCGAGGCTCAGAACATCAGGCTCAAGAGACGCAACGCCCAGCTCAAGGTTCAGCGCGAGAAAATTGCCGCACTCAAGGATCAGACCGAAGATGCCTTTCGGTTGTCAATCAGGTTATTGGCCAGGGCTGCGGAGGTGCACGATGAGGGTACGGCGCGGCATGTGGAAAGGGTCAATGAGTACGCTTTTCGGCTGGCGGAAATTCTGGAGCTGTCCCAGGCTTTTTGTGACGAAATCCACTATTCCGCACAGCTGCACGACGTCGGCAAGATGAGCGTTGACGTTGCGGTCCTGCGCAAGGAAGGGCCCCTGACCGACGACGAGAGGACCGAGATGAAAAGGCATCCGACGTATGGCTACCGAATCCTGTCGGAATCGGATCGGCTCCAGATGGCATCCGAAATCGCGCTCAATCACCACGAACGGTGGGACGGGGGAGGTTATCCCCACGGGCGCCGGGGCCGGGAGATTCCGATTGCTGCCAGGATCGTCACCGTTGCCGATATCTACGATGCACTGCGATCATCGAGGCCCTACAAGGTTGGGTACGACCACGAGACAACCCTTCGGATCTTGTTGGAGGGAGATGAAAGGATGAAGGTGGAGGGGATGTTTGATCCCCAGGTGATCGAGGCCTTTGCCGGGAATCACCATTGTTTCGAGGAGATCTGGGAACGGGTGGGGGAATGATGGCCCCTTGTTGCCACTCCATGGATGGTTTGAAATCGCGGTAGGTCGTTCTTTTCGTCCTACTGTCGTTCGGCCGCGAGTGACCTGACCTTTTTCAGGGTCGTCT
>CAYSHZ010000106.1:0-6712 GCA_964430905.1 uncultured Thermoanaerobaculia bacterium | reverse complement strand
TTTTCGTCCTACTGTCGTTCGGCCGCGAGTGACCTGACCTTTTTCAGGGTCGTCTCGAGCGCGTGGTCGCGTATTGCCGCGGCCTTCTCGAAGGGAACCGGAGCGGCAGCGAACGGATCGGTCCGAGTCCTGACCATTGCGAGGAGAGCCAGGTTGTCGTACCAGGTGCCCGTGCGGTCGAGCGTCTGGCCGGCGGTGTATTCGACAAAGGGCAGATCGTCAATGTGGGGTGGCGTTTCGGCAACCAGGGCAGCGACCCGGGCCGGCCCAAGCAGGAGGTCGGCTTCCAGATCCTCGGCCGAGTGGAGGCCTGCTATCGACAGACTCTCGGCCAGTGTGGGGTCCGTCAGTTTCTTCCAATCGATGGTGATGGGGCCCTGTTCGACCTTGCCGGTGACAACCGTAAACTCGTTGGGCGTCGTTCGGTCATACCAGATGACGGTCTGAGGGAAGACCTGATGAAAGGCCGAGAGGATGCGCAGGAAGCTTTCGGTGTCCAGCGAGTAGACGGGGAGCCACATCGAGGTGACACCCCCCGGTTTGAGGTGATCGCGGCACATTTGGAAGTACTCCAGGGTGTAGAGCGTGCCATTGCCGGCGAAGACCGGGTGGATTGAGTCCGACAGGATTGCGTCGTACATTTTGTCGGTGGCCATCAGGTAGTTTCTGCCGTCATTGAGGACGGTTCGTACGCGGCTGTCTTCCAGGACGTGGTGGTTGATGAAGCTGAACCAGTGGTCCGAGGCCGTCAGAACGCGCGGGGAGATCTCGACGACGTCGATGCGTTCTACCGGGTGGTGAGAAACTGCCCAACAGGTGCCCCCCGAGCCGAAGCCTACGTGGAGGATTTCCTTTGGGTCATCGACCTGGAGCAGGGGAAGGTGTCCCTGCAGTTGTTGAACTTTCAATAGGGCCGGAGAGGATCCCGCAACATTGGTGCCGTTGAGTTCCAGTGACAGCCAGCGGGCCTCGGGATCGCCGTATTCCTTGACGATGACCGTCGCTCCGATATCTTCCTCCAGGGCTATGAGGACTTCCGTGTCCGAGACGTCGGTCACGGCCCGGCGAAGAATCCAGTCTCTCGGCAGCACGATTGAGATTGCGGCTATCGCGATGACGACTACGGCGGCCACCAACGTGTTCGTTCGGGTCCGCCAGAGAGAGAGGCCAATTCCCAGGTGGACCAGGGCCAGGACCAGGAGGGTTCGTTGGCAACCGATCACCGGAACCATGACAAATGGCGCTCCAATGGCGCCGACGATCGCGCCCATGGTGTTGGCGGTTGCAACGGCGCCCGCATGTTGGCCGGGTGACCGGGTGGTTGGGTCGGCTGCAACCGCCAAGGGAAAGGATGCCCCGAACAGGAGTGTCACCGGAAGAAAAAGGATGGTTACGGTCAGCAAGAAGGCTGATTGCACCCCCAAGAATGAATAGCTCATCTTGAGGGTGGAGACACACTGGACCAGGATGGATGAGGTATGGCCGAGCGCGACCAACTGTGCCACCAATGCCAGTGCGGCGCCTATCTGTGTCAGTGCCAGGACACGAGTGGGGTTGTCGATGCGTCCGGCCAGAGCCTTGACTGCCATGCTTCCCAGGCCAAGCCCCAAGAGGTACACCCCCAGAAGAATGGCAAATGCATAGACCCTTGAACCCAGGTGAAGAACCAGAATTCTCACCCAAACCAGTTCTGCGGCCAGGGCGGCGGCGCCCATCAAGCCGACCAGGATCATGAAGGCGTTTGGTTTTTGATGGTTTCCGGAGACGGTGGTTCGGATTTCGAGGGGCGGCGCCATGATCGAGCGTTCGACGCCGAATGCGATGATCATGACCGTCAGACACAGGACGGCCGAGAGTGCAAGAGTGCCGCTTTCGCCCAAGTTGGGCAAGGCCCAGTAGGCGGTCACGAAGACGCCGGTGGCGGCACCCAGGGTATTGAGGCCATAGAGTAGACCGGTTCTCTCGGCCAGACGATTACCCTGGAGACGTTCAACGAGGAGTGGCAGGGTCAGGCCCATCAAGACGGTGGGAGGGAGAAGGACGACGACGGCGATACCGAGTCTCTGGGCCAGACCGATGGCAAGGAATGTCCCCATGTCCTCGCCAAGATGGGCTCCAACTGCAAGGACGGCGGTCGCAATGGCGGGGGATGCGGCGTAGAATATCCCGATTCCGCCCTCGGCGAGGCCGTATACCAGGATGTGGCGTTGAATTCTCGGGGCCATGCGGGTACCGAGGGCTGCTCCCAGGGCCATTCCGATCATCCAGACGGTGACCGCGGCCGACGCGGCCCAGATCGTGTTGCCCAGCACCAGACCGAGCATTCGCATCCAGACGACTTCTCCGACCAGTGCTGTTGCGCCGGAGATGAAGAAGAGGAAAGGAATCAGTCGTTTCATCGGTAGTTGGTGCCGACCGTTGCCGGTTCTGAAGGAATTCTACATGGTCCCGGAGAGTTCGAGATAACTCTTGGCATCCGGGCTTCAGAACAGGGCCGCCGAGGTGACGATGACGGTGATGCCTCTGCCGTCATCCGGTACGGCAATGTCGAGACGCAGGACGTTGGACCGGCCGATGTGGGTCAGATCGGCGAGAAGGCCGATGCCGACGTCGGCGCGGAGACCTCCGGTGTCCTCTCCGACCCGGGCGCCCCACGTTGTTCCGGTGTCGGCGAAGACAACGACTCCGATGGAAAAGAGGTTGAGAAACTCCTCCTTGAGGAGGGTCCGCCATTGGAGGTTGAGGACTGCCCTGCCCGTACCGTCAAAGGTATCGGGGTCCCATCCTCTCAGTCCGGTGTCTGCGCCCAGCATCAACTGATTTTCCCGGTCGAGTTCGATGCCGTCCTCAATCCTGAGGCGCATTTGCCAGCCCCTGGACCCCAACTGGGCTGCCGCTGCCTGAAAGCCCACGATGATATTGGCTGCGGATCCGTCGTCCAGGCGGCCCGATGCCCAGGCATCGCCCAGAACAAGCCATCCTTCCCGGCGTGCCCGGAAGCTCCAGTTTGAGTCGAAGACCAGCCGAGGGATATCACCGCCGAAGGCCGGCATGGAGGCCGTCAAACCTGCCTGGAAGTTGTTTCCGAAGGCCAGGTCTTCCTGGGCCGACCATCCTCGGAAACCGGTGAGGACCCGAAAGTCGTTTTTCATCTGTTCGAAGCGGATATGGGGTCCGCTGATCGTCACGTCATCTGGCGTGGGGAAGGGCGTCTGCGACGCTTCCCAGTACCAGTCGGAGAATTCCCTGTCGTCCAGGGAGAAGCCGAGATGGAGGCGGCGAACCATGTGCTCAGGCGCCTGGAGTTTTTTACCCCACCACAGGCGGAGGAGCCGGAAGTCCCTGGGGCCTCCCGCAACCTGATCTCCGTCGGAGTACAGATACTCGGTCTGGCGCCAGTGTTTCCACTCTCCGCCCCAGGCTCGTGAGGTTGCCATGGAGAAGAAGGGTCTCTCGGCGAGAAGTTCCTCTTGCTGACCGTCGGATGCATCGGCAAAGAGAATCCTCCCCCGCCAACGTGATCCGAAGATACTGGGATCGGAATAAATATAGGTCCAACTGGAGCGTTCATGATCCTTCCGGTATTCCAGCTTCATGTCGCGGCCCAAGCCGAGGAAGTTCTTTTCCTGGAACTTGACGGCATAGGTCGTCCTGGATCCCTGGATTCCGTATTTTGCCCCAACTTCGAGGGTCCACTTGTCATGGGTTCGGACACTGACGACGACACCGTCCCCCTCGGGTCTTGCATCGATGAAGACGGGGTTGAGGAAGTGCAGGGAACGGAGGATTCGGGCGCTTTCTGCGGCGATCTCGGGATCCCATGGGTCTCCCTCGGAGAACAAAATCATCGACCTGACGAAGGACTCGCGGGTCGTGATGTGAAGGGCGTTGGTCCACCGGTAGGGCCAGGAGGATGTGGAGGGGTCCGATGTGTCGAAGATGTTTGAACGATGAAACTCAATCCGGAGAATGGGTCGTCCTTCAAGGTCGGCGCCCTTCAGGGTCTCGGCCGGGACACCGTGAACGATGACGCAGAACACGGTGGCGATCACAATGGACGAGACCTTGATTCTACGGCGAAGGCCTCGATTCGGTATACGGCCCTCCCGATGTTCCATAGGTTCGAACCTCATCTAAGGGGTGTACGAAAGCTGAACGGTGTGCGTCATTATTCGTTGGTACCCTCCCGCAATTCTGCGATCGGTGCTAAGGTATCGGCGCCGTCCCGTGGGGCGGGCTATTTTAGGAGTTGAAGTGTTCCCTGAAACGAAGCAACAGCATACATTTCTCACTGTTTTCGCCCCAGGGTGGTCGGACCAGTGAGCATTTCGACGCAGGTTCGAGGAGGAGGCATCATGGGTCTGAGGCGACGCGGCATCATTGTCGTGTTTTTGATGGTGATGGCAGGGTTGGCGATGGTTCCCATCGTCGAAGCCCAGCATGAGCAGGGTGAGGCGTCCGGTCATGCGGTCGCTTCTGAGGTTCACGAGGCCGCGGCCGAACACGGTGGTACTGATTTGGGGGCCGTATTGCCCCTGTGGTCCGTGATCCCCTTTGTTGGGATTCTTCTGTCGATTGCGGTTTTCCCGTTGGTGGCGCCGCACTTCTGGCATCATCATTTTCCGAAGATTTCGGCGATGTGGGCGGTTGTTTTTGCCGTTCCCTTTCTCTGGGCCTACGGACATCAGGCCATGCACGAGATCTTGCATATCTATGTGATCGACTACATTCCCTTCATCATTCTCCTGTGGGCCCTGTTCACCGTTGCCGGTGGCATCAGGATCAAGGGATCTCTAGCCGGGACGCCGTTGGTCAACACCGGGCTCCTCTTAATGGGAACCATCATCGCGTCATGGGTCGGGACCACCGGCGCCGCGATGCTGTTGATTCGACCAATCCTCAGAGCCAATGCCCGGCGGGCCCACAAGGTCCACACCGTGGTGTTCTTCATCTTTCTGGTTGCCAACATCGGAGGGTCCTTGACGCCTCTGGGCGATCCGCCGCTGTTTTTGGGTTTCCTCCACGGCGTTCCCTTCTTCTGGACCCTTGGACTGATCAAGGAAATGGGGGTCGTGGCCGGGATCCTCCTGGTGACCTACTTCGGACTGGATCTGATGTATTGGCGGCGTGAGACCGAGGCGGCCAAGACGACCGACGAGAGTGAAGGCCGGTTGGGTATCGAAGGCTTGCACAATCTGCTTTTCCTGGGGGGTATTCTTGGAGGGGTCATCCTCAGCGGCATCTGGCATGCCGGTCATGTGACGATTTTCGGGATTCACCAGGCGGTCCAGAATCTGTTCAGGGATGGTCTGCTGATCATCATGGGCCTGTTGTCGATGTGGACGACCCGGAAGGAAACCCGCGAAGCCAACGGATTCAGCTGGTTCCCGATTCTTGAGGTTGCCTACCTCTTTGCCGGAATCTTCATGACGATCATTCCGGCTCTGGCCATCCTCAAGGCCGGAGAACACGGTGCGATGGCCGGTCTCGTCAGGGCAGTGACCGAACCCTGGCATTACTTCTGGGTGACCGGCGCCCTGTCGTCCTTCTTGGATAACGCTCCAACCTATCTGACGTTCCTGACGACCGCCGAAGGCATGCTGTTCCCGGGCATACCGGAACCTGAAGTCATTCATCGGATCATTGCGGAGCATGAGATTTTCCTGACGGCAATTTCTACCGGCGCCGTGTTCATGGGTGCGATGACATATATCGGAAACGCCCCCAACTTCATGGTCAAGTCGATTGCCGAGGAGAGCGGTGTGGAGATGCCGAGTTTCTTCGGTTATCTGTTCCGTTGGTCCGTGTTGTTTCTGCTGCCGGTCTTCGTTCTGGTGACGTTTCTTTTCTACTGATGCATTGGAGGTTGTGATGGATATCGAGCGCTTTGTTCACATTGAATTGCACGGCTCGGCGGCAGAGACCAAGGCATTTGTCGAAGGGTTTCGGCTCGCCTCCGGGGAGGAGCGGGTTTTCTCCACGGCTCGGGAGAACATCAAGACCGAGGGCTTTTTTTCGGATCTGGTTTCAAGAGCCCATCGATCAACGGATTTCGTTGTGCCCGAGGCATTTGCGGAGTCAATGCGTAAGGCCCTCGATGCCGCAATAATGACGGATATCAGGGTCGAAAACTTCCGTCTCATTGAACACGGTGAACTTGAATTTGAGTTTCGCTGTTTTACACGCCCGGATGGTTTGGCGATCCGGGAGGTGGTCGAGAGTGAACTCCCGCCAGGTGTGGTCCTTGATAGTTATGAGGTTGATGAGAAGGTCGATTCCGATGCCAAGGGGGCCGAGATGTACTCACCGGCACACGAATATGAATTGAGCGGCCGGGGAAGGTACCACGGCCCGATCGAGGGTGTCATCGTGATGGGACGTCGGCTGGACGATCAGGATTTCATCCATCCCGGCAGGATCCACCTGGTCTACGATCACGAGTGACTGAAGGGTTCCTCGGGCGAAACTCAGGCATTCCAAGTAGTTTATTCTTGGCTTGGGTGGGAATGTAGGTAAGATGTTCGCCATGGAGAAGAAAGACCATCTGGCAATCGGTGTCGATGCCCGGAAGTTGACGGACTACGGTATTGGGACCTATGTCGGTAATCTCCTCAAAGGTTTTTCTCTCCGACCTGAAATCGACCTGACCATTTTGGCACGAGCGGGTCACGAGGACCGGATTGCCGCCATCGCGCCGGGCGCCAAGGTCATT
>CAYSHZ010000105.1:0-11624 GCA_964430905.1 uncultured Thermoanaerobaculia bacterium | reverse complement strand
CTTGCCAAACAGGGCGACGACGGCCGGGCCGCCCTCGAAGCGACACTCTTTGACTCTCTGGAAGGCCTGCGCATCGCATCCCTCCTGATCGAGCCCTTCATGCCATCGATTGCCGAGCGGCTCAGGGTCCAGGTCGGTGCGGCAGACCTGCCGGTCAACCTGGGAGAGGCAACCCGCTGGGGTCTCCTGCAAGAAGGCGGGTCGGTCGGGAAGACCGAGCCCCTCTTCCCCCGGGTCGACGTCAAGAAGATGATGAAGGAACTGGCGGCCCGGGACGAGGCCAAAGTCCAGGAAACGGCCGTGGCCGCACAGGAACCCGAGCCCGAGGAAGATACCTCGATCACGATCGACGACTTCGCCAAGGTCAAACTGGTCGTCGGTATTGTCAAGGAAGCCGAGAGGGTTCCCAAGTCCAAGAAGTTGATCAAACTGATGGTCGACCTGGCCGAGGATGAACTCAGGCAGGTCGTCGCCGGCATCGGGGCGAAGTATGCTCCGGAAGACCTCGTTGGCCGCAGGATCGTCATCGTAGCCAACCTCAAGCCCGCCAAGCTGATGGGGGTGGAATCACGCGGCATGCTGCTGGCCGCATCTCTCGACGGCGCCCCGGACCTCCTGGCGCCCGACGGCGAGGTGCCGCCGGGAACCGAGGTTCGTTAGTTCCCACCCGGACTTTCCGGATGGGAACTAACGGACCCTCTCGCCAGTGATCTACTTCGGAGCTATTCGATGACGAAGGACTGGAGTTCAACCGGAACGGAGTTGTATTCGACCAGATCGAGGCCGATATAGTTGGAGTTGTTCCCGGAAGGTCCCCCGTCGGTCACAAAGTAGCGGAAGGCGAAACGGCCTGAGATCGGCGCAGCGAGTCCGGAAATCGTCGCGCTGTACTGCGCCCACGTCTCCGGATAGCCACCCACAGTCAGGGAAGCGTTGACCTCAACCAGAACCGTCGAGAAATCGCCGACATCCGTACTGAGCGTCCCGCAATCGGTACTGGACCCGTTAACACTCATCCGGAGTTCCAGACGATCGGGATAGTTCGAACCAGTGCTGGTCCGTGTCCAAAAAGAGATGGTATCTCCGTTCTGGATCGTAACCGTCGGCGTCATCAGCCAATCACTGATCGTCTGGGCGCCTGTCGTCGCGTTGAAATTATCGCCGATATACTCCGTCACCCCACCGGAATACGCGGGGAAGACGGTGTCGTTGCCCTGATACCGGCCCTCGGACCTCGGCGCCATCACGGCGGGCGTAATTGGGCCCCAGTTGGTTGCAGCGTTGGCTGCGTCGTCACTGTTGTTCTGGGTAAACCACCCGCTGCCGGACAGGGTCGTAATGTCGACAAACTCCTCGGTGAAACTCTGGGCAGTGACGGGAACGCTGACCATGACCGCAAGGATCGTTATGCAAACCATGGACAGACAAAAAGATGGGCCATATTTCATTGAAAATTCCTCCAGGGGGGACGTTAAACCACATTGAGAACACCGTCAAGGATCAGTGAGGATGGCCGACGGAGAACCGATCGGGCTCCAAGGTCGAATTTTTCAGATCCTGGCACCTCAATTATCAGTTCTTGCGAGACACGTGAGGCTCTTGCACAATTCAGGAATACCCGGGCGGGGATAAACCCCGCCCCTACGTTTTTCTTTGTAGGGGAGGGGTTTATCCCCTCCCGTTTTCCGACTACTCGGGAAAATTGGCCCGTGAAAGGTATTATTTCAAGAGGCTCACGTGACGTAACAAAAAAGCCCGCCGGGTTGCGGCGGGTTTGAAAAATACCGGGCCGATTGAGGCCCAATAACGGTCTAGAAGCGGCGAATGACCGCCAGGCTCATGGCCGCAAAGAGCATGATCATTCCAGCGAGACCTGCAAGAGGCAGGAGACCTGCGGTGTGGGGAAGAACCACCGGAGCGGGAGCGGGAGCAGCAGCCGGGGCAACCGGAGCAGCTTTCACCGGGGCAGGCTTCTTCACTTCGTAGCCGGACACCTGGACATCCTTCTCGTCAACCATGGTGACACTCTCGGAAACGATCGTTGCGGTCAGGTTCATGCCCTCACGCAGCTGGCTCAGCTCAATCGGCTTGCCGTCGGACATCAGGGTCACGTCTGCGGGAACCTTGGTGTACTTCTTGACCTTGCCGTCATCTCCACGCACGATCACGGTACTTCCAACAACCTTGAGGACCTTGCCGTTCTTGACCGTAGTGGTCTGAACGACGTGCGGGGTCTGGGTGTATGTAACGGTCGAGGTCAGAACCATACCGGGCTTGAGGTCACCGATGCTCATGGTCTTGCCGTCAATCTTGAACTGGAAACCGGCCGGAATATCATATTCCTTGACGACCCCATCCTGGCCGCGAACAACCAGGTTGTCACCATAGACGTGCACCACGGTGCCCCTCTTGATCTCTGTGGTCTGGGTCTGAGCTGACACTGCACCTGCAATCAACACCACCGCCATCACTACCATTACTACCCGTGCAATTTTTACCATTTCCATCCTCCTTCTCTTTCAGTCAATATTTGAGCTGTCCCGGCGAACCGGTTCCCCCAGAACAACCTGCTGACAATCGCTGGCATTATACCAGACGCATGCGGTAACAGCTCCGA
Source organism: uncultured Thermoanaerobaculia bacterium (assembly GCA_964430905.1). Taxonomy (GTDB): domain Bacteria; phylum Acidobacteriota; class Thermoanaerobaculia; order Thermoanaerobaculales; family Sulfomarinibacteraceae; genus DAOWGJ01. Next base: position 9,007 of record CAYSHZ010000105.1, on the reverse strand, counting down.
CATCCCTCTCTATTCCCCAGAGTCTGAAAAAATCAGAAACCCGGCCGAATTGGGTCCGTTTCGGTCAAACCTACGGACCTTTCCAGTGTCAGGAAAGTGTGGGGATAGTCGTTTTTTTCATCACTGTCGTGGAACTCTTCGACAGTGACCACCCATCGTTCCCAATCAATATCTGGAAAGAACGTATCCGCCTCGAAGGTCGCGTGGATCCTCGTTAGATAGACCCGATCGACGATATCAAGTGCCTCTCGGTACAGGCTCGCCCCCCCCGCGATGAACGGTTCGATATCGCCTTCAGACACTTCGAGAGCCTCACCAAGAGAATGAGCAACACGAACCCCCTCCACCCCTGGCTGATACTGTGGGTCACGGGAAACAACCACCATCGTTCGACCGGGGAGGACTCGCCCGATCGACTCCCAGGTCCGCCGTCCAATAATCAGATGATGTCCCATCGTCAAGCGTTTGAACCGCCTGAGATCGGCCGGAAGCCGCCAGGGAAGATCTCCCTTCAGGCCAATCGCTCCATCGGCCGCCACGGCAACAATCAGTGAGGCGCTCATACAGCCACCTTGGCCTTGATGTGTGGTTGTGCAACGTACCCTTCGAGAGTGAAGTCCTCATAGGTAAAATCATCCAGCTTCCGAATCTCGGGGTTGAGCACCATTCGCGGCAACAGGCCCGGTTTGCGGCTGAGTTGGAGCCGCGCCTGTTCGAGGTGGTTGACGTAGAGGTGGGCATCTCCAAAGGTGTGGATGAAGTCACCCGGCTCCAACCGGCAAACCTGCGCAATCATCAACGTCAGGAGAGCGTAGGATGCAATATTGAATGGAACACCGAGGAAAACGTCCGCACTCCGCTGGTAGAGCTGGCACGAGAGCCGGCCCTCGGCAACGTAGAACTGAAAGAGAATATGACACGGAGGCAAGGCCATCTGGTCCAAATCCCCGACATTCCATGCCGAAACGATATGACGCCTGGAATCCGGATTGGTCTTGATCCCCTCGACCAGCCGGCCGATCTGATCAATGAATCTGCCATCCCGGGTTGGCCACGACCGCCACTGGGCGCCGTAGATTGGACCGAGGTCACCGTTGGCGGCCGCCCATTCATCCCAGATTCTCACGCCATTCTCGTTGAGGGAGGCAACATTGGTCTCGCCTCGAAGGAACCACAGCAACTCGTGAATGATCGACCGAAGGTGCAATTTCTTGGTGGTCAGAACCGGAAAACCATCCGCAAGATCGAACCGCAACTGGGCGCCGAAGATGCTCAAGGTACCGGTCCCGGTTCGGTCATCCTTTCTGACGCCGTCATCGAGAATATGTTGCATCAATCCCAGGTACTGACGCATTCAGCCGGCCTTCCTCGGACCATCGTGATCTGTCATCCACCGCTGAACGAGCCCCGACCATCGCCCCTGGGCCTTGAGGATGACCTCGGCCACCTCCCGCACCGCACCCCGGCCCCCGGCGGCGCCACACACCAAATGACAGACCGCGGCCACATCAGGGGCTGCATCCGAAGGACATGCGGAAAAACCCGCTCGTAACAACATCGGAAGATCCGGAAGGTCATCACCCATCACCGCCGTCTGATGATCACCGAGTCCACCGGCTGCAACCTGGAGCCCGGCAAGGTCCTCAATCTTGTTCCTCGAACCCAGAACAACGACCGACGGATCCACACCCAGGTCCTCCAGCCGTCTCGAGACGGCGGCCTCCGAACGACCTGAGATCACCCCAACGGCAATTCCACATTCTGCCAGAAGGCGAATGCCCAGCCCGTCCCGAACGTTGAAACTCTTTCCAATGCATCCCTCGGCGCCGTACAGCAGCGATCCATCGGTCAGCACTCCGTCAACATCGAGTACCAGAAGTCGGATCGGCTCAAGCCGCTGGCGAAGGTCGAAGGGGAGATGGCTGGGCATATGAAGATGTTAGCAAAGATACCTACGGGACGTGGCATAACCCAAGATGACCGGACCGGACGATCATCCAGAATTGACGCTCAGAATCCCTCCAGGACTGCGGTCACCAGCGCCCGCGCCAGGTTCTCGGATACCAACTCCATCGCCTGAATCTGTCGATCGAAGTAGTCCACCGAAGACAGGTCCACTTCATATGAAGTTCGCCGGGAAAATGCCTTGTCCTCCCAGAGGATCTCGGGCTTCTCACCCCGAACATCCATGAGCTTCACTCTGACCGTCAAGGTCATCTGATACTCGGTGGCCCGACCTCGATCATCCAACGCCACGGGAATCATCGAGATCCTCTGAATGACACCTTCCAGAACGACCTGAGCCCTCTTTCGATCTTCCACCAGTTCAAATCGATTTCGGCGAACCCACTCTGCGGCCAGCGACTCGTTGAGGCGCTGGTCAACGTCCGACCAAGTTGTCAGATTCTCAAAGTGATCCAGGTAAAGAAGCTGAAGTTCTTCCGGCAAGAAACTGGACGTCCCCACCAGATGGTATCCGCAACCAGAGAGTCCGGACAACACCAGCACCACCAGGCACGCGGGGACGAAGATCGACTGTTTGGTACCCCGGATGCTCAACCCCGCCTACTCCTCGGAGTCCCCTGCATCTTCGGATCCCATGTGGGTGGTCAATATGTCATCAATCTCATGACTGACCTCATCCACCTCCCGGTGTTCAACCTCGGCAACCTCATGAGCCAGGATCTGCTGGGCCTGATCGAACATCTTCCGCTCACGAAAGGACAGAGTTTTCCGGCTCGCCACGTCCGCCAGACAGAGCAATACGTCGACAACTTCACCGAGCTCTCCTGTTTTCAATCGCTCGAGGTTGGCCTTGTATCGATCCTTCCAGTCACTTTTCTGTTCGATGACATTCGCCCTCAGTCGGTCCAAACTCTCGGAGACATCCGACGAATCACAAAGCGGCCTCAGGCCCACCCTGTCGATATTCTGCACCGGAACCAGGACCTTCGAATCGGTGGCCAACAGCCTCAGGTGGTAACACTCCACCATCATGCCAGCCAAGTCCTCTTCCACGATGGACTCGACAATAGTCACTCCCTGGCTGGGGTATACCACCTTGTCACCGACCTGAAAACCCATTTTGCCCCCTTCCGAACGCGGCCCTTTATTTTAGCACCGCCGGGAGCGAAAGTGTCGATCCACATCGACGACCCCAAAATGGAGACCTTCGAGAGAGCTGCCCGCCCACTCTTTACCGAATCTCCTCACCGCACGAAGGGCAGGCCAGCGCATCCCGAAACATCCTCTTTCCGCATTTCGGACAGATCGCGCTGCGCCCACTGAGCTTCCGTGACGCACCAAACCCAGCCAGGGCAAAGGCTCCCAGTGCAAAGACCGCCAATGGCGGGGCAACAATTGCCGAGGAGGCGACGACCGTCGAGACTCCGGCCTCACCGACGCTTGCGAATCGGGCCGCTCCACCGTGCAGGGTTTCGGCGACTTCACGGAAAGGCCGCCGAATCTGGTTTCGAACCCAGTGGACACCCGCAGCGGTTCCGCCTCCCAATGCTCCGGAGACGGCAAGTTGGCCCAGGTTCTCGTCGATCGATCCCGTCGCGGCCGCAAAAGCGATGAAACCCGCGACGATCTTCGGCAAATAGCTGACGAGATCAGAATACTCACCCAACTCCGGAACTGCATCCACCAGAATCTCCAGGATAACGAGCACACCGAGGGTCACCATCACCTGGGGAGTCGCAATCCACGCAAACCGGCCGGTCAATTCAAAATAGGGCGTGTAGTGAAAAGCACCAAGCAGCAACAACGGGATGAATGCCTTGGCTCCCGCCCCTCCGGCCAGACCAAATGCACTCATGATTGACATTACCGATCCCATGCCACACCCTCCCACTTACTTCTTACGGCGAAGCGATCTCGTCAGTTCCCGGCCCACTCCAATACGTGTGCCAACGACCATCCGACAACCGCCGTCATCAATACCACAACGACCAGAATGATCACGGTGGCGACCGCGAGCACGACCAGAACCACCCTCTCCCAAGTCGCCAACGGCATCCGTTTTCTCTCCCGCTCGAGGCTCCACAGCACATAGTTGTGGACCAACCATGTGAGGCCGGCAAAGGTCACGGCCGCAATCGCGGCGCCTGCCACCGGAATCACGGAGAAGCCGTAACCGATCGACCCGATCCACAAGAAACTCAACCGCGTAATCCATCTCGAAAAAAACCTCCGTGCAGGTCCGACATACCGCCTGGCATCCCTGATCAGAAAGAACCGAACGGCCACCAGATGGCACACAACCATCAACGGGACCAGGACTGCGGCCCCAACATGAGCCAGGGGAACCACCAGGCCCACTCCTGCCGCAACTGCCGTTCCGATTGAGAGAAACCGGCTGAACTGCGCCTCCTGCGCGTCCTTCAACAACTGATAACGTAAATCGATCGGACGAAGTTCGCGCCCATCCTCTCCGATCAGCGCCTTTGAACACCGTGGGCAATGCACCAGAGGTTCACCTGAACGAGGCAGACGTTCGAGACACCAGGGACAGAGAGTTGTCATGGAAGAGAGTATAGGCAATACGTCGAACGTATTGCATGGAATGAGGCCGGACGTATTGCATGGGATTGTCGAACGTATTGCATGGGATTGCCGGACGTATTGCATGGGATTGCCGGACGTATTGCATGGGATTTGGGAAGAGAGGTTGTTGTGCTGTACTCCAACTCGGCGGTGATCGGCGGCCAGCTTCAGTGTTTCACAATTTCAGCATTCCGCTTTCATCATTCATCATTCCAAATCCGGCCCCGGCCCACGGCCCCGTGGAGCCTTTACGGCCTCCAAATCAGCCTTCCCTGAATCGAGAAATCCGGCGGCATACCCATCCCGGGGAAGTCCTCGCCCAGAACCAGCTGGAATCGCACTTCCCGGCCCAGAGGCGCCGCGAAACCAAGTGCGAATTCTCCGGTCGTTCGACCGGCCTTGCCGGAAGCAACATCGGCAAACACCGAATCATCGATCCTGAACATCACCAGGAGCGCCCAGTTTCTCCCGAGGCTGATATCGGCGCCTCCCCAGCCATGAAAGGTATCCGCTGCATCACCGAGGGTTCCCGCATCACCTCCCTGGTGCGTCCATCCCAGGCCTCCATACAAACCAAGACCACCCCATCGGCTTGAGATCGACCACCTCGGTCCACCGTTCCAGCCCCGATTACCCCATGGGCCATCGCTGCCGACCGGTGCAGAGAAAGCAAGCCAGAGTTTCTGCCGGCCGCCATTCCCGAATGACCATCGCAGTCCCCCCCAACCGTTCAACCCCATGACCTGCGTACTCTGGCTACCCTCGAACGACCAGAGCCCTCCGTCGGAAGGCATCAGGACGACGGTAGTCCGACCCTCGGGAAAGTACTCCCGCCCGTTGTTGGAAACTCCCAACAAATCGTGGGTCCCGGTCGGCCAGCCGTCAAGCCTCGTGCCTCCAAATCTCCAGACAGGGACACCCATGCCTCCGAACCATCGACCCCAGGCATAGGCGGCCTCGATATCAAAACGACTGGCCTCGGTATCGATGGTGAAGAGGTCAATCTGCGGCCACAGGTATCGCGACTGGTCCAGCACTTCCTGAGTCAGGTCGGCACCGATGCCGTTGATCTCTGCATGTGTCTGCGTGATCTCGGGACTGGCAAAAAAACTATTGCCATAGGCGTACGATGCAGAGAATGTCCAACCCTGGTCCTCAATTTCCTGAAGTTCCAGACCCTCAGGTCGCAAATGGCCGATCCACAACGGCGACACGGCCGCCAGTGGAGGCATCTCCTGAGCCATAAGGCCAACCGATGAGACCACAAGCAGTACAACCACAGTTCCAAAGAATTTCACGATCCAGCCCCCGATTTCTTCACTTCCCACCCTCGACGGCCTCGATGATGCGTTCGGCGCCACATACAACATCATCGTCTGAGGTAAACCGCCCGACCGACAACCTCAAGGTTGACCGACCTATCTCGGCATCGATACCCATTGCCCAGAGGACATGACTGAGTACGGCCCCGCCTTCGTGACATGCGGCTCCTGCCGACGCCGCAACCCCGATCGCATCGAGCCGAGTCAGGACCTCGGCCGACCAAACTCCGGGGAAGGCAACGCTGAGCGTGTTCGGCAATCGCCGACTCTTGTCTCCGTGCTCGATGATGTCCGGACGCCTCTCACGCAATAGCGCGCCAAGCCGATTTCGCAGGGCTTCAAGCCTCGGCGTTTCATCAATCAGTTCCTCACCTATCAACTCGCACGCCTTGCCCAGACCAAGGATTTCAAGCACGTTCTCGGTCCCCGGCCTCAGACCCCGTTCGTGTCCCGCTCCGTAGGTGACAGGTTCAATCGGTGTTCCCCTGCGTACATAGAGGGCACCGATTCCCTTGGGAGCGTATAGTTTATGGCCGGCAATCGACAGCAGGTCCACGCCGAGTTGCTCGACATCGACAGGGATCTTCCCAAGGGCCTGGGCGGCATCCGTGTGTACCAGGACTCCCCGATCCCGGCACAACCGTGCGACCTCAGCTACCGGCTGCAGGGTTCCGACCTCGTTGTTTGCCAGCATCAGGCTGACCAGGACGGTCTCCGGTCTGAGGGCGCCGGCCACGGCCTGGGGATCAACCCGACCTTTGGAATCGACCCCGACGAGGGTCACCTCGACGCCGGCATGACGCTCCATTTCCAGGACCACCTCGAGAACGGCCGGATGCTCGACCACCGAGGTGATCACATGACCGCCACCACGCCGGGCCACAACTCCTCGAAGAGCCAGGTTGTTGCTCTCCGTACCACCTGAGGTGAAGACGATCTCGTCCTGACGCGCCCCGATGCACTGGGCAACCTGACGCCTGGCCGTATCGACCGCCTGCCTGGCCTCGCGCCCCACCTGATGATCCGACGACGGGTTCCCGAAAGACCCCGTCAGAAACGGCCGCATCGCATCTGCAACCCGGGGATCCGTCGGTGTCGTTGCGTTGTAGTCCAGGTAGATCACATCCATAGGCGAAGTGTAGCGTGGCGAGAGGTTCTCCGAAATGCTGGTCAATTCCCGAACCTGATTGCGCATCCCTTCACAAGAGGGTAGGATTCGCCCCGGACCACTTCTGTGGTCCTCATTCTTCGAGAATTGTGGAGGTGCCTGATGCCCAACGGAATCGTGTCCATTCCTACCCCCGTCAATGAACCGATCAAGTCCTATGCCCCGGGATCGCCCGAGAAGGCCTCCTTGAAGGCACGAGTCAACCAGATGCTGGCCGAGGAGATCGAGATTCCGCTGATCATCGGCGGCAAAGAAATCCGCACCGGCAATACGGCCACGGCGGTCTGTCCCCACGATCACTCCCATGTCCTTGGTACCTACCACAAGGCCGGCGAAAAAGAAGTCCAGATGGCCATCGACGCCTCCCAGGCCGCGTGGGGCCAGTGGTCGGAGATGCCATGGGAGCACCGCTCCGCAGTCATGCTCCGAGCCGCCGAGCTCCTCGCCGGTCCGTGGCGCGACACAATGAACGCCGCCTGCATGCTCAACCAGTCCAAGACCGTCTTCCAGGCGGAGATCGACGCCGCCTGCGAGTTGATCGATTTCTTCCGTTTCAACCCCCATTACATGCGTTTCCTCTTCGAGCAACAACCGGCCAGCGGTCCAGGCCACTGGAACTACGTCGAGTACCGCGCCCTCGAAGGTTTCGTCTTCGCCGTGACACCATTCAACTTCGCCTCAATCGCCGGCAATCTGCAAACGGCGCCGGCACTGATGGGCAACACCGTCCTGTGGAAACCGGCATCCTCGGCAGTCTTCACCGGCTACTATCTGATGAAGCTCTTCGAAGCTGCGGGCTTCCCCCCCGGCGTCATCAACTTCATTCCAGGTTCGGGAGGACAGGTCGGCAACCCGGTGATGGCAAGCCCCAACCTCGCCGGAGTCCACTTCACCGGATCAACCCCGGTCTTTCAGAACATGTGGAAGACGATCGGGGCTAACATCGCGTCCTACAAGACCTATCCGCGCATCGTAGGCGAGACCGGTGGCAAGGACTTCGTTTTCGCCCACCCGTCAGCGGATTCCGGCGCCGTCGCGACCGCTCTGGTCCGCGGGGCTTTCGAATACCAGGGCCAGAAGTGCTCGGCTGCCTCGAGAGCCTACATCCCCTCCAGCCTGTGGCCGGCGGTCAAGGCCGAAGTCCTCTCTCAGGTCGCCGAAATCAAGATGGGCGACCCGATGGACTTCCGCAATTTCATGAGTGCGGTCATCGACGCCGCCGCCTTTGAGACGATCACGGGCTACATCCAGCACGCCAAGGATGCCTCGGACGCTCAGGTCCTGTGCGGCGGAGAATGGGACGACTCCAAGGGCTATTTCATTCAGCCGACCGTCGTACAAACGACCAACCCCCGCTTCAAACTGATGGAAGAAGAGATCTTCGGCCCAGTCCTGACGATCTACGTCTACAACGACGCCGACCTCGAGGACGCGCTCGAACTCTGCGACACGACGTCAATCTACGCCCTGACCGGCGCGATTTTCTCCGAAGACCGGGGCGCGGCAGTTTCAATGGCAGCGAGCCTCCGTCATGCCGCGGGTAATTTCTACATCAACGATAAGCCGACCGGCGCCGTCGTCGGCCAGCAGCCCTTCGGCGGGTCCAGGGCATCCGGGACCAACGACAAGGCGGGCTCCTTCCTCAATCTGGTTCGCTGGACCTCTCAGCGCACGATCAAGGAGACCTTCGTTCCGCCCCAGCACTTCTCCTACCCCTTCATGGGCGAAGAGTAGTTCGAAAACCCACACATCAAGAAAGGCGCCGCAACTCAGCGGCGCCTTTATTATTCTCTCGGTTGAACGAGAAGAAACCCCCTCAAACAGATCTGTGAATAGCCCAGATTTCTATGCCATCCATTGAGACCGCCTGCAGGGAAAAGCCCAGGTACCGCACAGTGCGGATCGTCCATCAAGGCCTCTTCCAAACCCTTTCCCCAACATCAAATATACTGTGAGAGTATCGAACAAG
>CAYSHZ010000104.1:0-11708 GCA_964430905.1 uncultured Thermoanaerobaculia bacterium | reverse complement strand
ACGGAGGCGCGCAATGGAGATCTCCGTTGCCTTGACGGCGGCATCGACGGCCCGCAACAGGCTGGGCACACTCCGGCATTCGAAAATCCCGAGAGCTTCGGACCTGATGTCATCTCGTTTTCCCAGGGCTGCCGACGTCAGTTTCGGGTGGGCATCCGGTAGCAGGACCTCGTCCGTCAGCCACGAGCCCGATCGTTCCAGACCGGCTTGGTGGGCCTCCTCGACTGCAGCGACCGATCCCGCAGCCAGGATCAAAAAATGCCCGGGATGGACGGTACCCGCCTTGAGGACCGCGATCGGGGCCTTCTTGACCATCGTATCGGCCGTGGCGACACCGATGGCGACGCTGTCGAGTTCCAGGACGGAAACGGCCGGAGGTGTCAGGATCGCCACAACTAGACGATCCGGAAGTGATCAACCAGGACGCACCGCCGCAGGCGGCTGAAGCTTCGCGGGCAGGTAAGACCCTCTCCGGTGGGGCTGGCAATGGTGAAACTGGTGTGACCTTCGCCCCCCTCGGCCAGACCGGAATAGTGCGGACCGTTCTTGACGAAGATGCTGCAGTTGGCCTCGCGGGCCATGCGACTGAGGTTGTCGAGGTTCCTGGAGTACATGCCTGCAGTGTGCTGATTGCCGCGTTCGGCCTTGATGGCGAGGTCGATGGCGGCATTGGCATCCCGGACCCTGGTAACCGGCATCACCGGCATCATCTGTTCGGTCCAGATCAGGGGGTGATCGGCTTCGACATCGACGACAACCAGCCGGACCTCGGGCACTGCACTGATACCGATGTGGGAGAGAATGACCGAGGCGTTCTTGCCGATCAGATCCCGGTTGATCGTTCCGGGCTCGCCCGGGGTCGTGGCACCGCTGAAAATGACGGTTTCCAGGCGGCGGACCTCGGCCCGATTGAGGATGACGGCGCCCTGGCGGCCCATCGAATCCAGCAGGGCATCTGCGACGGATGCGACCACGATTGTCTCCTTTTCGTCGACGCAGATGATGTTGTTGTCGAACGAGGCGCCGAGGACGAGATCGCGCCCAGCCTGCTCGATGTCCGCCGTTTCATCGACGACGACGGGAGGGTTGCCGGGACCGGCGCAGATGGCCCTCTTGCCGCTGTTCATCGCCGCCTTGACGACGCCTGGGCCTCCGGTGACCACCAGCAATTGGATGCCCGTGTGGTGCATCAGCGCCTGGGCGGTCTCGATGGTCGGGTCGGCGACGCAGCTGACCAGGTTGGCGGGCCCGCCGGCTGCGGTGATCGTCCGATTGAGAGCCTGGATCGTTGCAGCGCCGACGCGTCTGGCGCCGGGATGGGCGTTAAAGACAGCGCTGTTACCTGCCGCAACCATCCCGATGGCGTTGCAGATGATCGTGCTGGAGGCGTTTGTTACCGGGGTAATGGCGCCGATGACGCCGAAGGGCGCCGGTTCTTCGAGTGTCAGACCGTGATCCCCACTGATGGCGCGGGGTGCAAGGTCTTCGGTTCCCGGAGTCTTGTGGGTGACCAGGAGATTCTTTTTGACCTTGTCGTCAAAGCGGCCATATCCGGTCTCTTCGTGGGCCAATCGGGCCAAGGCCTCGGCCTGACGGACCATCTCGGCCCGCATGGCGGCGATGATCGTTCGGCGCATGTCCAGCGTCTGGGCGCCCAGTCGTTTGAAGGCGATCGTCGAAGCCTCGATGGCATCGTCGATTGTCTCGAATACGCCTTCTCGGAGTTCGACGTCTGAAGGAACCGGACCCGAGAGAAGGGTCGGTCCATCACTCTGTCCGAGCTTCTCCGACAGCCGCCGCGCAATCAGGTCCACCTGTACGTCAGTCAGTCTTTCAGTCATCATCGCTCTTTCGGTACTTCTCGTCGCCGCCGATCTCCCAACTGTCGACGATGGCCATGACGACGGCGTCGCAGGGGCGCTTGTCGGTGGCCCGAGTCTGGCGGGCCGACGATCCCGAGGCGTAGAGCACCATTTCACCGACGCCCGCCCCGACCGCATCTGCGGCGACGACCGTTGCTCCGGTTGCCTTCCCCTCCCCGTCGACGATGCCGAGTACGAGGAAGCGGAGACCAACCAGGCTCTCTTCCTTCTGGCTGGCAACGACGGTCCCGAGGACCTTGGCCATATTCATGGCGGTCTCCGCCTACTTCTTGGCGGCGGTCTGCCGGCCCAGAGGTATCACGGCGTCGACGTTGGCGTGGGGGCGGGCGATGATGTGGGTCGAGATCAACTCACCGACCCTGGCGGCCCCGGTCTGGCCGGCATCACAGGCGGCCTTGACCGCGGCGACGTCGCCCCGAATGATGACCGTGACGTGGCCGCCCCCGGTCTTTTCGTAGCTGACCAACTCGACCTTGGCCGCCTTGACCATTGCGTCTGCGGCTTCAACTGCCGCGGGAAAACTCCTGGTTTCGATCATGCCCAATGCATCTGCCATATCTGCCTCCTTGCGGCTCAGGGGCCGCTATTTCGCCTTCTTGGTTCGGCCGGTCAGTTGTTCGACGGCTTGCACAGCGGCCGGTGCTGCGACGTCGATGTCCTTGTCCTCACCACCGAGGTAGACGCGCCCAAAGCTGCCGAAGGCACGCACGTCGAGGATGTTGATATCTGCGGCCTTTTCGGCCTCGTTGGCGGCCAGTGCAGCGTAGGCCGCCGGCTCACACTCCAGGATGAACAACGACTGACCCGCGAGGATCATATTGCCGTAGCGCATCCGATTGATCAGCTGGGTCTGGTGGTCCGAGAGGCACCGGATGATCTGGTTGGACAGAATTGTCGGCTTGAGCCGCTCGGCCTCGGTCAGGCCCAGTTCTGCCAGGATTGCGTCACCGGCCGCGCGGACCTCGGCCTGAGAGTCGGAGTGGATCTCCAACATGCCGTAGAGTCTCTCGACGATCTGCATGCCGGGCGTCACGTCGTTGCTCTTGAGTGCAATGTCGGTGATCCGGTTGATTTCGATCCCCGGGGAGATCTCAACCATCAGGCTGGCCTGCCCCTGGGTGGGCAGAAAGCCCTTGGCGACCGTCGCCTGATAGGAGGCAAACTGGGGTTGCAGGCTGTCCAGGAAAACATAGGCTCGCAAGTCAACTGTGGCCATTATTCCTCCACCAATTCATGTGCTTCTTCGACAATGGCAATGCCGGCGCTGGCGCCGACGCGGGTCGCACCGGCCTCGATCATCGCCTTGGCGTCACTGTAGGAGCGGATACCGCCCGAGGCCTTGACCTCGAGACCGGCGCTGGAGACCTCTTCCGCCATCAGCGCAACGTCGTGGGCCGTGGCGCCGCCCGAGGCGAAGCCGGTCGAGGTCTTGACGAAGTGGGCGCGTGCCTTGCGTGCCAGCCGACAGGCGACGCGTTTTTCTTCGTCGGTCAGGAGAGCGGTCTCGATGATTACCTTGCAGTGGGCATTGCCGTCCCGACAGGCTTCGACGACGGCGCGAATGTCCTTGAGGACCAGATCCTCGTCGCCGCCCTTGAGGGCGCCGATGTTGATCACCATGTCGATTTCTTTCGCACCCTCCCGGATCGCCCTCCGGGCTTCGAAAGCCTTGGTCTCGGGGTGGGTAGCTCCGAGCGGAAAACCGACGACCGAACAGGTCTTGACGCTGGATCCACGCAGTTCACCGGCGACCGTCGGAACCCACACCGGGTTGACGCAGACGGCGGCGAAGTTGAATTCACGGGCCTCGGTGCACAGCGTCTTGATATCGCTCTCGGTAGCATTGGGTTTGAGCAGAGTGTGATCGATGTAGCGTCCGACGTCGGCCGGAATGGCGCCGGGCGAGGGTCCCGCACTGAGGCGACCGACGCCAAGCCCCAGAAATGATCGGGCCGTTTCCGGATTGGAACCGACCGAAGGGCCCGGATGATCGGCCGATATGCGGGAGACGGATGCTCCGCCGCCGGAGAGGGCTTCGAGTCTGGCGACGATCCGTACCAGGTCGTCCTCGCTGATGGCCGAGAGGTCGATAGTTTCTGTTGGGCTCGTGGGTTTCGGCGGCGGTGGGGTAGGGGCTGCAACCGGAGGCGGAGCGATCACCGCCTTGCCGCTCTCGATGTCCATGATCAGCTTGACTCGTCGGAGGTGGCGATCCTCGGTGCAGTCGGCGCTCAGCCATGCCTCGACGATCTGCTGGGCCAGGCCGGCGCCGATCAAACCGGCGCCCAGGGTCAGGACGTTGGCGTTGTTGTGCTCGACGCCGTTGACAGCCGAGGAGAGGTCGTAGGCCATTCCGGCGCGGATCCCGGGGACCTTGTTGGCTGCCATGCATGAGCCGATGCCGGCGCCGTCGATCATGATGCCACGGTCCGCGCGACCGGCGGCAACTTCGGCCGCGACCGCGTGGGCGAAGATTGGATAGTCCACAGCTTCACGAGATGAAGTTCCAACGTCGGTCACCTGGTGGCCTTGATTCGTCAGGGACTGAATCAGCGCACTCTTGAGTTCAAAACCGCCATGATCGGCGCCTATGGCAATCTTCACCGTACAACTCCTCCCCGTCCAACAGCCGACGGGCGATCCGGCCTACCACACACGGGATGCATCCTGATACTCCACTCGTGAAACGGGCCTTGGAATGGATCGCCGGGTGTCCAGAACACGTTGTAACTTTCGAATATGAAGTTCAAATGCCGCGAGACCTTCGGGTGAGAGACTGAAGAACGTCACCGAGCGCCCACCGCGAGATGCCTTTGTTTTCAGGAGATAACCACAGTCTTCGAGTTTCTTCGTCTGAATGTGGAGGTTACCGTCCGCCAAGCTTGTCGTTACCTTGAGTTCGGTGAACGACAGTTGATCTGTTCCTACCAGGGCCGTGACGATCGAAAGCCTGGCGGGGGACGTCAGATGCCGATCAAAGTCCACGGGGGACCTCGATTTCGGCGGGGTTCGAGTTCGTGAACTTCATTTCATAAAGTAAACTATGTCCAAGTGCGGGAAATGTCAAGGAGAATGTCAAGGATACAGCTCCAGACACGATTGCTGGCGTGCTCGCCGTGAATTGCCACCCATGACATTGTCCGAACCGGTGTATGCGCCGGAAGGGCGATTGGGGACAATGTCATAAGTGGCATTCCGTCCGAGGTTTTGGCGCTCGTCGGGTTGGGCGGCGGTGTTGGCTTCTGGGTTCGGCTCGTCTGATTGTGGTCGGGGGAACGGATCGGTCAGCTGGGCTCCGGGGTCGAAAAGATCGATTCCAGTGGCTCCTCATCCGGAGTCACCGGGTCTGGCTGAATTGGTTCGGGGTCTCTTCGCTGCTTGCCCCGGCAGAACTCCGGCTCGTCAAAATCTCGGAAGACCTCGACCTCGGCGGCCCAGAAGGCGATCTTGATGAAGGCTCTGGCGGCCATGACCATCTGATGGATCAGGGCGAGAGCGACAATGGCGAAAACCGTCCCCGGGGTCCAGGGTTGCCGGAAGGCGGAATAGATACCGACGATGAGCAGGGGCAGAAGGAGAAATACAAGGTAGAGGGGCATGAAGATTCCGGGTCGTCGCAGCACAAGGTTCAACGCCCGGAAGAAACCCCGGACCATGCTCTTGTGATTATGGCGGACGGCGGCCACTCGGCTCAAGTCGTAGGCCAGGTCGGCCGGTGCCCACAGCAGGAGGAAGATGACGGGCGCCACGGCCAGTGCGGCCAGATCCCAACGACCGTCGCCCAGAGTCTTGGCCAGATGTGTGAAGGCGCGGAAGACGATTCCGGCTGTTGCCGCCGCGATGACAGTGGGAACGAGGAAGAAGAGCATCGAACGGAAGAATCGTCCGGTATTCCGGCGGACGCCAAATAGGAAAGGATGGGGCGGCCCCGATCCCGCCAGTATTTCTACGATTCCGGTGGACAGGAGGAGCTGGACGAAGAGGCTGAGAATGGCCATGACCAGGATGCCCGTCCCCATCAGGGGCGAGAGTTGGTCGGCCGGGGAGGACCGGAATTCCATGAAAACCGGGAACGCACTTCCCTCAAGAATGCCCTTTGCAAAGCGGGAGTGACCGAGGACCGGTCCGATGTTGGATGCGATCATCGTGACCAGGATGAGGGCTGGGATCAAAGGTGCAACCCAGGTGAGGATGACCAGACGGGGATGGCTTTTGGCCGTCTGAAAACCGGTGCGTATCAAGGAGAAAGTTGTCATCAAATCACCCCAGTATTGACGTCAGTTCGAACAGGTTTTGGAGCAAGTAGTTGAGGTTGACCAGGATCTTCTGTGTTGGGGTCCCGTTGCTTTCGAGCAGCCGGCTGTTGTTGAGCGGATCAACGTCCAGGACCATCAGGTGATCGGGATCGACCTCGGCCGAAATCAACCTGGCCGACCGAGTTTCCACGATCTTGATCCATTTTGCCTGGCCGTCCCACTGTTGGCGAAGGGTCTCGCCGTCGTCGAAGACCAGTTCGATGGTGACCGGGTGTTGGAACTCCCCGCGTCGTTCGATGACGACCTCGGTCCGGTAGAGGTCTTCGGTATCGGCGTCATCGCTGGATGAGTCGTCATCCGACTCGACCTCCCCTCCCTCGCCCTCATCGGCATCATCCGAGTGGTCGTGGTCTTCCCGGTGTTCGCCGTAGAGCACCTGCACCCCTTCCTCCCAGAACCAGCCCTTGCGTTCCTTGGCCTTGCGTGATGTTGCAGTGCGCACCCGGTAGTCCAGACCCTTGTCGGTGTGGAATGCCTGTTCGAGGAACCATGAGATATCGTCGTCGGTGGCCTCTTGCATGATCTGCTCGAAATCCGCCGAGGTTGGATGGCGGAATCGCCAGGTCTGAAAGAAACGGCGCATGGCCCGGTGAAAGGTCTCGGGCCCGATCAGATTCTCAAGATGTCTCAGGGTCACGGCCGGCCGGGCGTAGGAATTGAGTCCGTAGCTGTGGTTGGATCGGTACTTCCAGGCGGGCAGTACGATGGGGTCGGTGTACCTGCCGGCACCCAACTGCAGACGGTTCTGTTCGAGGGGTGTGTTGCGAATGCCCAGAACCTCGATGATCGTTCCGTAGGACTCCTCCATGACGACCATCTCATAGTAGGAGTTGATGCCCTCATCGATCCAGGCCTCCTCGAATTCGTTGGACGCGATCATGCCCTGAAAGAAGTTATGGCCGAACTCGTGGACGGTGACCATCTCCGGCATGCGGAGCCCGGTCAATGGCGGAATGTTGAGTAACGGGTGGGTTCCCAGGGTAATGAAGGTCGGGTACTCCATGCCGCCGGCGCCGAAACCGCCCCGCGGAGGATCGACCATGGTCAGGGTCGGGTAGGGATAGGCTCCAAGACGGAGGCCATAGCCTCGAATGGCGGCCTTGGCCGCGTCGAAATAGCGCCGTGCCTGGGCTCGGTGGGCGGGCTGGAGCATCAGCCGGATCATCACCGGTTGGAGCCTCAGTTCTTCGTCGGAAACACCGAGGACCTCTGCGATTCTCCGTGTCTGCTCCACCGGGACGTCGGTCTCGGGATCGAAGAGTTCTTCGAGGACGATGAAATCGGGATCGGCGGTCCAGGCGAAGTCGTGGACGCCGGGCTGTCGGAAGTGGACGGTTACCGTGGAGTCATCGACGTTTTCTTCGACGATGCGTCCAGTTGCGCCGATCTTTCCTTTGTATTCGGATGGCAGCGTCAGGCGGACATCCCAGTTGCCGAAGTCCGCGAAGAACTCGGAATCCGCGTGGAACTGGTGGGTGTTCCAGCCGGCCTCGCTCCGCCCCCGGTCGCCGACATCCTCGAAGACGCCGATTTTTGGGAACCACTGTCCCCCAAGAACAAAATCACCGCTGACGCCGGTGCGGGCGAAGATCTCCGGCATCTGGGAGGTGAAGGCAATTTCCACCTCGACCCACTCGCCGGGTTGTATTGGCCGCGGCAGGGGATATCGGGCGACCGTCCGGTCGTCGGTATTGCCGTCGTCGGGTTGGATGATCTCCTCAAGGGCCTTGAGGTCTGGGCCGTCCTGAAGCCGGATTGCCCCGGGTTCTCCCTGGATTTCTGAGTCGAATGGGGCGTTGAAGAGCGGCTCGGCGCCGTCCGGCAGGAGTCCGGCGGCCGCGAGGTCCTCCGGGTAGGCCAGATGCATGGACTGGATCTCGATCCAGCCCCACTTCTCTTCGGACATCTTCATGCCTCGAAGTTGTCCTCCCGATTCCGTCATGAAGGTCGAGCGATTGCTCGAAAAAGCGTTGAGGTAGAGGTGAAACTGGAGTTCGTCTACCGGGACCGAGGATGTGTTGCGCCAACGGAGCCGTTCGACCCCTTCAACCTGGGCGGAATCCGGATCGAAGGCGGCGTCGATACCTGCGAGGTAGACCGGGTCGGGCAGGGTGACCTGGGCGAAGGTTGTGATGGCCGCCATCATCGCAATGATGACCATCAGGACTTTTCTATGGGCACGGTACATGGGCGGCTCCTCGGTCCTTCATTCAACAGCATTACGGATGGACACACGGGAAGTTCATAGGACTCATCGTGAGCCCAGTGGCACTGCCGGAGTATATCTCTCCATATTCACAAATCCTGAAGATCACGATATTATGGCTTTATGAGAGATGTTCGCAATTTTTATGACGTGATCATCGTTGGTGGAGGGCCCTCAAGCCGAATACTCAACAAGTATCTCCACATCTTTTCTGAAGACATTGAGACGATTGTCATCCGGGACGAGGAGAGAATCGTCAACCATTGCGGCACGCCCTACATCGTCGAGGGCCGCATACCGTGGGACAAGGGTCTGATCTCCGATCAACTGGTGCTGAAGTTCAACACTCCAATCCTGGTGGACCCCATGGTTGGGGGCGATGTCGAGGCTCATCAGATCACGACGGCTTCGGGTCGAACGCTTGGGTATGGAAGACTGGTCCTGGCGACGGGGACTGATCAGGTGTTGCCGCCGATTCCCGGAATCGATCTCGATGGCGTTTTCAAGGTTAGGCGAACGGATGACCTCAAGAAGACCATGGCCGATCTCCCCGATGTGGAGCATGTCACTGTCTTGGGAGCGGGCTACATTGGTCTGGAGTTCGCCGTCGCCCTTCGAAACCTGGGCAAGAAGGTCACCGTAGTCGAGATGGCCGATCATGTCATGGGCGGTATCACCGACCAGGAGATGGCCGGGGCGATTGAGAATCACTTGAAGGCCTTCGGAATCCAGTTATTGACCGGGCGCCGGGCCACTCGTTTGCTGGGTGATACCGCGGTTTCGGCCGTGGAAGTCGAGGGCGGCCAAACCATCGAAACTGATGCCGTTCTTTCGGCGGTCGGGGTTCGGCCCCTGCTTGAGGCGGCCGAGGCATTGGGGCTGGACTGTTGTCGCGAAGGCATCATAGTTGACAAGTTTTTCAGGACCAGCGCCGAGGACGTCTTTTCGATTGGCGATTGCATCCAGGTTTGGTCGATCATCACTGGTCGTCCGATTGCAGGCAAGCTGGGCTCCAACGCGGGACAGATGGCGCGGCGGCTGGCGATGAATTTCAGTAGATTCGAGAAACCCTTCTCCGGTGTCATCAACGCGGTTGTCACCCACCTCGAAGGATTGAGCTATGGCGCCGCAGGTCTCAGCGAGGCCGCCGCCGAGAGTGAGGGATTCAAGACTGTCGTCACGCGAAACACATCGAGTTCAATCTACGAAAATATGCCGGGGACCGAGCCGGTGGAGGCCAAGCTGATCTATGAAGCCGAAAGCCTCCGGCTTCTGGGAGGCGAAATCATTGGTCGATTGAATCCCGCCGGTTTTGTGGAGACCCTGGCCCAGCTGATCGAGAGAGGATCGACGCTCGAAGATGTATTGACGATGAGCTATTCGTCCCATCCCGAGTTGACCCCGAAGACGTCAAAACCGTTCTGGATCTGGTCTTCAGAGCCTTTGCTGAAGGTCAGGGCGTTTCTGAGAAGATCAACAGCTGGGGGACGATGAATCCAGCCTCGGTGGCGGTGGTCGTTCGTGCCGTCTTTGCACTTGTGGCGGGAATGGTGTTACCGTGGAGTTGCTCATGAGACTTGAGGGAGAGTGGAGTGTAGATGGACACGAAGAATATTCTGGTCGTCGATGATGATGCCGGGACTCGGCTGACGATCCGGAAGTTTCTCGAATTCTCCAAGGCCGCCAGGTTCGACGTTGCAGAGGCGGGGAACGGGGAAGAATGCCTGGAAGTCATTCGGTCATTCGGGGCTTTCGACATGATCTTGTTGGATATTGAGATGCCCGATATGGACGGGTTTGCCGTTTGCAGGACCATTCGGGAGGCCGATCAATCGGTGCCTATCGTCTTCATTACCTCCCACGCCGATGTCGAACACCGTGTCAAGGGACGCGAGGCCGGTGCGGACTCGTTTCTGGCCAAACCGATCAAGGAAGCCCCCCTGATGTCGGTGATCAAGCTGTTCCTCAACGCGGCGAGGCACCGATAGAGGTCGGTCTCCTACGGATACAATCGGTTGATCATCCTCGGGTAGGGAATGGCCTCCCTCAGGTGAGGAATCCCGCACATCCAGGAAACGAAACGCTCGAGCCCCATGCCAAAACCTGAGTGGGGGAACGAACCGTAGGTTCGGACGTCGAGATACCAGGCGAAGGCTTCCCGGGGAAGACCGTGGCTTTCGATCTGACGTTCCAGGTGCTCGAGGCTGGCGGAACGCTCCGAACCGCCGATGATCTCGCCGTAGCCCTCGGGCGCCAGAACATCAACAGCCAGGGCCCGGGTCGGGTCGGCCGGGTCGGGCTGCATGTAGAAGGCCTTGATGTCGGCGGGGTAGCGGGTGACCAGCACCGGTCGGTCGTGAAGTCCGGCAAGAATGGTTTCGTGCTCGCCGCCGAAGTCGTCGCCAAACTCGATCTCATGTCCCAGGTCCTGAAGGGTCTTGACGGCGTCGCCGTAGTCGAGGCGGGGGAAGGCACCCTTCGTCGCTGGTTCCAACAACGAGATGTCGCGTTCCAACCGTTCGAGATCGACGGCGCATTCCTCAAGGACCCGGGAGATGATCGAGGAGAGAAACTCTTCGCAGAGGTCCAACAGACCGTCGAATTGCAGCCAGGCGACCTCGGGCTCGACCATCCAGAACTCGGTCAGGTGGCGCCGGGTCTTGGATTTCTCGGCACGAAATGTCGGACCGAAGCAGTAGACCTTGCCCATGGCCGCCACTGCGGGCTCAAGGTAGAGCTGACCGGACTGCGAGAGGTAGGCCGGTTCTCCGAAGTAGTCGGTCTCGAACAGGGTCGAGGTTCCCTCGCACGCCGCCGGCGTCAGAATCGGCGAGTCGATCAGGGTGAAATGGCGCTGCTGGAAGAAATCACGGATTGCAAACTGGGCTTCGGAGCGGACTCGCATGATCGCGTGTTGGCGTTTTGAGCGGAGCCAGAGGTGGCGGTGGTTGAGCAGGAAATCGACGCCGTGGTCCTTCTTGCCGATGGGGAATTCCGGAGAAATATTCAGGATCTTCAGCCCATCGACCTTGAGTTCGTAGCCACCCGGGGCCCGGTCGTCTGCGACCAATGTTCCGGAGATCTCGATCGAGCTCTCCTGGGTCAGTTCGACCGCCTTTTCCCAGACCTCCTCGTCAACCTCGGGCCGGAAGACGATGCACTGCAGATAGCCGAAGCCATCCCGGAGAATGATGAAGCGGAGCTTGCCCTTTTTTCGCCAGTTGTAGACCCAGCCTCGAAGGGTGACGGGCTGATCGACGTGGTCGGCGAGTTGGGCGATGGTAATGACGGAGCGGGACATGG
>CAYSHZ010000103.1:0-11736 GCA_964430905.1 uncultured Thermoanaerobaculia bacterium | reverse complement strand
GGTGCTTTTTGGCAATCTCTGCGTCAGGCGGCGGGTTTGCTTGTGCGACGTACGGGAAGTACGACTCCGCGCAAACCCTTGCCTTCCTTGACCTTGCACAAAAGTCTCTCCTTTTCGCCTCGGGAACTTCGCAGTCCTCACCCGGACTTTCCGGATGGGAACCAGCTGTTGGCCCCATCTCTTGGAGCCGGTCTTACCGACCCAGGCTGGACAGCAGCCAGGCGGGAAGGGCTTCCATCGGGTTGCCCGGACGCCGCAGGCGGCGTTCAATTTGGCCGGCGTCGATCAGGCTTCGAATCAAATCCTCGTCCGAATACAGTGATGCACCACGGAAGAGTCGTTGCAGGGCCCAGGGAGAGGGTGCCTTGGCCGCCTTCTTGGCGCCGCCCCGGAAGGGTGCGCCGGGGTCGCTCTCGATATGAGACTTGAGCTTGGGGCCCAGTCGGCTCTTGAAGGTTCGGGAATACCACATGCGGGCCGAGTTCTTCTGTGGATCCAGTTCATCCTCGGCGCCGATAAACCGTGCCGCACCTCGGAGATAGAGCATCCGTGTAAAGGTGTCGACCGAAAGGTTAAAGACGCGGATGCCCAGTCCCCTCTCGTCGATATGACCTCCCGACCAGTCGCGTATGGGCAGCCCTCGCCGGGCCTCGTCAAGGAATGCACCGGCAGC
Source organism: uncultured Thermoanaerobaculia bacterium (assembly GCA_964430905.1). GTDB lineage: Bacteria > Acidobacteriota > Thermoanaerobaculia > Thermoanaerobaculales > Sulfomarinibacteraceae > DAOWGJ01. The sequence continues at coordinate 11,063 of CAYSHZ010000103.1, read as the reverse complement.
ACGGCAGTCGCGTCCCAGGAGAGCATCCTGAAGAACTTCCAGTGAACCCTCGCGGGGGAGGACAAGGCGCCGAACGAGCTTTTCGTCAATCACCGTGTCAGGACCGGCCGCAACGGCGAGTTTGGAGGTTTCCTGGATCAGGAGACGGGGCGCAAAACCCAGGCGCTCGAAGAGGAGTTTCTCTGCTGCAGGGGCGAACCGGGCGGCAGGTGCGGCCCTGCTCATCAGCCGCCGAAGCACCGCCTTCTGGGCATCGGAAACCGCCGCATCCTCCCAGGGTTTGGGAGGCTCGGGGGTCGGGACCCACTCCAATTTCCCGCCGGCCTCCACCGCGGTGACCAGGGATCCGGCGGGTTTTGCGCCGCACCAGACACCCATGACCAGGACAACGCTTTCGGGCATACCGCCTTCAAGGATGTCGATCAGCGGTCGTACCAGGGCATCGACCGCCTTGGAGTCCTTCTTGGATGGAATCTTAGGTCCTCCCGGGCTTGTCGCAGCCACCACCCACCGGCTGACATCGGGGACGAGGAGAACCCGTTCGGGGTTGAACAGGGAGGGCGAATTCAACTCGACCGCAACATCCTCCGGTGTGGCGTCGTCGGGGAGGGTCTCGACCGCGGGGTCGGACAATGTCTCCGAAGCCCGCTCGGTCGCATCCCTGAAGGCGTCCTCCAGAAGAAGGTCGTCTCCCGCGGCAACCAGGACGAGTCGAGCCTCAGGGCTCAGCGGTTTTCCCGATCCAGGCGTTCCTGACATTCGATGCAGTGGCGAGCCCAGGGCACGGCCGTCAGGCGGGCCTTCTGAATCTTCTGGCCGCAATCGACGCAAGTTCCGTAGTCACCCTTCTCGATTCGTTTGAGGGCACGGTCGATTCGTCGCACGAGGTCTCGTTCGTTGATTCTGACGCCGTAGGACACTTCGCGGTTGAAGGCATCAGTCGCCCGGTCCCCGAGATCGAGCGTCTCGGTTTCACCATGACGGCTCTCCGTGGTCCGGGCTGCGTGGACCAGATCCTGAACCTCTCGCCGTTTCTCTTCAAGCTGTTTGCGGAAACGGTCCAGTTCGGTTTTTCTCATGGGCCGCGTCCTCCCTTCATCGCCCGATTGATCGGGAGATACAACAATTGTACAACCCTTTTCATCCACATATCGGAAGAATACCTAGCCGGCTCGATGGTAATTCCCCCCCCCGAGGATATCGGTCGCCCGATAGAGTTGTTCCCAGAGCATCAGCCGGGCCAAAAGATGAGGAAGAGTCATTGAACTCAGGGATATCACATCGTCGGCCCGGTTTCGGAGGGACGGGGCGAGACCCAGATCGGACCCGAGAACAAAGGCCAATCCCGGGGGGGCCTTCTGTTCGATTTTTTGGAGGAAATGGGCGAATTGGGGTGAAGTCTGTTGGTGGCCCCTCTCGTCCAGAACGATCAGCCGCCACCTGGCAGGAATTTTCTTGACGAGGACCTCGGCCTCCCGAACCAGCGCGCCCGCAGGATCCGCTTCCCTGATGCCTGTTGCAGGCTTGAGGGCAATGTCTGCGGCGGGCCACCGCCGGGAGATCCTCTTTCGAAAATCCTCCACCTGCTTCTCGTAGGGGCTTCGGGAGGGCCGGCCGAACCAGTAGACGCTGATCCGCATCCCTGGACTCGTCTACCCCGCGGGTTCGGTGGGTATGGGGTTGGGACTGCTTTCGATCTGGGGAGCATCACCCCAGAGGCCCTCGAGGTTGTAGTAGGTTCGGCGTTCTTCGGTGAAGACGTGAACGATGACCTCCCCGAAGTCGATCAGAATCCACTGTCCTCCACCGGCACCTTCGACGTTGAGGGGTCTTCGCAGTGGTTTGACCCGCCTCCGAATGGAGTCGGCAACCGCCTCGAGATGGCGATCCGATGAGGTCGAGCAAAGTACGAAGACGTCGGTGAACGACGTCAGGTTTGAAACGTCAAGGGCGAGGATATCGAAAGCCTTCTTGTCGTAGGCGGCCGCGGTGGCGCCGTGAACCAATTCGAGTGTGTCTGAGTCCAACATCAAAGTGCATCCTCTCCGTGATGACGATACAAGCCGTATTTGTCGATATAGGAAAAAACCTCGTGGGGAACCAACTCGCGGATCGGCAGACCGAGGCGTTGGCGTTCACGGATGGATGTTCCCGAAATTGGGAATGGCTCGTGATTGAGAAGATAGATCGTCTTGGTCTCGGTATCGGTGACATCTTCGAAAGGGGCGACGACCCGTATCCGGCCTCGAAGCTCTTCTGGAATTCGGCCGGCCAGGTCCTCTCCCCACATATGGGAGCGATGAAGCACAACCAGATGAGCGAGATCGACCAATTCGCGCCATCGTTCCCACTGACCGATCTGGGAGAAGGAATCCGAGCCCATGATGAAGTAGAGGGTCTTGTCGGGGAATCGCTCGGCAAAGCGCCGAACGGTATTGACCGTGTAGCTCGGACCCTGCGTAAAGACCTCCGCGTCCGATGCGAAGAAACCCTCGAATGGCAGGGTTGCCGTGGCGACCATTGCCAAACGATGGGTCACGGGCGTCAGTGGCTCGGCCATTTTGTGCGGGGGCTCGCCTGCAGGCACGAAGTAGACGGCCTCAAAGTGAAAGGTTTCGAACGCCCGGACAGTCGGTACCAGGTGTCCCAGGTGAAAGGGGTCGAAGCTGCCTCCGTAGACTGCAATACGTCCCTTCATCAGTATTCCTCCGTCTCGTCGTTGGCGAGGTTGAACAGGAGATGGAGCAAGGGGGCCACCCCCTCGCCGGTCACCGCTGACATCGCATGGGTCATAACACCAAACGATGATCCCACAGCTTTCAGGTCGGCCAAGGCCTGGTCCCGGTCTTCGACGGCGTCCATTTTGGTTCCGATCAGGAGCCACTGTCTTTCGGCCAGTGCCGGGCTGTGGGCGAAGAGCTCGTCTCGAATCATCGTGACCCGCTCACCGGCAGGCGGATCCTTGGTTGAGAGATCGACCAGATGAACCAGCGCGCGACATCGCTCGATATGGCGAAGGAACTGTGCGCCGAGACCGGCGCCTTCACTGGCGCCCTCGATCAGGCCCGGAATATCGGCCAAGACCAGCGTGCGATAGTCGTCTCCAGGCGCCTTGACGACACCGAGGTACGGCTCCAGGGTCGTGAAGGGATAGTCGGCAACCTTGGGGCGCGCCGCAGAAATGCGTGAAAGCAGGGTGGATTTTCCGGCGTTGGGCAGGCCGACGAGGCCGAGATCCGCGATCAGCTTGAGTTCGCATTCCAAAATGCGTTCCTGGCCGGGTTGTCCGTTGTCCGCTCGGCGCGGCGCCCTGTTGGTCGATGTTGCAAATCGGGCGTTGCCCCGACCTCCGCGGCCGCCGTGGGCGACGACGAGTTGTTGATCGGCCTCGGTCAAGTCGCCGAGAATTTCTCCGGTATTGGCATCGCGAACGACTGTTCCAGGCGGGACTTCGACGGTTATCGACCGCCCCCCTGCCCCGGTCTTGTTGGATCCCAGTCCGTTCCGGCCGCGTTCGCCGGAGACCAGCGACCTCCCGTGAAGGCTCAGGAGCGTGTTGAGGTTGGGGTTGACGACGAAGACAACATCACCGCCCCATCCGCCATCGCCTCCATTGGGCCCGCCATGGGGCACGAATTTCTCCCGCCTGAAGGAAATGCAGCCATTGCCACCGTCTCCTCCTCGAACCGTAATTCTGGCGGAGTCAATCAGCATGAGAAAATACGATCAACAAAGTCTGGTTTCGAGGAAATACTCTGATGGCGTCGTGATCTCCGTGACAATGAGGATCCGAGAAGTGGTTCAGATTGTCTCCGGAAATCACGGATCAGGGTGTGATCAAGCCGTCAGGATGCTGATGAAGCGACCCAGTCGGCCACGGTTCTTGAACTGAACATGGCCTTCTGCGGTTGCAAACAGCGTATCGTCCCGACCCCGCATGACGTTGGTGCCCGGTTTGAAGTGGGTACCCCGCTGCCGAACCAGAATTGTTCCGGCGGTAACCGACTGTCCGTCACCAACCTTGGTTCCCAGGCGTTGTGCGTTGGAATCGCGACCGTTGCGGCTGGAGCCCTGTCCTTTTTTATGAGCCATTGTTCCCCCTACGCCTCGATGCTTTCCACGCGAACGCGGTAATAGTCCTGGCGATGTCCCTGGGTTTTCTTGTAACCCTTGCGTCGTTTCTTCTTGAAGACAATGATCTTCTCGCCCCTGAGAGCTTCGACAACCTGGGTTTTGACCAGGGCGCCCTCGACGACCGGCTTTCCGACCTGAAGCTCGTCACCCTGACTGATCAGCATAACGTGGTCGAAGGTCAAGGCATCTCCAGCCTTGAGGTCGCGCTCGGTGCGCTCGACATTCAGCTCATCACCGGGGCTTACCCGATATTGCTTTCCACCGTGTTGGACAATTGCATAGTCAGTCATAAACACACCTCTCCTCACAAACGAGGACGGACTTTGTAGCAGAAGAGCCATCGTCTGTCAATCGGTTTTGGTGACATCGATATCTGGTGAAGCCGTGACAATTGGCTCACAAAGTGCCGTCCGCGTTGTCGGCAATCTATCTCCGTGGGTCTCCATGACCTTGAGGATTGTTCCTGGGTGGGAATCGTCCCGGGGCAGGCCGGGGTCCGGGAGGGCCGTCCCTCCGCCTGCGCATGTCGTCCAGTCTGTCCCTCAATGAGAGCATCTTCTCCCATTGTTCGTGGCTTAATACCTGACGAACCGAGAGCAGCATTTCGAATCGTTCGGTCTCCAGAAGGCGTCGGGCTTCCTGGAAGGTGCCGAAGGCCTTGCGGATGGCGGTTGGGTCGAATTCCTGCTGTTCGACCTGCTGCTCCAGAGCCAGTTTTGCCTTTTCCAGTCCGGCGTTGAGGTCAATCATCCGGTTGGCGTGTCCATAGACCAAATCGTTGATTCTGTCTTGTTGTTCCGCTGTCAGGGAGAGATGGTTGACGATGCGCTCGTTCTCCCACCATTTCCCGGGCGGAAGGTTGTAGTCCCGGGCGGTGGAAGGCACAGTTGAGAGCACCAGGGCTCCCAGGGTGAACAGTACGATGAGGGTTCGTCGCATGATGACTCCAGTCATGAATTCTGGGCTCCGAAGAGGGTTGCCCAATCGTCGTCACTCACGTCGTCAAGAACATCAAGATCGGGGATGGCATCCTCGGCGAGCAGGGAATTGGTCTTGGCCAGGATCTCTTCGATTCCGATGTCCGGCCTGGGAGTGGGCTGAGGGGCCGGTCCGGTCTGGCGGACGATCAAACCGGTTCCAATAGAGACAACCAGGGTGGCCGCCGCGGCCAGGAGTGGGCCCCTCCACCGTCGTCGTCCGAACATGGGGATGACCTTTGCCTGGGGCAGCCGATCAAGGATGGCCTGCAATTGGGCATCCCACTCTGGTGCTTCTTCAACAATCTCTTTGCGTCGTTGATCGACCTTTTCCAGGAATACATCCACGGCCCTGCGGCAGCTGACACATTCCTCAAGATGGTTTTGTTGCTCAGGATCCAGCGGTATTCCAGCCGTGGCCGCGGCCAGTTCATTGTCGTTGAGGTGGCGAGTCATCTCATGCCTCCCAGTTCTTTGCGCAGGCGGTGGACGGCGCGATGCAGCGTCGTCTTGACGGTTCCGGTGTGAACACCAAGGCTGCCCGCAATTTCATCGAGGCTCATTTCGGCGTAGAAGCGGAGGCGAAAGACCTCCCTTTGGCGGTCCGACAAGTTGGCCTCGGCTTCCCCGAGGCGGGTGATTGTTTGTTTTTGGCGGGCCCGTTCTTCAGGGTCGGCGCGATCGTCGGGAATGTCAGGGAATGAACTACCTTCGTCGTCACCTGAGGCAACGATACGAAAACCCTCACGGCGCCGTTTTCGAAGGAGGTCCAGGCAGGTGTTGATGGCGATTCTTGTGACCCAGGTTGAGAAGGCTGCCCGACCGTCAAATGCGCTGAGCCGTGAAAAGGCTTTGATCAGCGTCTCTTGGGAAGCCACATCCGCTTCGTCTGCGCCTACGTACTGGCGACACACAAGCCACACGCGGCGCTGGCTCCGGGCGACCAGGTTCCCAAAAGCCTCTCGGTCCCCGGCCCTGGCCTTCTCGACCAACTCACTCTCGTCGAAAGGCGATGGTGGATCGGTGACGGTCATCGTTGATGCTCGTTGCACACTAGACAGACGAGGAGAAGAAGGCGAGAGTTGACATCCAGTCCATTATCGCCGATCAAAAGGAGATTGGGACATCAGCCTGCGCGGCCGAAACCGACTACAATGGGTGCTCTAGGGGAATGGAGGTCAGGGTGAAGCGGCCTGAACGTGTTGGAGTGGTCCTCAAGGGGACGAGCAGCGAGGCGATCGAGTTGGGCCGGCAATTGCTGGTCGAATTGGAGCGCCTTGGGATTGAGGCCGTCCTGGACCATGAATCGTCGAAAACCTTGGACCGTCCGGGTCAGGTCTCCAGATCGGATCTTGCGTCCGCCACGGATCTGGTTGTCGTACTGGGTGGAGACGGAACCCTGCTCTCGGTGACCCGGGACGCTGTGGGTAATACGCCGATTCTCGGCATCAATCTGGGTACCCTGGGCTTCTTGACTGAGCATTCGGTGGATCGACTCTTTCCGTTGGTCCATGCAGCCCTGGAAGGCAACCTCGAAGTGGAGGAAAGACAACGTCTGGAGGTCACGGTTGAGAGTCCCGGCCGAGAACCGATTATCCGACGGGCCCTTAACGATGTCGTGATCAACAAGTCCGCGTTGGCCCGAATGGTTGTCCTTTCGGTTCATGTCGACCAGGCATACCTCAGCCGGTTCAAGGCGGACGGGTTGATCGTGGCGACGCCCACCGGTTCAACTGCCTACAACCTTTCCGCCGGGGGGCCGATCGTCTATCCGACCGTTGCCGTGGTGCTGGTGACGCCCATCTGCCCCCATGCCCTGACCAATCGCCCGATTGCCCTGCCCCTGGATTCGGTGATCGACATTCGCCTCGAGAGCCGATCCGAGGAAGTTTATCTGACGTTGGACGGCCAGGAGGGTTTTCCCTTGACGCCTCGGGATCTGGTCCGAATCCGGCGATGTGAGGAACCGGTGCGCCTGGTGACGGATCCGGGTCGATCGTATTTCCATGTTCTGCACCGGAAGCTGAAGTGGGGAGAACGGGGAGGCTGAGGTACCGGCACCTCCGGCGCACCATCCTTGCGGTTTCGGTTGCGCTGGCGGTTGTCGTACTCCTGGTCCTCAGCCTGTGGCGGGTCCTGGAGAGTGCCGGTGTGCGCTCGTTTGCGGCCAGGAGGCTGGAACGGGTGGCCGCGACCGTGGCGGGCGTCGATCTTGAAATTGGTGATCTCGGCTGGCAATTGGTGCCTCCACGGGTAATTCTCTCGGCTGTTCGGCTGGAGGGTGGGGGTATCAAGGCCGAAATCGATTGGCTCTCCGTCGAGCCGGGTGGTTTGTTCGTGACACGTCCCGCGGTTGTATTGGATACCGTTGAGGTCAGGGGCATTCGTGTGGTCGTCAGCGACATGCCGGTGATGAAGAAAACGTCCCGTGAGTCCCCCGTTCGCATTGTTGTTCGTCATTTGGATCTCAAGGACATCAACATCGAAGGCCTGGCATTGCCTGGAGGATTCGGGCTGGAAATAGATAAGGGTGACATCTCGTGGCTTGAGGACCAGGGCGTGACACAGGGCTTTGCCTCGATTGAGAGGGTTGCTGCGGTTGTTCCGGGTGTGGCTCCGGTGACCCTGGGTGTCAATGCGACATTTCGGCGGCGTGGACGGGGACTCGAACTGCCGACCGTTCGCCTTGAGGGGAATGACCTCAATGTCGAGGGTGCGGTTACATGGACCGGTGAAGTGGTGACGGCAAAAATCAAGGCACGGCTTGGCCCTCACGAGTTGGACCGGATCATCAAGACCAAAGGCCTGCTTGAGGGATCGATCACCATTGATGCCGATATTGATACCGGCCGAGATGCCGTGGCCAAGGCAAGTCTGACTTCCAATCGCATCGTCGTTGGGGGTTTTCCAATCGAAGGACTCCAGGCAAGACTTGAGGTTGGTCCCGGAGGGCTTGAGGGCCGGGTTGACACGGCTCGACTCTTTGGGGGACGTTTGGAAGGTCGGTATCGGCTCGGACAACTGCGGATGCCCTTTCCTCACGATGTGGAGGCCAGTTGCCGGGGTCTTGATTTGGCGGATCTCCTGGAAAATCTCGGTGTACCTTCAGGCGGCCTGAGCAGCAAGGCGGACATCATCGCCGACGTGGCCTGGAACAGTGATGATTTTCCTCAAGGCCATGGGAACGCCACGGTCAGGTTTCAGGGAATTGAGGGTCCGCTGCCGGTGACTGGGGAACTGGCCCTGGAACTCAGCCCCAAGGGCCTGTTGCAGTTTGACGCGGATCATCTCAGTATCGGTTCATCGAACGTCAACCTGGAAGGTCCGCTGATGGTCGGTTCTTGGGCTCCGGAATGGGGAATCCATCTTGAGCCGGCTCAGTTGGCGGAAATCCTGCCTGCGGTCAATCAGTGGGTGGGGACCGAGATTTTCCCGAAAGGAATCTCGGGTCACGGCAGGATCGATGTGGGCCTTTCTGGCCCATGGAAACAGTTGACGGTTGGGGTCAGGATGGATGTGGAGCAGGTGGCCCTCGAGCCGATGATGCTGGATCGGCTGGTTGTCGATGCATCGATTGGCGGTGGCCAATGCCGATTTCGGGATGGCCAATACCGTTTGGCATCCGGTGGCGGACAAATATCGGGTGCCATTCGGTGGGAACCGGGACCAGGAGACGATGAACTGGACCTCCAGATCAACGGCCACCAGCTGCCCTTGGAGGTTGTGGCTTCCTGGATCAACCTCCCGCCTGGGTCTGTTGCCGGCGAGGCTGGATTTGCGGGAGGTCTTCGGGGCGCCATCGATGACAGCCGCGGGTCATGGGCGGTGGGTCTGACGGATGTTGAGGTTGCGGGAGAGAAGATCGGGTCAGGTTCGGCAACGGTCAATCTTCGCAACGGTACCTTCACCGCTTCGGGTGTGGAATTTGATCGGGGGTTGAAAGGGCAGGTTCGGTGGGATCTGGGGGCAGATCGCCTCGGCGGTGAGGTGCGGTGGCATCAGATGGAGCCCGATGCGATCCCCGAGAGTCTCAGTCGAGTCCTCGGGAAGGTCTTCGACTGGAATGCTTCCTTCGACTGGCCCTTGGCCGACCCCTTTCCGATGGGTCGAGTAGAGATCACCGGAGAGGAAAGCCGTTTGAGTGCCGCCCTGGACCCATCGGGTCTCGCTATCTCGGGGAAGGTCGATGGGGTCATGTCGGCCGAACTGGAAGCCGAATTCGATCGTAACGGGGCGTCGTGGTCGGGATTGGGTTCCGTTCAGATTGAGGCCATGGATGCGCTGGGGCGGCATTTGGCGCCGGATGTAAGCCCATTGATGACCGGGTCTCTCAGGATTCCATTGAAAATCTGGGGTGAGGGAGCGAGGGTGTCGGGTCTTGAGGGCGCCATTGAAGACGGTGGACTACTCGTGGGCGACCAGCCGGCCGAGATCCTTCGTGATCAGGGTTTTCGGTGGGATTCGAACGGCTTTTCACTGGGGGGCCTGGAAATCGACGTTGGTGGGGATCTGGTCTTCTTGCGAGGAGCTCTGGACGCCCAGGGTCAGTTGACCGGCAATGTTTCGGGTGTGTTTGACGCGCGCCTGCTGAGGATCTTTCTGCCGGAGTGGGAGCCTGCCGGGCGGGCAACGGGTACCGTGGAGATTCTGGGTGATCTTGAGAAACCCCGGCTGGAAGGCATCGCCCGGATCGAGCGGGGTTCCTTCCGTCTTCCCGGTACCCGGTCGGTGGTCGGTGATGTTGACGGGGCCGTCTTTCTCTCCGCAGGAGTGGTGGCACTGGAAGACCTGACGTTCAAATTCATGCGAGGCCGGGGTCGGGGCCGGGGTCAGATCCGGGTCGAAGGTGGCGAAGCCCATCTCCGGTTGGACGGAACTATTGAGGGGTTGGATTTCCCGCTCTTCCCGGACTTTGTGCCCCGAATTGAGGGTGATTGGGCCTTGGAGGGTCCGGTCGATGATCTGGAATTGTCGGGGGATCTCGTTGTCACCCGTGCCGAGGTTCGGAGGCAGGACGACCTTCCGTCGTTGTTGATGGACTGGTTCGGGGACGTCAAGCCTCCAGAGAAGGATGGCCTTCGGCTGGATCTCCACATTCGTGCGGAACAGAACCTCGTAAGCCGGAGCCCCTTTGTCCGCCTGGTGGGCAGCGCGGACCTGAATATCACAGGGACCGACGCGCATCCGGGGCTGGTCGGCAATATCGAGTTCATGGAGGGCGGCGAGTTCACGCTGCAGGGGATTCGATACGAATTGGAGCGTGGTCAGATCAGTTTCTCCGATCCCACCGGAATCGATCCGATGTTGGACTTTCAGGCGAGGGCCGGTATCAGGGAATACGAGGTTTGGCTCAGCCTGACCGGGACGATCGATCGACTGGTCCCGACAGTGTCGTCGGATCCACCGTTGAATCCCGCCGAGATCTACTCGCTGATGGCTCTGGGGCAGGTGGGCAGGAGTGATCCCGGGGGCGCCGTCGGGTTAACGTTGGCCTCGACCCTGTTGACCCGGAGGATGAACGAGGTCTTGGGAAGTCGGGAGCAGTGGTTGTTGCCGGTTGATCAGATTCGGGTCGATCCGTTCATCGAGTCCGGAACCGGGGATCCCTCGGCCCGGGTGACCGTCGTCAAGCAGCTGAGTCCATCGCTCACCGTCACCCTGCAGAGCAATCTTTCGGGGGACAAGGATCAGATCATCAGTGCCCGTTGGTACCTGGGGTCAGGTCTCTTCATTGAGGCTTCCCACGATTCCAGTAACAGTGACGGGAGCTATGGCATCGATTTCAAGATGCGGAGGCGGTACTGATGAGGGAGCGGTCAGTTATCAGCTCTCAGCTCTCAGCTCTCAGCTTAGGCGCCAGCAAAAATACCTTTCAAAGGCCGATGTGCCCGAACAAGCGAAGAACGGGAGGGGATAAACCCCTCCCCTACAAAGAAAAACGTAGGGGCGGGG
>CAYSHZ010000102.1:0-11802 GCA_964430905.1 uncultured Thermoanaerobaculia bacterium | reverse complement strand
ACACCGATCTGACCCTCGCGAATGTATTGATTGATCACCGATGTCACGTCGAGAAACACCGGCACATCTGCATATCGCAACTTGACCACGTTGAGTAGCATCAGGTCTTTCCACGAGTCCGCCAAGCTCTCACCGTAGGCCGGTCGATCACGATTGATTGTTCCGGGACCCACCGAGGTGCAACCGGCCATCGTCAGCAGAACACCAACTACAGTCGTACTCGCCGCAGCACGGCCGCCGAGTTGTCGAAGCATCACTCTCAGACTGTCACCGGATCTCATTCAGACCCCCAAAAACGAAACCATCAGAACTTTACCATGTAGCTCCTGGCCTCTAGCCCGAACCATACCTATCCTATTCGCTCAGGTCGGCGCCTGGTGAGGCATTTTCTCCCGGATCGCGGGCCCTGAAGGACCAGCCTACAATTTTCGAAATTGTTGAATTCACGGCAGTTCAGTGTAGGCGCGTCCTTTAGGGCGCGCACGAGCGCGAAGGCCTGTATGAGAATTCCCCACCAACCTGACCCAAGGGGATAGGTATGGTGCGGGCTAGCCGAACAATCTTTTACATGCAAAACTGCGACCGTATCTTTCTGTCGGCTTTTTTTTGTAACCAAAATTCTACCCCACCATAAAGGGGGTCGTATGATAGTTATGATTTTTCCTAAATTCACATCTTATTTTGCGAGTTCTGGATCGCCTGGATACCATATTTTGTCGAACCATGGGTCAAGCGGTCCATAAACACGGAACAACATATTCCATCCTCTGTTGGGAATGGTCTGAATCCAGTTATTTTCAAGTCCTTCCGGAGGTTTGGGACCGAAATAAATATCAACGGAACCGTCTTTATTTGCTTTCAGTCCTTTTTTATTCTGATCCAGTCCAGGGAAACGTTGGTCTGTTTGCAGCATGGCACGTGTTTGGTTATCATACAGTGTAAACGACCAGAAATCTTTCGCTGGTACATTTGGTGGAACATGAACCTTGTAAGTCTTGTTACCATCTAAAGGATTCATCTCTTTATCAAGATAGGCCACGGCGTATTTGGAGCCTTTACCTATAATTTTCTTAGCCATTGCTGGTGTGATTCCAGTAGCATAAAAATGAAAAGCTGCACGTCCATCAAGTATAGTGATTCCATCCACTTCAAACTTATAGCTACCGCCGACAAACGGGTTAGTCCATACTTTGCTATTTTTAGGGAACAGCAAAAATGTTTCATCCCTGGGTCTGGAGATCAATGTGCGAGCTGTTACCGAAGCCACTTCCGCAGCCTCGGTCAGAATCTTTTTCATTCGAGCGTCCGGCTTAAATTCCTTGCCTTTTTCAATACCGATTGAAGCTAAATAACCCAATATTTCAGGGTCTTGGCCATAAGCCGGTTCTGTTTGAACCACTGCATTGATTTCATCGTATATCGTAACATCCATGTTGTGAATGGTGTTAAGGAATTTACCCGAAACATTCACAAATTTTACAGCCGGTGGATTGTCCTTCTGAGAAAGAGGATAAGCCTTAAACACTCTCTTGGTCAAATCAATCGCCGGCTTAGGACTACCATTTTTTTGGAATCCTCTCCAGATAACCCAGTTACCATAGGTATTGGTGTTTTTTACAATGTATCCATCAGGGATTTCTCCTTCATATCCGGGAGGAACGATGAGAAATTTACCTCCCTGATTTTTGTCATCTCCCAATCTGCCAAAATCGGCAACATATTTAAACCAGTGGTCATCAATAATACCCAACACATCTGCCGGAGTTTCCAAGACATATGGTTCGTCGCTCATTTCTAACCACATCATCATATAGACACTTGTTGTATTAGGTGTGAGGAAAAGGGCTTTTGAATCCATGAGTTCTTCAAACAGAAGGACAGTTTTGTTGGCAGGGCCAAAAGTTAAGATGCCTTTTCTCATGGCTTCCATCGAAGCAATCTGAATACCGCTCAGAAAAGAGGTAACTCCGTGGTTGAAATCAAGGTTATCGTAAATCAGCTCTGATGTTTCAACGGTAGGAACTCCATCCTCCATATTTAACTCACCGATTCGGGAGTTTATATGATTCGGGGTTAGAATACCTTCCGGGATATCAGTTGTCATTTTCATTTTAGGGGCTTTGGAAGTTTCCATTGCAGAGGCGGTGCCTATGCCTATGAAAAACATGCTAATAAGGCATAGCAATAATTTTTCCTTCATATTGTCTCCTTGATTTATTTCAATTTACAAGAGTCCTGTCATTTCATTTTTCCGAGATTTTTACTTCCCACCCCCACTGGCTCCATCTTCGATCGTTTTCAGTGCCATCTCGACGCCAAACGTACCGCCTGCCTGGCTGGGTGGGTATTCTTTGAACGTTTGGATGAAATCCCCGACGATGGCGGATGCAGGAACGAGCGTCCACAGCTTATCAGCCCACCAACTGGCGTAGCTCATAGATTCGTCTTGATAGCGTTCCCATGGGTCTTGGCGTAGGTTTGTCACGATAGGAACATTGGTCGTATCTGGCTTTCCTGTGAATAGGTTGCCCTTGATGGTCTTGAATGAGATTTTCCAGTCGTTGTACCGCACGGCCATGAGATCTCCGCTGTCGCTGAAATAGAAGAATTCATGCCGCGGTCCCTTGTCAACTTCACCCTTGAAAAACGGCAAGAAATTATAGCCATCCAGATGATTCTTGAATGTCTTGCTGTCTACTGCCATCCCCTTTAAGAGCTTCTCTTTCAGATTTGGTTCGCCGGCCCCGGCCAACAGCGTCGGCATCCAGTCTTCGTTGGCCATGACGTCATTGATGATGGTGCCGGGTTTGATTGCTCCGGGCCACTTCACAAGCATAGGGACGCGGAAGCCACCTTCGAACACGGTGCCCTTCTCTCCCCGGAACGGCTGATTTCCGCCATCAGGCCAACTGAAAATTTCAGGACCGTTATCACTGGTGAAGAGCACGATTGTATTATCCGCAATGCCGAGATCATCCAGCGTCTTGAGCAGTTCGCCGACGATGGAGTCAAGTTCCATCATGGCGTCGGCGTAGAGGCCATAGCCACTCTTGCCCTGCCACTTGGGAGACAAATGAGTCCAGACGTGTGTGCGCGTCGTGTTGTGCCAGAGGAAAAACGGCTTGTCGGCCTTGACGGAGCGCTCCATGAAGTCTTTCGAGCGGCGCACCAGCTCTTCGTCTATGTTCTCCATGTTAAACCTCGCTTGAGGATCCATGTTCGGTCCCGGCGGCAGCGGACCGCCGTCTATGAGCTTCTGTTTGCCCACCCGACCCCAGCGTGGGTCGGTCGTCGGATCGTCCACGTCGCTGGCCGTTGCTTCCAAAAGGTCACGCGGACCGAATTTAGCGAGGAAATCGGCACCTTTCGGGTAGTCCTCCTGGTACGGTTCCTCCATGGCGTTGAGGTGGTAGAGCATGCCATAGAACTCGTCGAATCCATGTACGGTAGGTAAATACTCGTTGCGGTCACCAAGATGGTTTTTCCCGATCTGCGCTGTTGCGTAGCCCAGAGGTTTGAGCAGCTCGGCGATCGTGGGATCTTTATCCTGTATACCTTGTTTGGCGGCAGGCAATCCAACCTTCAGCAAACCTGTGCGAAACGGTGTTTGCCCAAGGATGAATGCGGCCCGGCCCGCCGTACACGATTGTTGGGCGTAATAGTCGGTGAACAGTGCGCCTTCTTTGGCGAGTCGGTCGATGTTGGGCGTACTTCCGCCCATCATCCCGCGATGGTATGCGCTGACGTTCCAGGTCCCAACATCATCTGCCATGATGACGACGATGTTGGGTTTATTGTCCACAGCATGGACCAGACTTGCGAATAGCAATAATCCACAGGCTGAAAACGAGTGCTTCAATATTTGTTTCAGTGTCATTTCATTTCTCCTCTGTTGATACACCTGTCTCGAAATCATTCAGGATTGCATTTTCTTCTTTCTCACTGACCTCCCGCCAAAACAACAAAATCAATAGTAAACCCAAGGAGCCATCCAATATTTCATATACCTAGTCATAGATATTCCCTATTCCTTCCATTCGATGGTAGAACGACGTGACCATTGCAACTTAGGATTTCGTGCCACGCAGAATGCCCCGCCCTTTCAACCGGCAGGCTTTCCTGCGTCCGCTTATCTGCGTCCGATGAATAGACGTCGTTAAGACCATTCTGAAAATGGGCCTTGATCGGGTCGAAGACGTTGAAAGCGGATGGTCACCAATCAGGGATCATGAGAATATCCGGGGCTCAGACGCTAATCATGCTGATGCCCAGTCTGACCGGCGCGAAATCCTAACTCTCATCGATGGCGTCGTTCTAGTATTCCGTACCAGGTTTGTCACTCACGAAGAGGGAAGGAGAACAGTGGCGGTGGCGGGCAAGAACAGCGATCGGGATTGAACAGGGAACACGAGATTGCTCCACATTCGATTGCTTACACCAATGCTAATTACTCTATTGAATACTCTTGGAGGGTGTTATGAATAGGATGATACTCGTGGCGATCTCGATCGTCTTGCTGATGCCAACGATGGCCGCTGCACAGCTCGCCGGTGCAAATACCAAGGGCGACATAGGACTGTTGTCGGGAACCCAGCCGCCTCCTGGTTTTTATGTAGTCCCGGTGTTCTACCAGTACTCACCGGACAGGGCACTGGACAAGAACGGTGATGAGATCGCCCCCATTCTCGGCGGCGGAGCCATCGACATCAAGGCCGGGGTCGTAGGGCTGTTGTGGGTGTCAGACTTCAAGATCTTCGGCGCAAACTACAGCGCCGCTATCTGGCCGGCTCTTGCCAACGGCAAGCTGCAGTTCCCAGTCCTGGAGATCAACCGCAACCTGAGTACCGGATTTGCCGACCTCTACATCCAGCCCTTCACCCTCGGATGGCACCTGGACCGAGCGGACCTCAACGCCGGTCTCGGTCTCTTTGCCCCGACCGGGAAATACGAGGCCTCCGGTGAGAACAACACCGGCCTCGGAATGTGGACGTACGAGATCTTTGGCGGGACGACACTGTACCTCGACAAAGCGAAGAGCTGGAACTTCGCGGCCACCGCCTCCTACGAAATTCATGGTAAGAAAGAGGACTCCGATGTCCGCGTCGGAGATATCCTCACCCTCGAGGGTGGACTCGGAAAGTCTTTCATGAAGGGCGCGGTCAACGTCGGGATCGCCTACTACGCGCAGTGGAAGATCACGAACGATGATTTTGGTTTGGACTTCGACTTGCCCGACGGGCCACTCTTCGGAAAACACAGGGTGTACGGCTTCGGGCCGGATGTCACGATCCCACTTGCCAGCAAGAAGAAATTTTGGGGTTCTCTCAACCTCCGGTACTTCTGGGAGACCGGCGCCCGAACGACGCTCCAGGGAAGCACCTTTATTGCGACTCTGGCGTTTCCGATCCCGAGTATTCCACTGCAATGAGCACGAAACTGCTTTGAAATTGATAGCGAACTGCGTTGAGCCATTACCAGAAAGCTGAGGGAGGCCGGAATCACGATCCCGATTCCGCAATGACCTCTTCATTCGAAACACCCACAGGCCCGACGGGAGAATGAGGCACGGAGGGAAGACCACCAGAGGTCCCTGCGGGGATCGATGAATAAATGCCCAAGATCCTCACCCGACCTTCTCACCGGCGATCGAAATGCGACGCTTATTTATTGCCCTGAAGCCTCCTGGCCTGAGGTTCCCATTTCACCGAAGTGCCACCGATATTCGGAAGGTGAAACACCGCTGAGCTTGTGGAAGGAATGACAGAAGGTGGAGGCATGGGTGTACCCAACCTCCCACGCGACTTCGACGATCTTCAAGTCGGTTTCGCGAAGCAGAGCCAGCGCCTTGAGAAAGCGCGTCCGCTCCAGCACTCGGGACCACGACGTGCCGGCCTCGCCGAGGCGTCTCTGGAGGGTGCGAACGCTCATGTCGATGGCCTTGGCAAAGAGTCCAATGCTGAATCCGGCTTCCGGGAGATACGAAGGAAGGGCTATCAGCAGCTGGGAGGGGAAATCTCCAACAGCGCTCAGGTCGCCAGGTACTTCACCCGGGAGTGAATGATCCCCCACAGAATCCACCCACATCGGCAACAACCGCCGCGGCACCGCGATGCCGTACCTGGGCCGGGAGAAGAGGATTCGGCTGGGATTCAGATTCGGCGCCGTTTCAATCTCCGTGCAGCGGCTGAGGTTGAGGGAGATCACCGGCGGAATCCAGTCCTGTCCGGCCGCCAGCCGGACCATCTGCATCATTCCCATCACGTCAAACAGAACCACACCTGGACAGTCCGGGATCAGTGGCGGGGAGGTTTCTTCTATCCAAAGGAGGTCCCCCTCCTCTCGAAGGGCATACCGGGAGGAGTTGCTTTGGGTTGGGGAGGCGGCACAGAGTCGGACGAGAAGCTCCTTCAGATTCAGGGAACCCTGGAGACAGGGAAGGAGGGTGGGAATCTCGAGGTAGGGAGTTTTCAAGCAGGCATGCATGCCGAAAAGAGGGCCCGCCTCACGGCACACCATCGCCTCCACGAATAGCCAAAGCGGCAACTCCGGAACGACCAAGCCGGGATCTTCCTCCACGGCCCCTGGGATGTTGAACCGCTCGAGAAAACGCCCGACCGGCGCACCGACGGCACGGGCTTCATGAAGGAGCGGATGGACGACGCCCGCCCGCACGAGTGGGATAGATGGCACATGGGGCATCGGTTCGTGAATGACCTCCGTCACCATTGTCTCAGACCTACAGGGAATGCGGAAACGTCCATCGTAGCTGTGAGACCTTCCTGGCGTGACGTCCTAATTCTCCTCCGACGAGTGCCTTGAACTTCATTGGGCAAAATTTCTGGCCGCGTTCGACGATGCGGTCGCCGCTCGCATCAAGCAGCACCAGGAGGAGGGGTTGATCCCGGCGTTCGATGCCCGTCCGGTCGCGATCGCACTCAACCGGCTTGATGTGTCGATGCTGATACATACCTTCGGTCGTCGTCCTCGAAGCAACCCGGAGCCCGTGCGCGAGGCGCTCATCCGAATCTGGTCATCGACCCTGTACGGGTCCATAAACCGATGAAAGAAAGAGACAGATGACTCAGAACTTGACCATGTAACTCTTGGCCTCGAGACAGACCGAAAATACCTTCTTCAACATCTATTTCCCTTTCGGAAATAAGAATTGGAGCTGAAAACGCAGACTCCAATCACCGACGAAATCCGGTTTCTCAACGTTGTAGAATGCCTGGAACTGGGCGTTCATGGGCTGTTTCCCAATCTTGAAGATCTTGCCGACACCGCCACCGAAGGGAATGGTCCACTGCTGGCCTGAATCGGCATTCCAATCGGCGGTAATAATCGGCGCCGAGCTTACGTACCATCCACCGGCCATGTTGTAGTTGATGAAATACTGGAAGAGAAACTGATTGACGTCGTCGTCGCCGGAGAAGGACCACAGGTTCTGAATGAGGCCTCCAACGACCCAGTGCCCGGGCATGGTCAAGGCCACGACCCCCAGCCCACCAGCCCATGCATCAGGTCCAAGACGGTCATCGGTTGCCGTCGGCATACTGAGAACGGGGCCCACACCCCAGGTCAAGGGGCTCGCCGCCGCAGGCGAAAAAAACGTCGTGTGAGTGATATTCCCAAGGCCGAACTTCGAGCTTCCATCCGGAGTCAGCTTGGGCTGTTGCGTCACCGGCATAATCGTGCGGTTGATGAAATTGATCTTGCCATTGGAAAAGGGCCATACCGGCTGCACATTCAAGACGTTCAGGGTCCCTTCTTCAGGCCCCCAGTCGAGGCTGGTATTGAGCTGCAGCGGCAGACTGATCATGTTGGCGATTGGGTTCTGCGCTGCCTTCGCCAGCTCGGCGGTATCGTCAGCGAGGCTGACCAAGGCCGGCGCCACTACCAGAAGGACGGCGATCCCCAGTATAGGTTTTAGTTGCGTTTTCATTATTTGATCTCCTTACACTTCGAGTTCTTTCGTTGGCCCCACCTGATGAAACTACAACCTCGGCCGTAATCGTCATCGAACGGTTCTTGACGTTCATGAAGGCTATTCCTTGATCAACTCAAAGTCACCCGGCCGCCAGGTCTTGTCAAACCACGGCTCCAGGGGACCGTAGAGGCGGAGATAGGAGAACCAGCCCTTCCCCGGAACGGTCTCGATCCAATTGTTCTCGTGTCCCTTTGGCGCGATCGGTCCAAAGTAGAGATCGACCGAACCATCCTGATTTTCGACGAGCCCGACCTTCTTGTTGTTCTTGCTGGGAAATTGTTGGCCAGTCTGAAGTTCGGATCGGGTCTGAGGATCGTAGACAACTATCGACCAGAAATCCTTGGCGGGAACGTCTTTCGGGATGTTCAGCTTATAGTTCTTGCTGCCGTCGAGGTAGTTACCGTCGGAGTCGACGGCACAGCCGGCATATTGCGAACCCTTTCCGATCATCTTGAGGACCATGGCCGGGGTATTGACCGTCGCCTGGTAGAAGAAAAGAGTACGGGCATCCAGGTATCGACCGCCTTCGCCGGCATCCTTGAGCCATTCATGGCTTCCTCCGACAAAAGCCGTATACCAGTAGCTGTTCTCATAGATGAACGCGCCGTCAAGGCGGGGCCTGAGAAACATCGCTCGCGCGGTGGCGTTCCCAACCGCGACGGCGTCGGTCAAGATCGCTTTCATACGCGCATCCGGTGCGAACGGCTTCCCCTTCTGGATTCCAATCGACGCGAAAAGCCCACGCAGCTCCGGCTCCAGCATCGAAATCGGTTCGCGGTCGATCACGCCATGGAGTTCCTCGTAAAAATCCAAATTGTTTGCATGGATCGTATTGAATTCTTTCCCGGAGGCGTCGAAGAAGACCATTTGGGGCTGATGATCCACGTCGGCAAGGGGGTAGACCTTGAGGCCGGTCCGGAACATTTCAGAAGCCGCATCCGGCTTCCCATCGACCAGGAAACCCCTGAGAATCAGCCAGTTGACATAAGACCTCGAGCGGGCGACGAAATACCCTTCAGGGATATCTCCTTCGTACTCCGGCGGCAGGATCAGATACTTGCCCCCCTTGCCCCGGTCGGGTCCGGGAGCGCCCATATCGATGACGAATCGGAAGAATGCATCATCCAAGGTACCCGGTCCACAGCCCGGAGGGATCTCCACGACGGTCGGTCCATCCTCAAGCAGGTTGAGGAATGCCGACGCGTAGACGGTGTCTGTGTTCCCGGTCAGGAACAATCCCTCGGAATCCAACAGCGTATCGGTGATCATGACATGGTTGGACCTTTTCACGCCCAACTGCAGCATCCCCTTGCGCAATCCTTCAATCGAGGTCGCAGGAATCCCGTTCAAGAAGACCTCGACGCCCCGAAGAAAATCCAGGTTGTCATAGACCATGGTCACGGTCCGGGCCGAGGGCATCCCGTCAAAAAACTCCAGGGTCCCGATCCGAGTGTCCACGGAGTCGGGGGTCATGATGCTCTCGGGGATTTCGTTGTTGAAACCGGGGGTCACCTCGGCAGCAACCTGCGATGCGCTCGGAATGATCACCGCGACAGCGGTCGCCAGAATCACGGTTCTCAGTACTGTTTGTCTCATTGTTCTATAACTCCTTCGTGTGTGTTGTGTTCCACGTATTTCGGATGATTTTGAGGGGAAGTCTCCCCGCCGAGAACCTCGTCGATCAGGTCCAACCCCCAGAGTTCACTCCCACTCTCAAATTCGATCTCGGGGGCCGACGATGCAAGTTCCATCACGGACAGGATGCGGCGGAAGTGGTCTGACTGGATGTGGCGATCAAGCTCCATTCGACTTCGCCATCGAGATACCCAGGTCAGAACGGAACTGTCTTGAACATCGCTCATCAGCAAGGTCTGGGTACAGCCGGGCTGGGAGCGCACCGGGCCCTTGAGAGACCGCAAGACTTGGAGTGCCCCAGCCCTGTTTTCCGGACCAAAATTCATGCGGAGGGTACACGTGATCATTTAAAAAGCCTCTCCAACAAAGAAATAGACCGCATCGGAATCTTTTCCATACGCGTAGTCCAGGGAAATATTGAGTCCGTTTTTTGGCGAAAGCAGATATCGAATGCCGGCGCCAACGCTTGGCAGGAGGTGTTCAAAATTGAAATCGGCGCCACAACGACTTCGTAACCCACTACTCCACAGGTTAAGCTTCAGGAAACTCCCACCAAGGCGATTTCACTCGGTCGCCAGGTCTTGTCAAGGAATGGTTTGAGAGGCCCATACATTCTCAGGATCACGAACCAACTCTTGCCGGGTATCGTCTGGAGCCAGTTCTTTTCAAAACCCTCAGGCGCCTGAGGAGAAAAATAGATGTCATATGACCCGTCGTCGTTTTGCACCATTCCTTCATCCTGACTGCCAACCGTCGGAAAGGGCTGATCGGTCTGCAACTGCGAACGGGTTTGGCTGTCATACATGGTGAGTGCCCAAAAATCGGCGACGGGCACATCCTTGGGAAGGTGAATCTTGTAGGTGTTCCCACCATCGAATGCTTCGTGATTCGAGTCTTTGAAAGCGATACAGTAATCCGAACCTTTCCCGACATGAGGGGTTGCCATCGCAGGGGTTACCGCAGTGTAGGTGTAGTGGAAGAACGCTCGTGCATCGGTGTTCATTGCACCATCATAGTTATAGAAGACGTTTTTTCCGGGATAGGCCATCACCCACTCGGTGGGTTGATCATCATAGAAATAGACCATCTTGAGATCGCCTCTTGGATAGTAATTATTTGCACGGGCGGCAGCATTGCCGATGGCGACTGCGTCTGTCAGGATTCTCTTCATGCGCTCATCAGGAGCGAATTCCTGGCCCTTCTTGATTCCAATAGAAGCAAACAGACCCTTGGTCTCCGAATCCAACATTTCATCACTTTCCTCTTGAATCCAACGATTCAAATGCTCATAAAATGTGTAATCGTTGGAGTGAATCGTATTGAAGTATTTTCCGGACATGCTGATGTATTCAACCGGGTTTGGATCGGCCTTTTCCGAAAGCGGATAGACCTTGAGATTGTCCTTGACATTCTTGACGGCCACATCTATCCCCTTCGAGTTATTCCCTCTCATGGAGAGTCAGGTCGCAAAGGTCTTCGGCTTGACAACAAAGTAACCGTCCGGCACGTCCCCTTCGTATGAAGGAGGCAACACAAGGTATTTACCACCCTTCCCTCGGTCGGGCCCCGCGAGACCGACATCACCAACGTAGCGAAACCATGCGTCATTAAAGGCGCCCAGCATCCCAGGAGGGACTTCGACGACAATGGGGCCAAGATCCTTGGTTGTCACGTACGGGAATATGTAGAGTGTCGATGTATTCGCTGTCAGGAACAACGCGTGGGAATCCATCAGATGATCAAAAATCGCCACCTTGCCTACTGCGTCTACGCCAAGTGTTCCGGGACCTTCAAAGAGTCCCTGAAGTGAAGCGCCAGGAATCCCCCTGAGGAAAGCATCAACTCCCCTCGCCCTGTCGAGGTATTCCTGAACCGTATCGGCAGTTTCCTTGGTCGGAACACCATCAAAAAATTCCAGCGTCCCGATCGAGGTCTCTGCAACGTCCGGGGTCGTGATTTCTCGTGGTATCTCGGTTGTGTTTCCATATTTCTTAACGGAAGCTTCCGGCTGCTGAGCTTCCTGAGTCGCCCCACCCGAACACCCAATCATCAGGACACCGATTGCCAGTGTCCAAAATACTCTCATACCCTTATTGATATTCATCTCTCCTCCTTCTGTGATTGACTCAAGTGATCAATGTAATTAATCATAATTGGTAACGAATGAACATCCGCTTGTG